>NZ_JBXWPG010000002.1:0-396250 GCF_059611285.1 Ruegeria sp. CDSA236
TCGACAACGCATACGGAGACCGAAACCTCATCTGCACATGCCCACCAATGGACGCTTACGAAGAAGCCGCAGAGTAAACAGACGACAACCGGATCAGCCCACGCACTGTCCGCGGGCTGATCCATCCCGGGCCATATGCCTTTGCCTGTGGCCCAGGCTTTTCAGCGGGGGAGACATGAAGCATTGCATCTTCGAAAATGACCAAGCCTATCTGGCTGAGCCAACCTCTGCTGCGTTCGTGCGAACCCACAACATCGATGTGATCGTGCGCGATAGTAGTGCATTTGCCTCGGCCGAGATGATCAGGGAATTTTATCATGCCCTGAGCGACCTGACCGGCGACCATTCCTATGTCGTTAATCTGCGTTTGGCTGGTGCGGGGTCCGTAGGAGGACCGCAGTACTGGACCGGAAGAGCGGCTGTTTTCTGGGGCGATTTTTCGGATTGTTGGACGTTGTCCGACGCCGAAAGAACATGGGTCTCACAAGTTCTGAACCTTTCGCCACGGACCATTCTTGTCGGTGGTGCCGTGCTTGTGCTGGCCCAGATTAGATTGTCGGAAAAAACAGTCGCGGCCATTCACCCCAACTTCGATGCAGCAGCGCGTGAAGCAAGTTTGACCAACTGTGGTACAGGCACATATCTGGCGGCGCGCGGGCGCACGCATAGCGCGACGACACGTCTAAGTACGCTGCGTTTGTTGGCGGATTTTGTTTCGTTGGACCATGGTGAGAATATGGCAGATAACCTACGCGGGTTTATCGGCCTGTCCGAGCCCAAGCGGGACTGCGAAAGCCAGCTTGCCAATCGCTTGATCCATCGTGCGGGCGGGGATCACCTGGTTATGTCAGCGGTTGAGGCAATGCTGAATCATGTCGAAGAGCCACTCAGGATCACGGATCTTTCGAACATGGTCGGCACTTCAACCCGGCAGCTTCAGAGACGGTTTCTGAACAAGACGGGGGCAAAGCTTTTGGCCACATACCGAGAATTGCGTTTGGAACGTGCGCATAGCCTGCTGCGGTTTACGGATTTGCCACAAATCGAGATTGCCACCGCCACAGGGTTTTCGTCTACAACGTCACTGAAACGTGCTTTTCGAGACCAGTACAAGACGATGCCGGAAGATATCCGCAGCCTCCGCTTTTCCGGTGGGATGGCGGATCGGGGGCTGGTGAACTGACAGCTCGTGCAGTGTGCCGATTAGGGCGCACGCATTTGAAATCTAAATCCGCTGTGGTTGGCGAATCGAAAAAAGCCTGATCAGACCGAATGCAGGGCAGACCGATATTCGGGCTCAGTATGATCCTTTAAGTCTTTGAAACGCGGATTTCTGCATCCGGATTCTGATTCTGTTCTGCAACATTCTCGTGATTGCTGCAATTCCGTCCCTTTTCTGCCGGAATCGTCACTGATAAACCCTTGGCCATCGGGCAGTGATTTGTTGAGGGGTACGGGCGGTAAAATGAATACCGGGGTAAACGGTCGTGTTGCCATTTCATGGTCGCAGACAGAGATTGATGGGCTAGAGGCGGCGCCTCTGGCATTTTTAAATGTAGGGTCGGCCTGGTCCTGGCGCGGTCAGGCATCGATGCTGGCAGGCAGCGCTGAAGTTGTCGGGCGTAAAAACGCATTTGCATCAGGTACAATCGGGCGCGTTATTCCTGCCACGACTTTTTCGGATAATGTCGTCGGAACGCTCGAGCTTATGAACGGGGCGCAACGGTTTTCAGCGTTACTGGTCGTTTCCGATGATGATGAAAGCCCGTCGCTGGTGTTTGAAAGCGGCTGTCCTTCACGCGATCAGGAATTCTGGATCAGCGCATATACTCAGATCAAGCATCAGAGTGGTGAAGTTGCAGAGCAGGACGGAACTGTCGTCGCGTTTCATCGTAAGGCCACTCAGTTCCAGTACACTGGTGTCGCGAACCTACGCGCAACTGTAAACGGTGCCACTTTAGCGGAGTAAATCCCGTTAGTGGTGCCGTCTTTGAATCAAATTTCAGAAAGTTTCGGTTCCTTCCGTTCGGCATGTTGACTCTGCCAGCGCTACGGATATAAGCGCGGCTTCATTGGTGTTGGTGGCCCCCGCAAGGGGAGGCCTGTCATGAGGGAAACCTCAAGAGGACAACGCCCTTCATAGTGGCCTATCAGGGCCTCGACCTTAAGAAGGAGATCAGCCGTGACCAAACGCACGTCTGCCAAGTACAAAATCGACCGCCGGATGGGCGAAAACATCTGGGGTCGTCCGAAATCCCCGGTCAACCGTCGTGAATACGGCCCTGGTCAGCACGGTCAGCGCCGGAAAGGCAAACTGTCTGACTTCGGTCTGCAGCTGCGTGCCAAGCAGAAGCTGAAGGGCTACTATGGCGACCTGACCGAAAAGCAGTTCCGCCGCATCTATGCCGAAGCTGTTCGTGTCAACGGCGATACCGGTGAAAACCTGATTGGTCTGCTGGAACGCCGTCTGGACGCCGTTGTCTATCGCGCCAAATTCGTCGCGACCGTGTTCGCCGCGCGTCAGTTCGTGAACCACGGCCACGTCACAGTGAACGGCAAGCGGGTCAACATCCCCAGCTACCGTGTCAAAGAAGGCGACGTCATCGAAGTACGTGACAAGTCCAAGCAACTGGCCGTTGTTCTTGAAGCTGCTGCTCTGGCCGAGCGTGATGTTCCTGATTACATCGACGCCGACCACTCGAAAATGACCGCGACTTTCGTGCGCGCACCAGGTCTGGGCGATGTGCCTTACCCTGTCATGATGGAACCGAACCTGGTTGTCGAATTCTACGCGAAGAACTAATCTTCGCCGAAATCGAAATTCGAAAGGCCGCGCGGTTGCGCGGCCTTTTTCGTTTTAGGGGACTCTGCCCCCAATCACGACCAGCCGCGATGCCCCCCGAGCAATTTTTTTGGCCAAATAAAGAGCAGATCAGATTGGCAAGGGTCGTCCTTCTGCAATTGCCTCCATCGCGAAATATGAGGTTACGCTGTCCAGCTCGACTTTTTCGATGAGGCGTTGATAGACCTTGTCGTACGAAGCCATATCCTGCGTAACAACCTTGAGCTGATAGTCGTAGTCGCCGCCAATGCGGTGGAAGTCCACGACCTCTGGTATCGTCAGAACATGCCTGCGAAAGGCCTGTAACCACTCGGCCGAGTGGTGCCGCGTACGCAGCATGACGAAGACTACAAGGCTTAGCCCTAGTTTTTCGCGCGCGATTTGCGCCGTCGATCCGATGATGACGCCCTGATCATTCAGGGCCTTCAGCCGACGCCAGCAGGCGTTTTGCGACAGCCCGATGCGGTCGGCCAGTTCTCGTTGGGACAGCGTAGCGTCGGTTTGCAATTCACGCAGCAGGCGGTGGTCAATATGATCTAGATTTTTTGACATTCCAAATCATATGACACATGATTTATGAAAACCATCTAAAAATATGCATTATATACACAACACATATCAATCATATTTGTTGGGAAACTTCGGAGTCCATATAATGACACTTTCCCAATTTCGTTCTGACATTGAAGCTGCTGTTCGTAGCGACACGTTGCGCGATGGCTTAATCGGCGAGAATGTTATGATCCCGGGGCTGCGCGGGGACATACCTTTGGTTTACGCGGATTATGTTGCGTCGGGCCGCGCATTGAAGCAGGTCGAGGATTTTGTGGCCGCGCATGTGTTGCCGTTTTATGCCAACAGCCACACCGAGGCGTCTTATTGCGGGGCCTACATGACCCGACTGCGCCGCGAGGCCCGTGCGGAAATCTCCCGGATTGTTGGCGCCGGGGAAAATGATGCGGTGATCTTTACGGGATCGGGCGCTACAGCGGGTCTCAACCGGCTGGTCAACCTGTTGGGGATCGAGGCTGCTGCGCGACCAGTGGTTTTGATCGGCCCATATGAGCACCATTCGAACATCCTGCCGTGGCGGGAAAGCAAAGCGCTGGTGATTGAAATCCCCGAAGCACCCGAAGGGGGTGTCGATCTGTCGGCTTTAGAGCGTGCCTTGGCGGAAAACGCGGATGCGGATCTGATCGTCGGATCATTTTCGGCCGCTTCGAATGTGACGGGCATAATCACTGATCCCGACCCGGTTACGCGGCTGCTCAAGGCTAATGGTGCTGTAGCGGTTTGGGATTATGCGGGCGGTGGGCCTTATCTGCCAATGGAAATGGGCCCGGCGGATGCGCGCAAGGATGCGATCGTGGTCTCTCCTCATAAATTTGCCGGTGGACCCGGCGCGTCTGGTGTATTGATCGTCAATCAAAACGTTGTGCAGCGAACATGCCCCAGCTGGCCCGGTGGTGGCACTGTGAGTTTCGTGTCCCCTTGGGGGCATGACTACAGCGCCGATCTTGCAACGCGCGAAGAGGCGGGAACGCCGAATGTCATAGGCGATATCCGTGCCGCGTTGGCTTTCATGGTCAAAGATGCGGTTGGCGCAGACGAAATCGCAAGGCGCGAGGCGCTCTACAACCAGATGGCATTGGAAGGGTGGGGAGATAACCCAGGTCTGACCTTGTTGGGCGCGGACAATCCACATCGGTTGCCGATTTTTTCCTTTCTTGTTCATGACAGTAAAGGTCAGCCGGTGCACCAGCAGTTATTCACCCGGATGCTGAGTGAT
This sequence comes from Ruegeria sp. CDSA236, assembly GCF_059611285.1. Taxonomy (NCBI): domain Bacteria; kingdom Pseudomonadati; phylum Pseudomonadota; class Alphaproteobacteria; order Rhodobacterales; family Roseobacteraceae; genus Ruegeria; species Ruegeria sp. CDSA236. The sequence goes on from NZ_JBXWPG010000002.1 coordinate 4,632, forward strand.
GTTTATGGCATTCAAGCGCGGGGCGGGTGTGCTTGTGCAGGGCCCTATGCCCATCGGTTGCTGGGTATTGATCGTGCAGCCTCGGAGCAGTTGCATGCGGCGCTTGGTGCTGGTGAAGAGTTGAAAAAACCCGGTTGGGTGCGTCTGAACTTTTCATATCTGATGTCCCAAGAGACTGCCCGCTTCATCATCGACAGCGTCAATGACCTGTCCCGGCGGACCGAAGAATTTACCCCCTTTTACGACGCCGACCCGGCGACAGCCCGCTTCAAGGCGGCTTAAGGGAATTGCCGCTTTTCTCAACGCTTTGAGACGGGTATGAGGGGCTTCTAAATACGGAGCCCCTTATGACCCAGATCACCCCTCAACCCGGCATTATGGACATCGCGCTTTATCAGGGCGGCCAGTCGAAGTTGGCGGGGGTCGACCATGTGATCAAGTTGAGCTCGAACGAAAACCCCTTTGGCCCCAGCCCCAAAGCGATCGAGGCAGTACGGGACAGTGCGGCCACCCTGAACCGGTATCCCAGTACAGATCACGCCAGTCTGCGTATGGCTATTGGCGAACGCCACGGGCTGGACCCGGCGCGAATTATCTGCGGCGTGGGCAGTGACGAGGTGCTGCAATTCGTGGCACAGGCTTATGCCGGTCCGGGGGATGAGGTTATCTATACCGAACACGGATTTTCGATGTACCCGATCATCGCTCGGATGGCGGGGGCAACTCCGGTGATGGTGTCTGAAACCGATCGTCACGTGGATGTGGACAACATTCTTGCCGCTGTGACTGACCAGACCCGGATCGTGTTCGTGACCAATCCGGGCAATCCGACATCGACCATGATCCCCGAGGCTGATCTTATCCGACTGGCCGAAAGCTTGCCGCAGACCTGTCTGATGGTGATTGATGGCGCCTATGCCGAGTTTGTCGAAGGGTTCGACGGAGGCCGCGCTCTGGTGGATCGGTTCGAGAATGTGATCATGACGCGGACCTTTTCCAAGATCTATGGACTGGGTGGGCTGCGGGTCGGTTGGGGCTATGCGGCGCAAGAGATCATTGATGTGCTTAACCGGGTGCGCCAGCCCTTCAACCTGTCGCTGACTGCGTTGGCCGCTGCCGAAGCCGCCATAAAGGACGAAGAGTACCTGACCTTTTGCCACAGCGAAAATGCACGCTTGCGGGTTTGGCTTTCGGCCCAGTTGTCCAAAATCGGCGTATCTTCGGATGCGTCCAGCACCAATTTTATTCTCGCCCGTTTTAGGGATCAGGCCGAGGCCGAAGCGTGCGACGATTACCTCAAGACACAGGGTTTGATCGTGCGCCGCGTGGCGGGATATAACCTGCCAAATGCTCTTCGGATCACGGTTGGGGACGAGGAGGCTTGTCGCCGTGTCGTTGCGGCCATAACCGCTTTCAAAGGGGGCGCCGCATGAGCCAGGTATATGACCGCGTTGCGCTGATCGGGTTGGGCCTGATCGCATCGTCGATGTTCTGGGCGATTAAACGTGCTGGATTGGCCGCCGAAGTAACCGGCTATGCCCGGTCCGAGGCCACGCGCGACACCGCGCGCAAGATTGGCCTATGCGACCGGATCTGTGACACCGCGCAAGAGGCCGTTGAGGGGGCAGACCTTGTGGTTCTGTGCGTGCCTGTTGGCGCGATGGGCGCGGTAGCGCAGGAGATTGCGCCTGCCCTGAAGTCGGGCGCGACCGTGTCAGATGTGGGTTCGGTCAAGCGGCATGTCATTCAGGATGTCTCGCCTCACATCCCGCAGGGCGTTCATTTCATTCCCGCGCATCCGCTGGCCGGGACCGAGCATTCCGGCCCTGAATCCGGATTTGCCGAGCTGTTCGATAATCGGTGGTGCCTATTGGTGCCGGTAGAGGGCTCGGACCCGGAGGCCGTTGCGCGACTACGCTCATTGTGGACGGGTTTGGGTTCGAATGTTGATGAGATGGATGCCGATCACCATGATCTGGTTCTTGCAGTGACATCCCATGCGCCACACCTTATCGCCTATACGATGGTCGGCGTAGCGGATGATCTGCGCCGTGTGACCGATAGCGAGGTCATCAAATACTCGGCCGCGGGCTTTCGGGATTTCACCCGGATCGCGGCCTCGGACCCGACTATGTGGCGCGATGTGTTTCTGACCAACAAGGATGCGACGCTGGAGATATTGGGGCGTTTCACCGAAGAGCTCTTCGCCCTGCAGCGGGCAATTCGGACAGGGGATGGCGATCAACTGTTCGATTACTTCACCCGTACACGTGCGATCCGGCGCGGTATCATTGATGCGGGGCAGGATACGGACGCCCCGGATTTCGGTCGCGGGAAGACCAACCCATGAGGCGCGGTTGGAGGGTTCTGTCGATCGGGTGGGTGGCGCTTGGCGCCACAATCGGCAATGCAGCGCTATCGGATCAACCCACGATCCTCGGCGACCAACCGGTTCTGGCCTTTGCCGCCCCGGTCGGGATGCAGCCAGAGTTGCAGCCGAATACGCTGGTACAGCAGGTGCTGTTCAAAAAGCGTAAGCTGCGCAAAACATCGGTCTGCGGGAATATCGAAATTCAGGGCAAGCCGGTGGGTAATGTTCCCGGCAAGATCAAAGCCTGCGGGATCAAGGAAGCGGTACAGATCACCTCAGTTTCTGGTGTGGCGCTTAGCCGTCCGTCCACCATGGATTGCGGCACAGCAATTGCGCTGAACCAATGGGTCGAGAAAAGCGTGAAGCCCACCTTCAAAAGGCGCGGTCCCGTTGTCGAACTGCAGGTCGCGGCCCACTACGCATGCCGAACGCGCAACAACCGCAAGGGTGCGCGGATATCGGAACACGGTAAGGGCCGGGCCATAGACATATCAGGTTTCAAGATGGCGAATGGCGAGGTTGTGACCGTTCTGAACGGTTGGCGCAAGAACCCGTCAAAGAAGCAACTGACCAAGATCTGGCGCGCCGCCTGCGGGCCGTTCGGAACGGTACTTGGCCCGAATGCGGACCGGTATCACCGGGATCATTTTCACTTGGACACAGCCCGGTATCGCCGTGGCCCGTACTGCCGTTAACGCAGGATCAACCGCGGGGCCGGACCAAGGGGTAGCGGGCCAAGCGCCACATAGCCCTCACGGAAATTCAACTGAAGATCCAGCGCGTCGGGATTGCCCCCCAAGCCAGCCATGAATTTCAGGGCACGTGTAACAGGGTCTACCGCCTGATCGGGTAGGGCCCCTGCGGCGTTGGCCATGGCAACCATCTCACGCCAATTTTCAGCCTTGATCGAAATCTCTCCGGTAGGAATACCCTGTTCGTCCACGTCCAGCTCTCCGGCAGCGAACAGGCGCAATGCACCCCATTTCATCTCAGCCAGACGCAGGTCGATCCGGGTGGGCTGAGGCCGGCTTTGCTCCAACGCGGATCGGTCCCAGGGTTTGTCAAAGGTGGCGACCATGTCCAATTCCAGCGCATCGAATGTCTGGGGCAGTGTGGTGGCGGAATGCATCATGGCGCGCAGATCATCGCCGGGGGAAAAGCCGTCGATCCGTGCGCTGATCGCATAGGCTTGAGGATTTTCGGTTTGCTCCATCACCAGACCAAGCGTGGTTCCCGCTGCTAGCAAATCAGCATCATTGGCAACGGACCATGGTCCGGCAGTCAGAGACATTTTCTCTAGCATCAGCGCGACACCAGGTTGCAACTGCAGCTCGGCCTGCAGGTCAGCTGCAACGATGGTCGACGTTTGATCGAAATAGGACAGCAGCTGCGGCGTTTCCGCGAAACGCAGAACTTGCCGACCCGGCCAGATCGCGGGGCTTTGGAATTCGATCCAGTCGGCGCTCCAGGCGGTGCCGTTGACCGGGTCGGCCAGTGCGGGGCTGTTCAGTCGGGTGACGTGGTTGAACGGATAGCCTGCTGTGGCTACGTCCGAAAAATCGGCCAGCCAGCCTCTTTCTTGTTGGTTGTCGAACCATGTTGTGATCGCGTTGCGCAATCCATATCCGGCGACGAACCAATAGGCGCTCCAGATCGCAGTGATGAAAATGACTACTCGTATTAGCCCGCGCATTGCTAATGGCCCTTTTTCCCGCCTTGAAATTGATGTTTATAGGCGCAAACGGGCAAGGACCAGTGCTATGACGATGTGGGTTTTCGGATATGGGTCGCTGCTGTGGAATCCCGGCTTTCCCGTGTCCCGCAGCGAACGCGCAACCCTGAATGGATATGCGCGGTCTTTCTGCATGAGTTCGATTCATCACCGCGGAACCGAAGAGAAACCCGGCCTTGTTCTGGCGTTGGATGAACAGCAAGACACCCTGTGCAAAGGTCTGGCCCTCGCCGTCGAAGCAGGCCACGAAGAGCGTACCTTGCATGAACTGCGCGAGCGCGAGCTGATCTCGTCGGCCTATGTCGAAAAGATGCTGGATGTGCATTTGGAAACGGACGAGGTCGTAACGGCAGTCACCTATGTTATCGACGCAGATCACGTGCAGTATTGCGGGGGCATGCCGTTGGAAGACCAGGCGCAGATCATTGCCCATGCTGTTGGCGGGCGTGGTCCAAATACCGAATACCTTTATAACACTGCTGAACATCTGACCGAGATTGGTCTGCGTGATCCCGATCTTGAGTGGTTAGCGCAACGGGTGCGAAGCATTACCTCATAAACCCTTGGCGTCACCGGCAGATTTTCGGTAGATTCGCGTCAGAGCAGAAAAGAACCGGGAAAAACGCGCATGGCGCAGGCACAACAGGGCGCGAGACCGCATTTCTCGCAACCCATTCGTCAGATCGTAACGATGCTTGTGGCGATCGGCCTGGCTGGTATGGGCATCTTCATGGCGCTGCCTTACGTTTTGCCGGTTTTCTATGCAAACCCCTATCTGAACGGTTTTATCCTTCTGGTATTTTTTGTCGGCGTAATTGCCTGTTTTTATCAGGTGACACAGTTGATCGGTTCGGTGCGCTGGATCGAGTCCTTCGTTGGTGGCGTTGTTCATGAGGACGCGCGCACGCCTCAGCTTTTGGCACCGCTGGCGTCGCTGCTGCGGGACCGGGGTGCGCGATCACAGATCAGTTCCAGTTCGACCCGATCTATTTTGGATTCGGTGGCCGAACGGGTCGAGGAAGAGCGTGAGATCACGCGTTATATCACCAATGTTCTGATCTATCTTGGGCTTTTGGGAACGTTTTTTGGTTTGGCCACGACGGTCCCCGCTATTGTCGACACGATCCGCAGTCTCAATCCGCAGGATGGCGAAGAAGGGCTGGCGGTGTTCAATCGCCTGATGGTTGGCCTTGAAACCCAACTGCAGGGAATGGGCGTGGCCTTTGGGTCTTCGTTGCTGGGCCTTGCCGGATCGCTGATTGTGGGGTTGCTGGAACTGTTCGCGGGCCACGGGCAGAACCGGTTTTATCGAGAGCTCGAAGAATGGTTGTCCTCGATCACCCGTGTCGGCTTTGCAGCAGGCGATGACGGCAGCAGCACCGAACTGGCGGTTCTGACACCGGTTCTGGATGCAATGTCCGAACAGATGAACGCCCTGCAGGACTTGTTTTCGGCGCAGGAAACCGACCGGGCCGAGCTGTCGGGCAAGCTGGGGCATCTTGTCGGCGCTATCGGAGATATGAACCAGCGTCAGTCTGAGACCGAGAATGTCACCGCTGCGCTGGAACGTGTCGCACTGGGGCAGGACGCTCTGCTGGATCATCTGCGGGAACAGGGGACCAGCGAAGGAATAGACGCAGAAAGCCGCATGCGCCTGCGCTCGATGGATGTTCAGTTGCTGCGTATCCTCGAAGAAATTTCTGCAGGCCGCCAAGAAAGCATGAGCGAGCTGCGCAAGGACATCGAACTGTTGGTCAAAGCTCTTACATTGCCCAGAGGCGCCGTTCGAACCGCTCCGGAAGGAGAGTAATCCATGGCTCTGTCCCGTCGCACAGGTCAGCGGTTTCAGGGGTCGGTCTGGCCTGGTTTCGTGGATGCGATGACCGGGCTGTTGATGGTTCTGACCTTTGTGTTGACCATCTTCATGGTGGTGCAATTCGTGCTGCGCGAGACGATTTCGGGGCAAGAGGATGAACTGACCGCTCTGTCCGGCGAAGTGGCGGCCCTTGCCGGTGCGCTTGGGTTGGAAGAACGGGAAAACAGCCGCCTTCAGGCCCGGTTAGGGGCGCTGAATGCGACCCTGACGCAGGCCGAGGAAGATCTGGCGCAGGCGGAAACCAGGATCACGTCATTCGAAGCACAGGTCGCATCTCTGTTGGCCGATCAAGAGCGGTCGCTGGGGGTTATCGCCTCACTGGAATCTGAGCGTTCGGAATTGCTGAATGAACAAGAGGCCCTGAACCTGGCCCTTGCCCATAGTCGTGCCGAGGTCGATGCCCAGGCCGAGGCCGCCCGGCTTGATGCTGCCCGCCGCGAAGCGCTTGAAGCGTTGGTGGCGGATCTGGAACAAAATGAGGCCGCGCAGGCCGCATTGGTCACCGAGCTTGAAGGCCAGCTTGACGCCGAAGAGGCCGCGCGCCTGGCCGAAGCTGCGGCTGCCGATAACCTGCGCAATCGTCTGCAGGACGCGGATGCGGAACTGACCGCTATGACGCTGGCTCTGGAAGCGCAACGCAAGCAAGCCGAAGAAACCCTGACCCTGTTGGCCGCTGCGCAAGCTGCCAAGGCCGAGCTGGAGCGGCAGTTTGGTGAGCTCGATAGTCAGGAGTTGCAGGCCCAGCTGCAAGCGGCATTGGCCGCCCAAACCGACGCTCTGACAGCGGAACAGATACAGCGTACATTGGCCGAAGAACGCGCAGCCTTGCTGGCCGTTGCGCGTGAGGCAATCTCTGCCGAGAAAGCCGTTTCAGCCAAGGCGCAGCGTCAGACTGCCTTGCTGAACCAGCAGATGGCAGCCCTGCGCGAGCAGTTGGGTGGATTGCAGGCCCTGCTGGACGATTACGAAGACCGCAACGCCGCCGCAGATATTCGTATTCAAACATTGGGTCAGGATCTGAACGCCGCACTCGCCCGCGCCGCCTCGGAAGAGCGTCGTCGTCGTCTGTTGGAAGAGGCCGAGCGCGCCCGGCTTGAGGCCGAGGCCGAGGCTCTTTCGGGTCAGAACCAAGAACTTACGGCGCAGGCCGAGGATCTTCAGCGATATCGCTCGGAATTCTTCGGTCGGTTGCGCGATGTGCTGGGTAATCAGGAAGGCGTTCGGATCGAAGGCGATCGGTTTGTGTTCTCGTCCGAAGTACTGTTCGATACAGGATCAGCAGTGCTGTCGCCCAAGGGTCAGCTTGAGATCGCCAAGGTGGCCAATATACTGCGCAGTGTCGCGGCTGAAATTCCCGAAGGCCTGAACTGGGTTATTCGCGTGGACGGCCATACCGACAATGTCCCGCTGGCCGGAACTGGCCGCTATCGGGACAACTGGGAGCTTAGCCAGGGACGCGCCTTGTCGGTTGTCCGTTATATGGTCGATGCGCTGGGTATTCCACCGCAACGTCTGGCGGCCAATGGCTTTGGTGAATTCCAACCCTTCAACCCCGCAAACACCCCAGAAGCGCGCGCTCAGAATCGCCGGATCGAATTGAAGCTGACCGAGCGCTGATTGCAGCAAGTAAGGCCCATTGTCAGAGTTGGGTGGTTTTCCGGGCGCCCCTGAGATTTTCTTTTGAGACAGGTGACTCAGCTCGGGCAAGAAAAAAGCCCGGCGTAGAAGCCGGGCTTTGATTTGATGCGCTGCTTTTAATCTGCAGTCAGAAGCGGGGGTTTGTCGCCAGGGATGCGCGGTTGATCGGGGCCAAAAATGTCCAGATCCAGCTCTCCCTTCTTGACCGAGACGCGAACGACACCGCCCTTGGCCAGCTTGCCGAACAGCAGCTCCTCGGCCAGAGGTTTCTTGATGTGTTCCTGAATGACGCGTCCAAGTGGCCGCGCACCCATCTTGTCGTCATAGCCTTTGTCGGCCAGCCATTCGGCGGCTTTTGGCGTCAGGTCGATGGTCACATTGCGGTCCAGAAGCTGTGCCTCAAGCTGAAGAACGAATTTCTCGACCACCTGCAGGATGACCTCTTTCGGCAGCGGCGCGAAGGAAATGACAGCATCCAGACGGTTGCGGAATTCCGGCGTGAACATACGTTCGATCGCGGCGGTATCCTCACCTTCGCGGCGGTCGCGGGCAAAGCCGATGGCCGCCTTTGCCTGTTCTTGCGCCCCTGCATTCGAGGTCATGATCAGCACCACGTTGCGGAAGTTCACCGTGCGACCATTGTGGTCGGTCAGCTCTCCGTGGTCCATCACTTGCAGCAGGATGTTGAACACGTCCGGGTGGGCTTTTTCGATCTCATCCAGCAGCAGAACGCAATGCGGATGCTGGTCGACACCATCAGTCAGCAAACCGCCTTGGTCGAACCCGACATAGCCCGGAGGCGCACCGATCAGGCGGCTGACCGCGTGTTTCTCCATGTATTCCGACATATCAAAACGCAGCAGTTCCACTCCCAGCGTATCCGCCAGCTGTTTCGCGACTTCGGTCTTTCCCACACCGGTTGGGCCAGCAAACAGATAGTTGCCGATGGGCTTTTCCGGCTCGCGTAGACCGGCGCGCGCCAGTTTGATGGCGCTGGACAGCGCCTCAATCGCCACGTCTTGCCCGAAGACCACCCGTTTGAGCGACTTTTCAAGGTCTTTCAGAACCTCGGCATCGTCCTTGGTGACGTTCTTGGGTGGAATGCGGGCGATCTTGGCAACAACGGCCTCGATCTCTTTGACACCGATGGTCTTGCGGCGCTTGCTTTCAGCAACCAGATGCTGGGCCGCACCGGCTTCGTCGATCACGTCGATCGCCTTGTCGGGCAGCTTGCGGTCATTGATGTAGCGTGCTGACAACTCGACCGCGGTTTTAATCGCGTCGGCTGTATATTTGATCTCGTGGTGCTTTTCGAAATAGGGCTTCAGACCGCGCAGGATCTTTACGCTGTCCTCGACCGAAGGTTCGTTCACGTCAATCTTCTGGAACCGGCGGCTGAGCGCGCGATCCTTTTCGAAATGCTGGCGAAACTCTTTGTAGGTGGTCGAACCCATAGTGCGCAGTTTTCCACCCTGCAGGGCCGGTTTCAACAGGTTCGAGGCATCCATTGCCCCGCCCGAGGTGGCACCGGCACCGATGACGGTGTGGATTTCATCAATGAACAGAACCGCGTCTGGGTGATCCTCAAGCTCGGTCACGACCGCTTTCAGGCGTTCTTCGAAATCACCGCGATAGCGGGTGCCTGCCAGCAATGCACCCATATCCAGCGAATAGATGGTGGTTTCTGACAGGACATCGGGGGCCTCGCCAGAGATGATCTTAAATGCCAGCCCCTCTGCGATTGCGGTTTTGCCAACGCCCGGATCACCGACCAGAAGCGGGTTGTTCTTGCGCCGGCGGCATAGCACCTGAATGCAGCGCTCAACCTCATCGGCACGACCGATCAGCGGGTCTATATCGCCTGCTCGCGATTTCGCGTTCAGGTCGATGCAGTATTTCCCCAGCGCGCTTTCTTTTTGCTCGCCATCGGCAGTGTTGGCCGGAGATTCCTCTTCCGCCTGATCCGCGCCCGATACCGAACGGCTTTCGCCGTAGGCCGGGTCCTTGGCCACACCATGGGCGATGAAATTCACCGCATCGTACCGGGTCATATCCTGTTCCTGCAGGAAATAGGCTGCGTTGCTTTCGCGTTCGGCAAAGATTGCGACCAGAACATTCGCCCCGGTCACTTCGGTCCGGCCCGAACTTTGAACATGGATCGCAGCGCGCTGGATCACACGTTGGAAAGCGGCTGTCGGTACAGCCTCGGACCCGTCAATATCGGTGACAAGGTTCGATAGGTCTTCGTCGATGAATTCCACCAGAGTGCTGCGCAATTCGTCAAGAACGACGCTGCAGGCTTTCATCACGCGGATCGCATCGGGCTCTTCCAACAATGCCAGAAGTAGATGCTCCAGCGTTGCGAATTCATGTCGCCGTTCATTCGCAGCCGCCAGGGCCGCGTGGATGGCTTGTTCTAGTGTGCTCGAGAATGAAGGCACGCGGGTGCTCCTCTGTCTTGGGTCAGAAGGGGGCGGGCTGAAGGCCGGATCCCCATCCCAACCATGTCCTCATACTATTAGAGTTTGGTTGATCAGAGCCCGGCTTCAAGGGTTTTCTTGCTCTTGACAGTCACATTTGTTGTGACCGTGGCTGTGAAGTAGGTGAAATAGGTATCAAAACCGATCTTTTCTAGCCCTGATTTCAGCAAAAATTTTGGCTGGTTCGGCGCCTGCCATACCCAGATGCGCCTGAATCGCCGGGTCAGCGGCGCGCAGGAAGGGGTTAGTGGCCTTTTCCAGCGCCAGAGTGGAGGGAACTGTAGGCTGTTTGGCGGCTCGGGTGCTGTCAATATCTGCGACGCGCTTCTGCAGTGCAGCATTGCCTGGATCGACGGTGAGAGCGAATTTGGCGTTGGACTGCGTGTATTCGTGCCCTGAACAAACCAGCGTGTCATCCGGCAAGGCGCTCAGTTTACACAGCGATTCCCACATCTGCGGTGCGGTGCCTTCAAACAGGCGTCCACAACCCATTGCCATCAGGCTGTCGGCGGTAAAGACCACCGCGCTTTGCGGCATGTGAAAGGCGATATGACCAAGAGTATGCCCCGAAACGTCCAGAACAAGGACGGGTTCCCCGCCGATTTCAAAACTGTCGCCGTCATTGACCTGTTGATCCAAGGGTGGCAGGCGATGTGCGTCGGCTGCCGCGCCGATCACCGTCGCCGGGTGCTGTTCCAAAATGGCTGGCAACCCGTCGACATGGTCGAAATGGTGATGCGTGAGCAACACATGAGACAAGCCCCAGCCACGTCGTTCCAGTTCTGACAGAATCGGGCCGCTTTCAGGCGCGTCGATTAATGCGGTGTTGCCGCTAACCGCGTCATGCGCCAGAAATGCGTAGTTATCGCTGAGACATGGGATAGTGACGATCTCAAGAGGCATGGCCTTTTGCCCTTTCGTTGCTAGACTGCGCTCAGCTAATCCGATTGGCCAGGTGTCCGCAATGCATCTTGATGTGCAGGATCTGAGGAATTTCTACTACCGCAGCACTCTTGGTCGTGCAGCGCAGGCGGCCATTCGTGGGCGAATGATTGATCTGTGGCCCGAGGCCAAAGGTCAAACCGTCGTAGGGTTTGGCTTTGCTGTGCCGTTGTTGCGGCCCTACCTGAAAGATGCGCGCCGCGTCATCGGGCTGATGCCCGGGCCGCAGGGGGTGATGCCCTGGCCTGCGGGAATGCCCAACGTATCTGTTTTGACGGAAGAGACCTTGTGGCCGATTGAAACGGGCCATGTGGACAAGCTGGTGGTGATGCATGGACTTGAAACGTCACAACGTCCCGCCGAATTGCTGGCGGAATGCTGGCGTGTGCTTGGTCCCGGTGGACGGGCGCTTTTTATCGTACCGAACCGTGCGGGGCTGTGGTCACGGACCGATCGAACGCCATTTGGATTCGGGCGCCCTTATTCTGCCTCGCAGTTGGAAAGCCAGCTAAGAGCGCATCACTTTATGACGGATAACTATTGTTCCGCCTTGTATTTGCCTCCGTCCTTCCGTCGGTTCTGGTTGAAATCCGGCAGCCTGATAGAGAAAACTGGCCAGCGCTTGCCGACGATCATGGCAGGCGGCGTTCTGATGGTTGAGGCGACAAAGCAAATCAGACCGCCCAGCGGAACCGTCACCAAAGCGACAGGGCGCCGTCAGATCAAGGCGCTGGATGGCCTGCTCAAGCCAGCCTAGCGCAACGCCGGTACTAGCTTCCATCATAAGGCCGAAACACGCGAAAATGGCTGCAGGAATCGCAAAACCTTGCGGTTTGGTAACATTTTTCACCCTCATCAGCCGTATAAAAGGGTCGCACCCAAGCTAAGTATCTGAAATAGAACGCTTTGTGGATAAGGTGCCCATGGTGATAATATGTTGCTAGCTGGGTTTACCTCTGCTACATCCCCGTTGATTTTGATCCCCGGCCTTATGGACGGGGTTTCTTCACGCCCCCGGGTAGCTGCCGCAACGCGAATTCGGGGCCCAAAATATCGGAAGGGTGGACGTGTCCGAACCAGCTTCGATTTCCACAGGCATCGCCGAGCGCTATGCCACAGCGATTTTTGAGATCGCTAAAGAGAATAAAGACCTCGCAGGTCTGGAAACCGGAATCAACGATCTGGCAGCAGCATTGGGCGACAGTGCCGATCTGCGCGACCTGATCGCCTCGCCTCTGGTTTCGCGCGCTGAACAAGAAGGCGCGATTACAGCGATTGCCGACAAGATGGGTCTGAACGCCATCCTGCGCAACACGCTGGGTCTGATGGCGCAGAAACGCCGTCTGTTCGTTGTGCCGCAACTGGTGCAGGTTCTGCGCGACATGCTGGCCGAAGAGCGTGGCGAAGTGACCGCCGATGTCGCCTCGGCCAAGGCGCTGACTAAGACACAGATGGATAAACTGTCCAAAACGCTGTCCGAGCGTGTGGGCAAGACCGTGACAATAAATGCGACCGTTGATGAAAGCCTCATCGGCGGTCTTGTCGTTAAAGTGGGCTCGAAGATGATCGACAGCTCGATCCGCTCCAAGCTCAACTCCCTACAGAATGCAATGAAAGAGGTCGGATAAATGGGAATCCAAGCTGCAGAGATTTCTGCAATCCTGAAGGACCAGATCAAAAATTTTGGTCAGGAAGCCGAAGTGGCCGAAATCGGTCGCGTGCTGAGCGTCGGTGACGGGATTGCCCGTGTATACGGCCTGGACAATGTGCAAGCCGGTGAGATGGTCGAATTCCCCGGTGGCATCATGGGCATGGCGCTGAACCTGGAAAGCGACAACGTCGGCGTTGTTATCTTTGGTTCTGACCGTGACATCAAAGAAGGTGACACTGTTAAGCGCACCAACTCGATCGTGGACGTGCCAATCGGCAACGGCCTGCTGGGTCGTGTTGTTGACGGCTTGGGCAACCCGCTGGACGGCAAGGGCCCGATCGAATCCACCGAGCGCGGCGTTGCAGACGTCAAAGCGCCGGGCATCATCCCGCGTAAATCGGTTCACGAGCCGATGGCAACCGGCCTGAAATCGGTCGATGCGATGATCCCGATTGGCCGTGGCCAGCGAGAGCTGATCATTGGTGACCGTCAGACCGGTAAAACTGCCGTTGCTCTGGACGCAATCCTGAACCAGAAAGTGTACAACGAAGCAGCAGGCGACGACGAGTCCAAGAAGCTGTATTGCGTTTATGTGGCCATCGGCCAAAAGCGTTCGACCGTTGCTCAGCTGGTGAAGAAACTGGAAGAATCCGGTGCGATTGAATATTCGATCGTTGTGGCCGCAACCGCGTCCGACCCGGCGCCGATGCAGTTCCTGGCACCTTATGCCGCGACCGCGATGGCTGAGTTCTTCCGTGACAATGGCCGCCACGCGCTGATCATCTATGATGACCTGTCGAAACAGGCCGTGTCTTATCGTCAGATGTCGCTCCTGCTGCGCCGTCCGCCCGGACGTGAAGCCTATCCTGGCGACGTTTTCTACCTCCACTCCCGCCTGCTGGAGCGTTCGGCGAAGCTGAACGAAGACTTCGGCGCGGGCTCGTTGACGGCTCTGCCGGTTATCGAAACCCAGGGTGGCGACGTTTCGGCGTTTATTCCGACCAACGTGATCTCGATTACCGACGGCCAGATCTTCCTTGAAACCGAGCTGTTCTATCAGGGTATCCGTCCTGCTGTGAACACCGGTCTGTCGGTTTCGCGTGTGGGCTCCTCGGCTCAAACCAACTCGATGAAGTCGGTTGCTGGCCCGGTTAAGCTGGAGCTGGCTCAGTACCGTGAAATGGCTGCCTTTGCGCAGTTCGGTTCCGACCTTGACGCCGCAACCCAGCAGCTGCTGAACCGTGGTGCGCGTCTGACCGAGCTGATGAAACAGCCGCAGTACTCGCCGCTGACCAACGCTGAAATCGTTTGCGTCATCTTCGCTGGCACCAACGGTTACCTCGACAAGATCGACGTCACCGATGTTGGCCGCTATGAAGCTGGCCTGCTGGCGCATCTGCGTGGCAAGCACGCGGATCTGCTTCAGTGGATCACGGACGAGGACCCCAAGATCAAGGGCGACGCTTCCGACAAGATCAAGGCTGCGCTGGACGAATACGCCGCAACCTTCGCTTAAGGGAGAGGCGGGCACATGCCAAATCTTAAGGATCTAAAAAACAGGATCGAGTCGGTCAAATCGACCCGCAAGATCACCAAGGCCATGCAGATGGTCGCGGCCGCAAAACTGCGCCGCGCCCAGGAATCTGCCGAAGCCTCGCGCCCCTATGCCGCACGGTTCAATGCCGTGATGGCGGGGCTGGCGGCATCGGTCGGGGGCAGCGACAGCGCCCCCAAGCTGCTCCGTGGTACGGGCAGTGATGATGTCCATCTGCTGGTTGTGATGACAGCTGAACGCGGCCTGTGTGGCGGCTTCAACTCGAACATCGCCAAGCTGGCCCGCGCCAAGGCTTACGAGCTGAAGGCAAAGGGCAAGACGGTCAAAATTCTGACCGTTGGCAAAAAAGGTCGTGATGCAATCAAGCGCGACTTTGGCGACCTGTTCGTGGGCCATGTCGATCTGAGCGAGGTCAAGCGTCTGGGCTATACCAACGCGCAGGACATCGCAAAAGACGTCCTGTCCCGTTTCGACGCGGGTGAATTCGACGTTGCCACGATCTTCTACTCGAAGTTCGTCAACGTCGTAAGCCAGACCCCGACGGCACAGCAGATCATCCCTGCCTCATTCGAGGATGTCGAAGGGGACGACAGCGGCGCGGTCTTTGATTACGAGCCCAGCGAAGAGGCCATCCTGGCCGATCTGCTGCCCAAGGCGGTTGCGACTGCGATCTTCTCGGGACTGCTTGAAAACGGGGCCTCGGAACAGGGTGCACGGATGTCCGCGATGGACAACGCGACACGCAACGCGGGTGAGATGATCGACAAGCTGACGATCCAGTTCAACCGTTCGCGTCAGGCCGTGATCACCAACGAGCTGATTGAAATTATTTCCGGCGCCGAAGCGCTGTAGAGACAAACCGGAGACGAAACATGGCGAATGCAAAAGGCAAAGTCACTCAGATTATCGGGGCCGTCGTCGACGTGCAGTTCGATGACGCACTGCCTGAAATTCTGAACGCGCTGGACACCACCAACAACGGCAAGAAGCTGGTTTTGGAAGTGGCACAGCACCTGGGCGAAAACACTGTCCGCACCATTGCGATGGACGCGACAGAAGGTCTTGTACGTGGTGCCGAAGTCACCGACACCGGCGCACCGATCGCGGTTCCGGTCGGCAACGCGACACTGGGCCGTATCCTGAACGTTGTGGGCGAGCCCATCGACGAAAAAGGTCCCGTGGAAACCACCGAAACGCGCTCCATCCACCAGGACGCGCCGGATTTCGCGGATCAGGCCACTGAATCCGAAGTTCTGGTGACCGGCATCAAGGTTGTTGACCTGCTGGCCCCTTACGCCAAAGGCGGTAAGATCGGCCTGTTCGGCGGCGCCGGTGTTGGCAAAACCGTTCTGATCATGGAACTGATCAACAACATCGCCAAAGTGCACTCAGGCGTGTCCGTGTTCGCCGGTGTTGGTGAGCGAACCCGTGAAGGCAACGACCTGTATCACGAGATGATTGAATCCGGCGTTATCGTTCCCGACAAGCTGGAAGACTCGAAAATCGCGCTGGTTTACGGCCAGATGAACGAGCCTCCGGGTGCCCGTATGCGGATCGCTCTGTCGGGTCTGACCCTGGCGGAACAGTTCCGTGATGCAACCGGTGCCGACGTTCTGTTCTTTGTCGACAACATCTTCCGCTTTACGCAGGCGGGTTCCGAGGTTTCGGCTCTGCTGGGTCGTATTCCTTCGGCGGTGGGCTATCAGCCGACACTGGCGACCGACATGGGCGCGATGCAGGAACGCATCACCTCGACCAAGTCCGGCTCGATCACGTCGGTTCAGGCCGTCTATGTTCCTGCGGATGACTTGACCGACCCTGCGCCGGCCACATCGTTTGCACACCTGGACGCGACAACCGTTCTGAACCGTGCGATCTCGGAAAAGGGTATCTACCCTGCCGTTGACCCGCTCGACTCGACCTCGCGTCTGCTCGACCCGGCCATCGTCGGTGAAGAGCATTATACCGTTGCGACTGACGTTCAGCAGATCCTCCAGCGCTATAAGTCGCTGCAGGACATCATCGCGATCCTCGGCATGGACGAACTGTCGGAAGAAGACAAACTGACCGTGGCCCGTGCCCGTAAGATTGAACGCTTCCTGTCGCAGCCGTTTGACGTGGCCGAAGTCTTCACTGGCTCGCCTGGTGTTCAGGTTCCTCTGGATGTCACCATCGCGTCGTTCAAGGCCGTTGTGGCCGGCGAATACGATCACCTGCCCGAGGCAGCCTTCCTGATGGTTGGCGGTATCGATGAAGTGATCGCCAAAGCGGAAAAGATGGCCGCAGAAGCCGCCTAAGGAGCACACCTGATGGCAAACACGATGCACTTTGACCTCGTCAGCCCCGAGCGGAGCCTTGCTTCGCTCGCGGTGACTGCGGTCCAGCTTCCCGGCGCGGACGGGGACATGACGGCGATGCCCGATCATGCCCCCACCATCACCACGTTGCGCCCCGGTCTGCTAAAGGTCGAGGCACCCGAAGGGTCCAGCGAATACCTGGTCACCGGCGGGTTTGCCCAGATCAATGGCGACAGCATGTCGGTTCTGGCCGAAAAGGCCATTCCGGTCTCTGAAGTGACCCGCGCGCATCTGGACGATCTGATCGCCGAGGCACGTGCGTCGCATGACGCGGCCAAAGGCGGCGACGATCAATCAGTCGTCGACGATGCGGCCAAGCTGCTGGCCGATATGGAAGCTCTTGGGACACATATGAGCCTGTAAGTTTCAGGACATGTAGATTTAGAAACGGCCCTGCCTGTGCGGGGCCGTTTTTTTGTGGTGATTTTGGATGAAGGGCGGTCTAAGGTTCCGTAATTCTTTATAAAAGACGACAAAATGCAGACTTTTAGTACCCATCCGATTGGTATCGACCAAGGCGAAGTTGTGCTGTTCTCCGACTTCGCAGATGGCGGTGACATGTGGACAGGCGAGGGGCCGCGCGAACGACGCTCGGACATAGAATTCAGCCAGCCATACCGTTCCGCGCCTGTTGTACAGATCAGCGTGTCACTGTGGGATGTTGATACATCTTCGGCATTGCGCGCCGAGGTCAAGGCCGAGGACATCACGCCCGAGGGATTTGCTGCGGTGTTCCGTACCTGGTCGGATACCCGCATCGCGCGCATCCGAATATCTTGGACAGCGTTCGGCGAGGTGCCGCATGAGGATGACTGGGATATTCTGTGAAGCCAGCCTTGGGTTTAGGACTCGTCCGATGCCTCTATCATGGCGACCCGGTGTGCATGCCGTCCGCCTTCGAATTCGGCTGACAGGAACGCATCCACTATATCCAGCGCCTGACCCTCACCCACGACCCGGGCGCCGACAGACAACATGTTGGCGTCGTTATGCTGGCGGATCATGCGTGCGGAAAAGGCATCCGAGCAGACACCGCAGCGAATGCCGGGGACCTTGTTGGCCGCCATCATGATACCTTGACCCGTTCCACACAGAACGATGCCAAGCTGACAATCCCCGGAAGCCACTGCTTGGGCGGCGGCTTTGCCATGAACAGGGTAATGGGTGCTCTCAGGTGTCTTGGGGCCGATATCGACGACGTCCCATCCCTGGGCCGCAATATGAGAGGCAACCGCCTGGCGTAATTCGATAGCTGCGTGGTCGCTCGATAGAACAATGCGTTTTGAGGCTGTCACGGTAAACTCCGACCTGTATTTCAGAAAGAAAAGAGGCGGCCCTTGGGCCGCCGCGTTCGATCAATCCCTATGATACATCGACTCGTAGATCGGCGTCAGGGTCTTATCCTCGAACAGTGACGATACACTGGTGCCGTTCCAGATATTCAGGATCGCCTGCGTAAAGATCGGGGCCGTGGGCACGATGCGGATGTTCTTGGCCTTGGTTATTTCTTCTGTCGGCTGGATCGTGTCGGTCAGCACCAGAGATTTCATCACCGAATTGGTCACGCGTTCGACCGCAGGGCCGCTCATGACGCCGTGTGTGATGTAGGAATGAACTTCCTTCGCACCATTATCCAGCAGTACTTGCGCCGCTTTGCACAGGGTGCCGGCCGTGTCGCACATGTCGTCCACGATCAAACAGATCTTGTCTCTGACATCGCCAATTACGGTCATCTCGGCGACTTCGCCGGCTTTTTCGCGGCGTTTGTCCACGATCGACAGCGGGGCGTTGATCCGCTTGGCCAACTCGCGCGCGCGGGCCACGCCACCCACATCGGGCGAAACGACCATAATCTCGTCGAGGCTGTCCTTGAACTGATGTTTCACATCCAGCGCAAAGATCGGCGAGGCATAAAGGTTGTCGACAGGCATGTCGAAGAACCCCTGAATCTGCGCTGCGTGCAGATCCATGGTCAGGATGCGCTCGATCCCGGCGCCAGTCAGCATGTTGGCCACCAGCTTGGCGCTGATCGGTGTGCGGGCCTTGGTGCGGCGGTCCTGGCGGGCATAGCCGAAATAGGGGATCACGGCGGTAATCCGTTGGGCCGACGAACGGCGCAGCGCATCAGCAATGATGAGCAGCTCCATCAGATTGTCATTGGCCGGGTTCGAGGTGGGCTGGACGATGAACATATCTTCGCCGCGCACGTTCTCGAACACTTCGACAAAGATTTCACCGTCGTTAAACCGTTCGACCCGGGCATCGACCAGACCCTGATCGACGCCGCGATACAGGCTCATTCGGCGTGCAATGGATTCGGCAAGCGGAAGATTGGCGTTCCCAGCGATTAACTTGGGTTCGTGAAGTGTCGGCATCGGCTGAGGTCCCCGGGCAGCAATGGCAAATGTGACAGATTCGTGATGTTGACACCGCTTAGCATGGCCTTACCGTCCAGCAAAGATAACGCTGCGGAGAAAGTTCACATGTCCACCATTGACTACTTTTTTGCGACACTCTCGCCATACACCTACCTGGCGGGACTGCGCCTGGAGGAGATTGCGGCCAAACATGGTGCGACAATCAACTACAAGCCGCTTGATATCGTCGCCCTGTTCGGACGTACGGGAGGTGTTCCGCCCAAGGACCGCCATATCTCGCGCATCGAATACCGGACGCAAGAAATGCAGCGACAGTCAAAAAAGCTGGGTATGGCGTTCAATCTGCGGCCGGCCCATTGGCCCACCAATGCGGCGCCGTCCTCATACGCGATCATCGCCGCCATTCAGGACGAGTCAGGGGATGTGGGACAGCTGGTGCATTCCTTTGTGCGCGCCTGCTGGGCCGAGGAAAAGGACATCGCGCAGGACGACGTAATCCGCGCTTGCCTGGCTGACGCTGGGTTTTCCCCGGATCTGGCCGATAGCGGCTTGCTGCTCGGGGCTGAGACCTATACCGCCAATCTGGAAGAAGCCGTGGAACGCGGAGTTTTTGGAGCTCCGTTTTATATAACGGAAGACGATCAGCGGTTCTGGGGCCAAGACAGGTTGGACGATCTGGACGGGCATCTGGCCGGGCTGAAGGAATAGGACACGATAATGGCTGTTGCGCAGAACCTGCATGTCACGCGGCTGGGGCAGGGTGATCGCCCTGTGCTGGCCTTGCATTGTACCATTGCTCATTCCGGGGTCTGGGCAGGCCTAGCCGCGGCGATGAAAGGGCAGGCAAGTTTTATTGCACCGGATATGCTGTCCCATGGGCGCAGCCCGGACTGGGATCGCCAGGGGGATCTGTATGACCGGCTGACCGAAGCCACACTTGAACATTTGACCGAGTCGATGGACGTGGTCGGGCATTCTTTTGGCGCGGCGATTGCATTGCGGCTGGCGGTCGAGCACCCAACATTGGTTCGCAGTGTCGTACTGATCGAACCGGTGTATTTTGCGGTGGCACAGCAGGATGCCCCGGACCTTGTGGCGGAATACGCGCATGTTGCCCAACCCTGTATGGACGCGCTTGCATCAGGCGACGAACCTTTGGCGGCAAGGCTGTTCAACCGGTTGTGGGCCGGAGATAGGGGACCGCGTTGGTCAGACATGCCCGAAACTGCACGGGCGGGGATGGTGCGTGGAATTCATCTGGTGTCCGAGGTCGAAAACGAACTGATAATGGATTCCAAAGGCTTGCTACGGCCCGAGCGGATCGCACACGCCAATATGCCGGTATTGCTGCTGCATGGCGCGCTCACCCACCCAGTGATGGTCGCGATAAACTCTGGATTGAAATCCCGTCTTCCAATGGCCGAAAGCACCGTGATCGAAGGGGCAGGGCATATGGCTCCGATCTCTCACCCGACAGAGACCGGCGCTCTGATCGAGGCTTTTTGGAACAGACTGCCTGCCACTGCCTGAAGCTTCGGGCGCGTCGTTACAAGAGCGCGATGAACCGATCAATTTGCGCAGGCTCGATGGACCAGTCACAAACCAGCCGACAGGCTAGAATTTCGCTGTCATCTGCCCCGTCCAGCTCTGCCCCCCACAGGTGGTAAACAGCACCTGCGGCATGCAGTTGCTTGTGTTGGGCGCGTGAAAATTGGGCAAAAATCATATTCGCCTGCGGCGCGTGCAGGAAAGAGGCACCTTTGGCCCGCAACCCCTCGGTCAGACGGGCGCAGTTGTTATTGGCCTGACGGGCCAGTTTCAGCCACAGATCATCCTGCAGATACGCCGCCATTTGGGCGGACAGATAGCGGTGCTTGGAGAACAAATGCGCCCCGCGCTTGCGGCGCAATTCGAATTCCCAGGCTTTGCTTTCATCAAAGAAGACAACGGCTTCGACGCCCATCAGCCCGTTTTTGGTGCCGCCAAAACTGACCGCATCCACGCCTGCTTTCCACGTCATCTCGGCGGGTGAGCAGTTCAACGCAACAAGGGCGTTGGAAAAACGCGCACCGTCCAAATGGACAGGCAGCCCATACTCTTTGGCCACAGCGCAGAGCGCCTGCAATTCTGACAGGGTGTAAACAGACCCTCGTTCGGTCACCTGCGTAATGGATACAGGTCCGCGCTGCGGTCCATGCACGCCGCGTGTTTCTTCGGCCAGAATCGAGCCGCGCAGCGCGTCCGGCGCCATCTTGTCCGCGCCCGGAACCAGCGTCAGCTTGGCGCCGCTGTAAAACTCGGGCGCGTTGCACTCATCCTCGTGGATATGGGCCACAGGTGAGCAGAACACCGTCTCCCACGGCTGCGCCAGCGTCGCCAGCGCCAGCGAATTCGCCGCGGTCCCGGTGGCCACCAGATACACGGCGGCGCCAGGTGCCTCGAACACCCCGCGAATGCGATCCCGGACCTCATTCATCAGGGTGTCGGTTCCATAGGCCATCTGATAGCCCTGATTGGCAGCATTCAGCGCTTCCATGACCGCCGGGTGAACCGGCCCCGAATTGTCAGAGGCAAAGTACATTAGCTGGGCTCCTCGATGATATGATCTTCCCACTCCTCCAGCGGAGTTTCGAATTCGGACACGGTCCGCCCCTGAACCGAGACTCCGGCGGCATGAACGCTGTCCGGTGTGCCAGAAATCAAGGGGTGCCAGTCGTGTAGGGGTTTGCCCTCCCACAACAGGCGATAGGCACAGGTCTGTGGCAGCCAATAGGCGTGATCGTTGATGTTGCCCGGCGTCATCACGATACATTCCGGCACAAATTGGTGGCGGATATCGTATTGGGTGCAGCGGCAACTTTCGTCATCCAGCAGACGGCAGGCGACGCAGGTCAGGGCAACCTCGCCGGTGTCTTCATCTTCCAGTTTGTTCAGACAACATTTGCCGCAGCCATCGCACAAAGCTTCCCATTCGGCCTGGTTCATGCGGGTTAGCGGTTTTCGTTCCCAGTACCTGGGGGCCAGGCCGGTGCGGTCGATCGGATCCGTTGTCATCGGTCCGCCAGCAGGCCGCGGGCCTTGTCGCAATCGGCATCCATCTGCGCGATCAGGCCGTCCAGACCGTCAAAGGTCATCTCGGGGCGCAGGTATTCTACCAGACCCACCGACAGGGTCGCGCCATAAAGGTCACCCGAGAAGTCGAACAGGAAGGTTTCGATATTGGGGACCTCACCATTGAACATCGGTCGCGTCCCAATCGAGGCTGCGCCCTGATAGCTGCCCAGATGAGGTCCATCCAGAACATCGACCAGTACGGCATAGACGCCGAATCTTGGCGGATGCAGCCCCTCAATGGACATGTTTGCGGTGGGAAATCCCAGTTCACGGCCCCGTTGTTCGCCTCCGATCACCTCGCCTTCGATCCGGTGCCAGTGACCCAGCATGGTAGCGGCATCCTGCGGGCGGCCCTCGGTCAGTGCAGTACGGATCGCAGTGGAAGAAACGACATTTTCGGACCGCTCCATCAACGGAGCGATGGTGACACCGAACCCCATCTCTTGCCCAAAGAGCACCAAGTCATCAGCGGTGCCGCTGCGGCCTTTGCCGAAACAGAAATCGGCACCGACGACGACATGCGACAGGCCGAGCCCGTCGCAGATCACGTTGCGGGCGAATTCCCTGGGCGTCAGGCCAGCCAATGCGGCGTTGAACGGCAGCTCATACAGCTTTTCGACCCCCAGTTTTGCTAACCGGTGCGCGCGGGCATTGCCGCGCATCAGGCGAAAGGGCGGGGTGTCCGGGGCGAAGTATTCTCTGGGATGCGGCTCGAATGTCAGTACGCCCAAAGGTGCACTCGGCGCGGCGCTGAGGGCCAGTTCAATCACAGATTGGTGGCCGATATGAACGCCGTCGAAATTCCCGATCGCCACGCTGGCGCCGCGATCTTGGGGTTCGATGAATTGGAGGTCACGAATGATGCGCATAGCGACTGCCTAGCGGGACAGGCGCGCTTGTTCAAGGGTCTGAGACCCCCGGAAACGCTCAGTCGAATTTGCGCGACGGGGCCAGCACCATGGCTTCGCCGACCAGCACCTTCTTGCCATCCACTGCGCAGTGACAATCGAGCTTGACCCGACGCTTGGCAAAATCAATGTCGATCACCTTGACCTCGGCATAGACCATGTCACCCGGGCGAACAGGAGCGAGAAACTTCAGCGACTGCCCCATGTAAACTGTGCCGTGGCCCGGCAACTGCTCGCCGATCACGGCCGAGATCAGACCCGCGGTCAGCATCCCATGCGCGATGCGCCCCTCGAAGATCGTGTCGCGGGCGTAATCGTCGTCCAGATGTACGGGGTTTCTGTCGGTCGACACCTGAGCGAACATTTCGATATCCTCGTCCGTCACCACTTTGCGAAGGTGACGGGACATGCCCATCTCGATGTCTTCAATACAGATCGTGCCGCGTGGAAGATTATCCAACATGTTGCCCTCACTCGAATTCATCGGGCAACAAAAAAATCAAAGTCACCCCTGTTGGGAAACTTTATTACTTTGCAACTGCAGAAAATCAAGCCTTTTTTGACTACCTAAGGCGGCCGATCGTATAGGTCGGGTTTATCTTTTCCTTTTGAATATAATCAGTTAGGGAGTCATGATGCGGATGTGCCTCGGTTTTTGTCTCGGCCGCGGCTAGCCCGCCCGAGATGAAAAGAGAATCAATGCCTTCCCCCATTCCACCCAGAATGTCGGTGTGCGGACCGTCTCCGATGACAAGAATGTCCTCATTGGGGATGTCGTGGCCAAGTTCCTGCAACCTGCGGCGGGCAAGATCATAGATCGGCGGATGAGGCTTTCCGAAATATAGGCTTTCGCCACCCATTTCCGTATAAAGCCTGGCTAATGCACCAGCGCACCACTCCCGAACCTCGCCGCGGTCCACCACAATATCGGGATTGGCACAAAGCAGCTTCAGCCCCTTTTGTTTGGCGTACAGGAAATCAGCGCGGTTCACAGACGGATCGGCCATAGGATCGAAGGGGCCGCAACAAGCAATGCCCTCTGCCTCGGCCAGCGGCACGCGCTCGATATGAATCGGGTGGTCCAACAACTTCAGCGGTTCAAAGAATCCCGCGTCCCGCTGCCATTCGCCTATGAAATAGACCTTTTCGCCCACTGCGCCACGGAACATGGCCGACCGGGCCGAATCTCCGCTGGTTGCAATCGTGTCATAGGCGTCGTCTGGGACATTGAATTGCGCCAGCTGGGTAGCGACGCCAGCACGCGGCTTGGGTGAGTTTGTCACCAGGACAACAATGCCGCCTTGCGCGCGATAGGCCTGCAGGGCCGCAACCGCTTCGGGGTAAGCGGTGATGCCATTGTGAACACAGCCCCAAAGATCGACGAATAGGGCTTTATACCGGCTGGAAACCTCGGGCAATGCGTGGATGATCTGCGTCATGATGGGCCCCCATTGATCTGGAAAGAGTGTCGTTTCAGCCTAAGACAGTGCGTGTGGTGTTTGGCCGGTAAGGGCAATGCCTAGCAAAAAAGGCGCCCGATCAAGGCGCCTTTGGTGATTTTGGGATCAGACCTTGAGGTTCGGAATGATCTGTTTCTTACGGCTCATGATCCCGGGCAGAACGACCGCGTCGCCATCAACCGAAGCGCCAAAGCTTTTCTCGGCCACGGCTTTGACCAGATCGTTGGGAACCAGCAGGGTGGCTTCTTCGTTCAGAATATCGACCACGAACAGCAATACCTGATCGACACCGTCCTCTTTTGCTACGTCGGCCATCGACGCCGCAAGGCTGTCTTTGCGGTCCAGCACGACACCCGGTGCTGTGGTTTCCAGAACCGAAACGCGGAATTTGGTGCCGTCGACTTCGTATTCCTTGCTGTCCATCCGGATCAGCTCGGCGTCCGAGAATGAGGACACATCTGATTTGGCCGCGAACATTTCTGCAGCATAGGCCGAGACGTCCAGACCCAGATCCGCGGCCAGTTTTTCGGCCACAGCGCGGTCATGCGCGGTTGTGGTGGGCGAGCGGAATTCCAACGTGTCCGACAGGATGCAAGTCAGCGCCGCGCCTTTGATGGCATCGGGCATTTTGGCGGCATCGTCGCCGATCATGTCAACCATGATAGTGGCGGTGCAGGCCAGCGGCCGCACGGTGATGTCGATCGGGCCTTTGGTTTCCAGACCGCCGACCAGTTTATGGTGGTCGATAATGGCGCGGATATCGGCGCCGTTGATACTGGCGGGCAGCTCGGCGGGGTTGTTCGTGTCGACAATAACAACCGGTGCGTCAGCCTCTACGTCTGTGATGATGCGCGGCTTGGGCAGGTCCCAGTGCTGCAGCATAAAGGCTGCTTCAGTGTTGGGTTCGCCCAGCAGGACAGGCTCGGCCTGTTCGCCTTTGATTTCGTTCATGTACCACGACCACAGGATCGGCGAACCGGTGGAATCAGTGTCGGGGGATTTATGTCCAAATACGAGGGTTGTCATTTCAGCGTCCTGAGGAGAGTAGATTTGGGCGCCTTATAGGGTGGTCTGGCACACTTGTCACCCGCCCCTGCGTAAACTGCGACGAAGGGTAAGGCCGGGCCTAGAAAGCGGCACGTTTCAGCGTGTATCCAGCCTGTTCCAACTGGTTCAACAGACCATGGTCATCGCCCAAATGTCCGGCGCCCACAGCAATGACCACCGTTTGGTCCTGAATGGCCAATATGTGCTGCATCCAGTTGTTGTTGCGCCCGACTAGAAGTTGCTGTTCGAAACTAGACCACTCTTCGTCGAAGACCTCTTGTGACAGACCGGATGTTTCAAGCCCTTTTAGTCTGGCAAATTGGATGATCTCTGCGTGCTTTTCTTCCAGATAGGCATTGACCATAGTCGCCAGCTGATCCTCGCTGCTTTCAAAGGCACTGGCCATGCGGATCAGTGATTGCACCTGCTTTTCGATCGGGTGCTGGTCAAACATCGCCATCAGATCGTCAATCTGCTCTAAAGAGTACTGGGGGATGTCATGGGCTTCGGCCATGTCGGTCAGGCGCGCGTCCATTCCATAGCTGGCTTCCGGATTCTCGGTCATGCATGGGGGGACACCCAGCATCATGCTCAGAAACCAGGGGCGCATTTTTGCAGCCATCCAACTGGGGATGCCACGCTCTGCCAGGCCGCTGGACAGGGCGGCCCAGTCCTCTTCCGGCATCAGCTCAATCAGTGTGGGACCTGACGTGATCAGAACAGGGCTGAGGTCTTTGGCCAGTTCCTGTTCAAAAGCGGTCATTTCGTCCTGAGTCACTTCGAAATAGAACGCATCCGCCTGGCTGAGTGTCGGTTCCAGCCTTTCTGTGACGGCGTCCATACGCGGGTCGTTTGTGTGCAGCGTTCCTATCAGATGCAGAACTGTATCGCCTTTTGTCGCGATCCAGTGATTTCCTTCCGGGTACGGGAAGTCGGCCAAAGCCTGCTGCAAATCAGCTTGCGCCTCTGGACTTAGGTCAGACCTCAGGTCGCGCCCCTCGCAGGCCGCTTGGGCCGAGAAAGGTACCAGCAGACAAGCCAAAAAGATCAAAAAACGCATCGTACCATCCTGGTTGGATCAATCCCTATATGGGGTGCGACCTTGCCGGGGCCAAGGCCGGTGTTCAACCTGCCCGGATGGACACTGACCTGATCTGTGTCTGGCATTCCACAGTAATTCGAATAGCATGAGCCACATGGACCGCGAGCAGGATCTCTACCCCTCAATCAAGGCGCTGTTAGAGCGTCAGGGCTATACCGTCAAAGGCGAGGTCGGTGCGGTCGATGTCATGGCTGTTCGTGAGGGTGAAGAGCCTTTGATTGTAGAGTTGAAGTTGCGTTTCTCATTGGCGCTGTTTCACCAGGCAATCACCCGACAGAAGGTTACTGAAAATGTCTATATCTGTGTTCTCAAGCCCCGCGGACGCACGGCCAGGCGGGCGTTGAAGGACAACACGGCGCTATGTCGAAGGTTGGGCCTTGGCCTGATAACTGTTCGGGCGGATGGCGTTGTCGAGGTGCATTGTGATCCTGGGCCCTACGCCCCGCGAAAAGACAAGGCCAAAACAGCGCGGCTGCTGCGCGAGTTTGACAGGCTTGAAGGTGATCCGAACGCAGGCGGCGCCACACGCCACGGCCTCGTCACCGCCTATCGTCAGGATGCTTTGCGCTGTGCGGCGCATCTTGCAGAATGTGGTGCCACAAAAGGGGCAGATGTTGCTAAGGCAACCGGTGTTTCGATTGCGACCCGGCTGATGCGCGAAAACCATTATGGCTGGTTCGACAAAATTGAAAAAGGCGTCTACGCCTTGTCGGAATCCGGACAAGAGGGTCTGAAGCACTGGGCCTATAGCTGGGATCAGCCTGACTGAGTCCCAAGGATAAAAAATTCTTCACGCTTGTTGACTCAGGGATTTCGACCCCCTAGCTATACGCCGTTATCACTCGCAAGGGTCGAGTGCTAACGCCTCGCCGCAAGGTGAGGGGAGGATAAATAAACTTTGAGCCCAAGGAGCTGCAAAGATGGCATTGAAACCGCTTCATGACCGCGTGTTGGTTCGCCGTACCGAAAGCGATGAGAAAACCGCTGGTGGTCTGATCATTCCCGACAGCGCGAAAGAAAAGCCCAGCGAAGGCGAAGTTGTTGCGACCGGCGAAGGCGCACGCAAGGACAGCGGCGAGCTGATCGCAATGGCTGTAAAAGCTGGCGACAAGATCCTGTTCGGCAAATGGTCGGGCACCGAGGTCCAAGTCAACGGCGAAGAGCTGCTGATGATGAAAGAAAGCGACATCATGGGGATCATCGAGTAAGCCCACGCGCTTCCTCTGATCTTCATCCCAATACATTTTCTCAAGGAGAAACGACATGGCTGCTAAGGACGTCAAGTTCGACACCGATGCCCGTAACCGCATGCTGGCAGGTGTGAACATCCTGGCCGACGCTGTCAAAGTGACCCTGGGCCCCAAAGGCCGCAACGTGGTTCTGGACAAATCTTTCGGCGCACCGCGCATCACCAAAGACGGTGTTTCGGTTGCCAAGGAAATCGAACTGGAAGACAAGTTCGAAAACATGGGCGCGCAGATGGTGAAAGAAGTCGCCAGCCGCACCAATGACGAAGCCGGCGACGGCACCACCACCGCAACCGTTCTGGCTCAATCCATCGTCAAAGAAGGTCTGAAGCAGGTTGCAGCGGGCCTGAACCCGATGGACCTGAAGCGCGGCATCGACCTTGCAACTGCCAAGGTTGTTGAAGGCATCAAGAACGCCTCGCGTGAAGTCAAGGACTCGGCTGAAGTTGCTCAGGTTGGCACCATTTCTTCCAACGGTGAAACCGAGATCGGCCAGCAAATCGCAGACGCGATGCAGAAGGTCGGCAACGAAGGTGTTATCACCGTCGAAGAAAACAAAGGCCTGGAAACCCAGACCGATGTTGTCGAAGGCATGCAGTTCGACCGCGGCTACCTGTCGCCTTATTTTGTCACCAACGCTGACAAGATGGTTGCAGACCTCGAAGACTGCATGATCCTGTTGCACGAAAAGAAACTGTCCTCGCTTCAGCCGATGGTTCCGCTGCTCGAGCAGGTGATCCAGTCGCAAAAGCCGCTGCTGATCATTGCAGAAGACGTTGAAGGCGAAGCGCTGGCAACTCTGGTTGTTAACAAACTGCGCGGCGGCCTGAAAATTGCTGCTGTCAAAGCACCGGGCTTCGGCGATCGCCGTAAGGCTATGCTGCAGGACATCGCAATCCTGACCGGTGGTCAGGTCATCAGCGAAGATCTGGGCATGAAGCTTGAGTCCGTGACTATGGACATGCTGGGCACAGCCAAGAAAATCGAGATCACCAAAGACGAAACCACCATCGTCGACGGTGCTGGCGAAAAAGCCGAGATCGAAGCACGTGTTGCTCAGATCCGCACCCAGATCGAAGAAACCTCGTCGGACTACGACCGTGAGAAGCTGCAAGAGCGCGTTGCCAAACTGGCAGGCGGTGTTGCTGTTATCCGCGTCGGCGGCATGACCGAAGTTGAAGTGAAAGAGCGTAAGGACCGTGTGGACGATGCTCTGAACGCGACCCGCGCTGCTGTTCAAGAAGGCGTTGTTGTGGGCGGTGGTGTTGCTCTGGTTCAGGCCGGTAAAGCACTGGACACTCTGCAAGGCGCAAACGCTGATCAGGACGCAGGCATCAACATCGTTCGTAAGGCAATCGAAGCGCCTCTGCGCCAGATCGCTGAAAACGCAGGTGTCGACGGTGCGGTTGTTGCTGGCAAAGTTCGCGAAAGCGACGATGTGGCATTTGGCTTCAACGCGCAGACTGAAGAATATGGTGACATGTTCGCATTCGGCGTGATTGACCCGGCCAAAGTTGTCCGTACCGCATTGGAAGATGCAGCGTCGGTTGCTGGCTTGCTGATCACTACCGAAGCAATGGTTGCTGACAAGCCGCAGAAAGATGCACCTGCTGGCGGCGGCATGCCCGACATGGGCGGCATGGGCGGCATGATGTAAAACGTCGAATTCGCTTAGGCGAATTCTGACGGCCCCACAGGCGCTTGGCAGCATAGCCAAACCGCCCAGAGGGGAGCTGCAGAGCTAAGGAACGGGGTCGCCTTCGGGCGACCCCGTTTCGTTTTGACACGCCGCTTTTGACTGAAACTGTGGCTCAAACTGTTCCGAGGTCGACAGTCTAACCGGTCCCCTTAGGAAAGTGAGTACCCAAACCGGTGTGAAACCGATATCGGGTTGATATGCGACTGTTCCTTCTGACCGCCCTCACCATGTGCGCCTTTGCAGCGAACTCTATTCTGAACCGGATGGCCGTTGAAGGCGGCGATAGCGACCCGGCCGGGTTTGCGGTTATGCGCGTTCTGGCAGGGGCGCTCATGCTGGCGGTGCTGGTTTTGATACGTGGCGGCAGCCTGCCGTTGCGCAGCTCTCGCCGGTTCATTGGCGCTGGCGCCTTGTCGCTTTACATGATCGGGTTCTCGATCGCCTATCTTACACTGGATGCTGGGCTGGGCGCCTTGATCCTTTTCGGGGTGGTGCAAATCACGATGTTCGTGGCCACTGCCGTGACTGGAAATTCAACGACACGACAGCAACTTCTGGGGGCGGCGATTGCATTGGGTGGCCTCACCTATGTGCTTTGGCCGTCGGGCACGGTTCGCGTGGACCCGGTCGGAGCCGCCCTGATGTGCGCTGCCGGGATTGGCTGGGCAGCATATTCTCTGGCGGGACGGTCCGAGCCAAATGCGCTTGCCGGGACGGCGGCGAATTTCGTTATTGCCCTTCCGGTGACGGCCGGAGCTTTGCTGTTGCTCGGCGGAGGTTGGCAGATGACGGGCACCGGTTTGTTGCTGTCGGCAATATCCGGGGCGGTCACTTCGGGGCTGGGATATGCGTTGTGGTACCGTGTTTTGCCACAACTGGCACCGACCGTTGCAGCTGTAGTGCAGTTGAGCGTGCCCGTGATTGCTATTCTGGGCGGTGTCCTCTTGCTGAGCGAAACAGCAGAGGCCCGGCTTTTGATTGGCGCAGCGCTTGTGTTGGGCGGCATTGCGCTGGCGGTGCTGCAACGTCAGCGGGGGTAGGGCTTTCATCAGCGGCGCTAAGGCATTATCTGGCGCTTATGAAAATTCTGATCGCCCTGCTTATCTTTCTGCTTCCTGCCGCGGCCAGCGCGAAATGCGTGGTCTTGTTGCATGGTCTTGCGCGGACCGAGGCCTCTTTCACCGTGATGGAGCAGCTGTTCAAGTCACATGACTATTCGGTTGTGCGCCCGGGCTATCCCTCGACCGAGATCGGTATTCCCGAACTGGCCGAACAAACCATTCCTGATGCCTTTGCGTCTTGTGGCGATGACACTGTCAATGTGGTGGCACATTCGATGGGCGGCATTTTGTTGCGCTATTGGCTCAAGGATCATAGCCCGGAAAACATGGGTCGTGTCGTCATGCTGGGGCCGCCCAATCAGGGCAGCCAACTGGTCGATGAACTTAGCGCGTGGGAGGTGTTCGGCTATCTCAACGGACCTGCGGGCCTTCAACTGGGCACAGGCGCCGAAGGGATCCCGGGTCGTCTACCGCCGGTGGATTTTGAACTGGGTGTTATCGCAGGTGAGAACTCATTAAACCCGGTATTTTCTTCACTGATTGATGGGCCTGATGACGGTAAGGTTTCGGTTGAAAGCACCAAGGTCGAAGGAATGACTGATCACCTGGTTCTGCCGGTGACCCACACGTTTATGATGAACAATCCGCGGGTCATGGCTCAGGCCCTGCACTTCATCGAATTCGGCCAGTTCGACCCGCAGATCACCTGGCTTGACGGGGTGATGGAAGCTATTGACGAGATCTGCATCGGACAGGATTGCTCGGAACCTGACTCGGAGTCCACGCAATGACCGCATTAAGCCTGACTCTGACCGGTGCAGAGGTTCTTCTGCCCGGCGAGGGGCTGACGGATGTCGATCTGACCATTGCCGATGGCGTGGTTCAGACAGGCCCTGCCTGGCAGCAGATCGACCTGTCAGGATATCTGGTTCTGCCCGGTATTATCGACCTGCATGGTGATGGGTTTGAACGGCACATCGCGCCCCGTCGCGGTGCCATGAAGCAGATGAACGAAGGGATCCTCTCGGTCGAGGCTGAACTGGCGGCCAATGGCATCACCACAGCCGTTCTGGCCCAGTTTTACAGTTGGGAAGGTGGGGTGCGCGGGCCTGAGTTCGCAGGGCAGGTGTTTGATGCCATTGCGGCAGTCAAGGACCACACCGTCACCGATCTGATGCCCCAGCTTCGGTTTGAAACGCATATGCTGGACGATTACGCCGGACTGGCAGAAAAGATTGCGGCTTGGCGGGTGCCCTATGTCGTGTTCAACGACCACCTGCCGCATGACCGTCTGGCTGAGGGGCGTAAGCCCCCGCGTCTGACCGGACAGGCGCTCAAGGCCGGTCGCAATCCCGAGGTGCATTTCGAAATGCTGCTGTCGATGCATGCTCGCCGGGATGAGGTGTATACCGCACTGGATGTACTCTGTACTGCTTTGACAAAGCAGGGCGTCCGGATGGGCAGCCACGATGACGCCACTGCCCAAACTCGCGCCGATTGGCGCGCGCGGGGCGCGCGGATTTCAGAGTTCCCCGAAACGCTGGAAGCCGCCGAGGCAACCCGCACCGCCGGGGATCACATCATCCTGGGGTCGCCCAATGTAGTACGCGGCGGGTCGCATAAAGGGAATGTTAGCGCGCTGGACCTGATTGCGATGGGGCTGTGCGATGCGCTGGCCTCGGATTATCACTATCCCAGCCCGCGCCGGGCAGCCTTGATGCTGGCCAAATCCGGCCTTCTGGACATGGCGGGCGCATGGGCGCTGGTGTCGTCAGGGCCAGCCCGCGTACTTGGGTTGCACGATCGCGGCACGCTCACCCCCGGGCAGCGTGCCGATCTGGTCATTCTGGAGGCAGATACAAACCGTGTCGCGGCAACGCTGGCTGCCGGGCGCGTCAGCTATATGGCCGGGGATATCGCCGCGCGGTTTGTCGGCTGATTTACCGCGTGATGCGGTTAAAATGACCCATCTTGCGGCCTGCCTTCACCTCGGCCTTTCCATAAAGATGCAGCGCAATATCACGTTCGGTCGCGAGTTCAGGTACGCGGTTCATATCGTCGCCGATCAGGTTCTCCATCACCACGTCTGAATGACGCTGCCCGTCGCCCAGAGGCCAGCCTGCCACGGCACGGATATGTTGCTCGAATTGATCCACCGCGCAGCCATTCTGTGTCCAATGGCCCGAGTTATGCACGCGCGGTGCGATCTCGTTCACGATCAGACCCTGCGGGGTCACGAACAACTCGACCCCCATGACGCCGACATAGTCCAAGGCGTTCAGGATATTTGCCGCCAGCAGGATCGCATCTGTGCGCTTTGCTGCGGGCAGGCGGGCAGGGACGGAGGTGGTATGCAAAATGCCATCGCGATGCACGTTCTCACCGGGGTCGAAACAGGCGACCTGACCATCCAATCCGCGCGCGGCGATGATTGATACCTCGTGGCTGAAATCGACAAACCCTTCAAGGATCGCAGGCGCGCCCGCCATATCAGCCAGAGCAGTTTCAGCGTCATCGGGGCTGCGTAGCCGGGCCTGTCCCTTGCCGTCATAGCCAAATCGGCGGGTCTTCAGGATGGCAGGGGTGCCGATCTGGTCAATCGCAGCCTTCAGGCTGTCCAGATCCGTGATATCGGCGAAGGGCGCGGTATTTAGGCCCAGCCCTTGCAAGAAAACCTTTTCGTTCAGTCGATCCTGACTGACCCGCAGCGCCTCGCGCCCCGGGCGGATGGGGCGGTGGACTTCCAGAATGTCCAGTGCTTCGGTGGGGATGTTCTCGAACTCATAGGTGATGACATCGACTGCTTCGGCAAAGGCCTTGAGGGCCTCGGCATCATCATAAGAGGCGGTGGTCACACGATCCGCCACATGACCCGCAGGCGGGGTCGCACCGGGTTCATAAATATGCGACACAAAACCCAGCCGGGCTGCAGCAACGGACAGCATACGGCCCAGTTGACCGCCGCCCAAAATCCCGATTGTCGCGCCGGGGGCGAGCATTTCCACCATTCTCAACTCTCCAAACGTTTGCCAATAGCGCCAAGTGCTGCGTGCAATACCTTGTGCGCGCCCTGATCTTGCAGGGTCTGTGTCATTTGCAGGCTCAGCGTGCCGTCAGTGGCCAGCGCATCGCGTTCGGCCTCTAGGCGGCCTGCGGCCTTCTTATCCATCGCGTGCAGAAAGCCCGATACCAACTGGGTGGTGTAGAATTCGGCCCCGGCTGCGTCTCCGGTTGTGTCTCCCAGCCAAGTTGCTCCGGTCGCCATCAGGTCCAGAAGGCCAGGGACCATGGCGCAAATGGCGAAATGTGCGTTCAGTGCCGCCTCATCTGCGACCTTGATCACCGGGTTTTCCGGTGCGAACAAATCGACCAGCAGTTGATCGTTGCCGAAAGCGACAAGCGGGCAACCACCGGCTTCCAAAAATCCCAGCGGAATGGTTTGCACGATTGCCGGCGCCGGAGAGCAGAGCTCGGTTAGTTCATCTTTCGAGACTGCTGCCATGACCGAGACGATCTGATGGTCGGATCGAAACGTTAAGGCGGCCAGAACGTCCGCAGCGATATGTGGGCGCAGGCACAGGAACACGATCTCGGATGCATCAATCACGGCCTGTGGCGTCGTGACAGACACACCCAGTTCAGCCTTTAGCGCGGTTGAAACCTGGTCATTGCGTTCTGTCACGGAGATCTCGTGCCCTTTACGGGCCAAAAAACGCACCATCGGGGCCGCAATATGGCCCGTGCCGATGAATCCGATCCGGCTCATCCCTCGGGTTCTTCGGGGATTGAGGCCGATAGCGCGTCGCGCCAGGCATCCAGCCGGTCGGCCAGAGCGTTATCCTGCAGCGCCAGAATGCCAGCGGCCATCAATCCCGCATTGGCACCGCCTGCCGACCCGATCGCCATAGTCGCAACCGGAAACCCTTTGGGCATCTGAACAATGGAATAGAGCGAATCGACGCCAGACAGTGCCCGCGTCTGCACCGGAACGCCGATCACAGGAACGCGTGTTTTCGAGGCCATCATACCCGGTAAATGCGCGGCCCCGCCGGCCCCTGCAATGATCACCTGCAATCCGCGCGAGACAGCAGTCTTGCCATAGTCCCACAAGCGATCTGGGGTGCGGTGCGCTGAAACGATGCGTTTTTCATAGGCCACGCCCAGCTCATCCAGAATATCTGCAGCTTCTTTCATCGTGGACCAGTCTGACTGGCTTCCCATGATGATCCCCACTTTAACGTCGCTCATCCGCTTGCGTCCCTGCCTTCCGAAAGAGCGCGAACTATAGCCAAATCCGCCTTTGTGGCAATGCGGTTCAGATGTCTCAGGCGATGATATCCGGGGTCAGGCGGTCTTCGATCAGGCGAATGATGTCTTTCAGGCGCAGTTTCTGCTTTTTCAATCGTTTGATCGTCAGTTGGTCCGAGGTGCCAGTGGCCTGAAGCGCCTCGATTGCTTCGTCAAGATCACGGTGTTGACGGCGGAAAACTTCCAGCTCTACCCGCAGAACCTCATCAGTTTTCATCGAAAGATCGGTGGGCGCGTTCATTGGCGACTCAGAGTTGTTGTGGTGCTTGTCACACAAGATAGTGTGTCAGGCTTGATCCGGCCAGACCTTGTGGACATCGCTGTATATTCCCATATTCTATTATACGCGGTTGCCAGAATGGGGCCGCACAACACGTCGCTTTGGCAATAAAGGACGAAAATACGTGTCTAAACTTACTCTGGGCTCATACCCGCATCTTTTGGGGTTCGAGCAGTTGGAACGCCTTCTGGAGCGGTCTGCAAAGGCCGGAAATGAGGGGTATCCGCCCTATAATATTGAACAGACCTCGAATTTTTCCTACCGCATTACCTTGGCCGTGGCCGGGTTTGCAGAAGAGGACCTGTCGATTACCATCGAAGATCGACAGTTGGTGATCCGGGGACGTCAGCGCGACGACAGCGAAGGACGTATCTTTCTACACCGTGGGATCGCGGCACGTCAGTTTCAGCGCATGTTCGTGTTGGCCGATGGGGTCGAGGTTGGCGAAGCGATCATTGAAAATGGTCTGCTGCATGTGGATCTGACCCGCGCCGTGCCCGAAACCGTGGTGCAAACGATCAACATAAGAAAGGGGTAAGAGCAATGAATACACCGTTTGAAATCAACGCCGAAGGCGATCGGATCGTCTATGTCAAAACAGTTGAAGTCGCCGATCTACCTCGGGAAGTTCGCGAACAGGCCGGAGATCTGAGCCTGCTATATGCGGTACACGATGCCGATGGCCAGCAACTGGCACTGGTTGCTGATCGCAAGCTGGCGTTTAACCTGGCGCGCGAGCATGATTTTTCGCCGGTGGCCGTGCACTAAAGCGACCTCCGTACGTTTTCCTCGTGACATCCAAGGCCTGTCGGGCGAGACAGTCGGACCTATGATGGTTCGAATATCGGAGTGCACGACACATGAATTGGTTCGACTTTGACTGGGTAGACGCCTTCAGCGATCGCGCCTTTGGTGGCAATGGGTGCGCTGTTGTTCATGGTGGGGCAGCTCTGTCCGAAGACGTCTGCATGGCCTATGTGCGCGAGACGTCCTTGGTTGAATGCACCTTTACTGGCCCGTCCGATGTGGCCGATTTCCGGGTTCGTTATTTTCTGGCCAGTCGCGAAATCCCCTTTGCCGGGCATCCTACGATCGCCACCGTAGCTGCAATGCAGTCCAGAGGAATGCTGCAAGGCAATACCCTGACGCTTGAAACCGGCGCGGGGATTGTTTCGATCTGCATCAGCGGTGATGAAATCGAGATGACGCAGATTGCACCACAATTCGGCGCCTATGTTCCCGCCGAGCTGGTCGCCTCTGCTATCAGCCTGCCCAAAGAGGCGATCATCTCGCCGCCGCAATTTGTTTCTACCGGGCTGCCCTTCTGTGTCACTGTTCTTCGTGATCACGACGCACTGCGCGCGGCAAAACTGGTCGAAAGGCCTTTGCGCCAGATTGCTGAAAAGGCGGGCTTTTCCGGCTCCGATATGGCCGAACCTTTTCTTGTAACGCTCAAAGGTGCGACCAAAGCAGGCGATACATTCTCGAGATTGCTGTTGGCCCCGCCCAGCCCGCCCGAGGATCCGTTTACCGGATCTGCCACAGGTGCGATGGCGGCGTATCTCTGGAAACATGGGCTGATGCCAAAGGACGTTTTTATTGCCGAGCAAGGCCATGATATGGGGCGCCCTGGTCAGGCGACTGTTACCCGAGCTGGTCCATCGGATGCGATGACAGGCATCAAGGTCGCCGGTCGCGGGCATATCCTTATGCGGGGTCAGGTTAATTTACCAGATGCCGGATGATGACAGAACCTGCAATCGCTATACTGCCCTATGGGCATCGGTTGGGGCCGAAACTGGCCACGGTTCCTTTGTCGGACCTGACTTGGCCCGAAGGTTGCCCGGATCGTCTGATCGGAAAAACAGTGGGCGATCTTGCGCACACGGACCATCTGATTATGTACCCCAATTCCACGGTACATCTGCGTCTTCGTCGGGGAACACGTGCGCGGATATCTTTGATGATGGGAGAGCCTTCGGCCATCCATGCCAAACATGATCGCATGTTGCGCTATACGTGGCGGCGGTTCTTCCGGGTGCTGACCTTTCATGATGTTTTGTTGCAAGGTATCCCAAACGCCGTGTTTCTGCCCTATGGCGTGACGATGGTGCCTGATTGGCGAGAACTTTTGGTCGGGAAATCTAAATCCTGTTCTTTGATCGCCTCGGCCAAACGTGATCTCGAAGGACATCAGCTGCGCCATTCCGTGATCGATTGGGTTCGTGAATCCGGGGCAGATGTCGATATTATGGGGCGTGGCTATACTCCGTTTGACCTGAAGTCTGACGGGCTGGCCCCATATCGCTATTCGGTGGTGATCGAGAATGTGCGGGAGCGGAATTACTTTTCGGAAAAGCTGACAGACGCGATTTTGTGCTCGACTGTGCCGATCTATTGGGGCTGTCCCAATATTGGTGATTTCTTCGACACATCCGGGATGATCCTGTGCGATTCCGAGGACGACATTCGGAGTGCGATTCAAGCCGCTTCGGTCGATGACTATGCCGCGCGTCTAGGCGCCCTGCGGGCCAGCCAGTCCAAAGCGGCCGAGTTTGGTGATTTCGAAGGGCGCGCTGTCGCCGCCATTCGGGCAGAACTATAATCCAATAGAAAAAGGCCCCCGGAAACCGAGGGCCTTTTGCTTGATTCTTTGCGCAGGTTACGATCCGGCGATCAAACCCATGCTTTCCAGCTTGAGCAGAACCTGGTGGGCACAGTTGTCTACGTCCACATTCTCGGTCTCGACGCTCAGCTCGGGATTGGCAGGTACGTCGTAGGGATCGGAAATTCCGGTGAATTCTTTGATCTTGCCTTCACGCGCCAGCTTGTACAGGCCCTTGCGGTCGCGGCGTTCGCATTCTTCGATGCTGGTGGCCACGTGAACCTCGCAGAAAGCGCCAAACGCTTCGACATCTTCGCGGACGGCGCGGCGGGTCGTGGCGTAGGGTGCGATTGGGGCACAGATAGCGATGCCGCCGTTCTTGGTGATCTCGCTGGCCACATAGCCGATGCGGCGGATGTTCAGGTCGCGATGCTCTTTCGAAAAGCCCAGTTCCGATGACAGGTTCTTACGAACAATGTCTCCATCCAGCAGGGTCACCGGACGACCGCCCATCTCCATCAGCTTTACCATAAGCGCGTTGGCGATGGTCGATTTGCCCGAGCCGGAGAAACCGGTGAAGAATACGGTAAAACCCTGCTGACTGCGCGGCGGTTTGGTCTTGCGCAGCTCGGTCACAACCTCAGGGAAGCTGAACCATTCGGGGATTTCCAGGCCTTCGGCCAGACGGCGGCGCAGTTCTGTGCCCGAGATGTTCAGGATTGTGACGTTGTCTTTGTCGGCGATCTCGTCATTCGGTTCGTATTGAGCGCGTTCCTGCACAAAGACCATGTGTTTGAAATCGACCATTTCGACGCCGATTTCATCCTGGAACTGGCGGAACAAATCCTGTGCGTCGTAGGGGCCATAGAAATCTTCGCCGGCTGAGTTCTTGCCGGGGCCTGCGTGGTCACGGCCGACAATGAAATGCGTGCAGCCGTGGTTGGCGCGGATCAACCCGTGCCACACCGCCTCGCGCGGGCCTGCCATACGCATCGCCAGGTTCAGCAGTGACATCGAAGTTGTCGAGGCCGGGTACTTGTCCAGAACAGCCTCATAGCAACGCACGCGGGTAAAGTGGTCCACGTCGCCCGGCTTGGTCATACCAACAACCGGATGGATCAGCAGGTTGGCCTGCGCCTCTTTGGCGGCACGGAAGGTTAGTTCCTGATGCGCGCGGTGCAGCGGGTTGCGGGTTTGGAACGCAACAATACGGCGCCAACCCAGTTTGCGGAAATAGGCGCGCAGCTCGTTCGGCGTATCGCGGCGGGCACGGAAGTCATAGTGAACGGGCTGTTGGATACCAACAACAGGGCCGCCCAAGTAAACCTTGCCCGCAGTGTTGTGCAGGTAGTTGACCGCCGGGTGGGCATCGTCATCTGCGCCAAAGACCTTTTCCGCCTCGCGCGCCTTGTTCGGCGTCCAGCGGTCGGTCACAGTCATGGTGCCCAAAATGACACCTTCCTGGTCGCGCAGCGCAATGTCCTGACCCAGTTTGATGCCCTCAGCGAAGTCTTCGCTGACATCCAACGTGATTGGCATCGGCCAAAGGGTGCCGTCGGCCAGGCGCATGTTTTCGACGACATTGTCGTAATCGGCCTCGCTTAGGAACCCTTTCAGCGGGTTGAACCCGCCATTCATCAGCAGTTCCAGATCACAGATCTGACGAGGGCTCAGGTCCCAGCTTGTCAGGTCGGCAGCTTCTACTTTCAGTTTCTGTGCGGACTCGTACGAAACATAAAGTTCAGAGATCGGCGCCAGATTGCTTAACATCGTCATGGGAATTCTCTTGTCGAAGGATGGATTGGCCAGTGATTCAGGGGCGTTTGCCGGGCATGTGCCCCGGCGGTCGGGTGAAGTCCAGATGGATTTATGAAACAAAGGACGATATGCGCGGTTTTTCTCCGGATTGGAAGGATTTTCCACATTTTGACGCGAAACCCGACGACAATCCCTTGGATCAAGGCCAAATAGACCGGTTTGAATGAGTGTGTTCTCAGGCGGCAATCTTGGGGGTGAGGTCGGACGCACGTTCGACCGGCAGGGCAGAAATTGGCCTTGTTACCCCACGCAACTGGAAGGGGCGCAGATCGTTCTGCCAACTCTCATGCCCCGCTGCCTTCAGCAGATCGCCCGAAACCAAAAGCTCGACACCCAACCCCTTGGTCTCGGCCTCCAATCGGCTGGCGACATTCACGGCGTCGCCGATAATCGTGCGGCTTGCAGTCCCCACGGCGCCGATTTCGCCCAGAACCAGATCGCCCAGATGTAATCCCATTCCAATGCGGATAAGCGGGCTGCCCTCGGTTTCGAGTTGCTCGTTGAACCGTTGCAATGCGCGGCTGACATTGGCTGCAGCTTTCATCCCGGCCCGTGCTGAACTTGCAGCATCGGCGGTTTCAAACACTGCAAGCAGCCCGTCACCCATATACTTGTCGACCACACCCCCATCCGAGGTGATGGCTGGCACGATGGCGTCAAAGAACCGGTTGAGCAGGAAAACAATGTCATAGGGCAACTGCCCGGTGGTCAGTGCCGTGAACCCGCGCATGTCCAGAAACAGCACCGCCAGTTTACGTTCCTGCCCCTGACTGGCATGGGCGCGATTGCGACCGCTACCGGGATTGTACATCCGAAAGGCCGTGATTGGCTCGGTCGGGCGGATCTGACAGGCCAGGCGTGCGCCTTCGGGTGCTTTTACGGCAGCCAAGCTGCGGGCCTCGATCTCACTGGGGACGGGGAGCTGATCTGCACCATTTTCGACAATAACGCGACAGGTGGTGCAGCGCCCCTTGCCACCACATAGCGCAGTGTGGGGAATGCCGTTGGCCTGAGAAATCTCAAGCAGGGTCATGCCTTTTTCGGCCACAATTTCGGGGCCTTCCACATATTTGATGCGCACCGAATGCCGGCGTCGCAAAATTTTGCGCACCAGAAACACAAGCAATGTAGCGCCAACCGCCAGCCCGAATGCAAGCAGTGTATCTTGCCTCACACCCATCAGAGCCTGAAAAGCCTCGGGCGATGGCCAGTTGTAATGTTCGATATACTGATCGCGCAGAAACGGGTCGGCGAAATCAGCCCAAATGCGTCGGCCCTCTGTCAAAAGACCTGCTAGAGCGAAAGACGGAATGAACACGGCGAGCCCGATCAGATAAGGCAGCGCCCTTTGCCACCAGGATGTCAGGCGCAGCCACATGTGAAGACCGATGCAACTGTGGACCCAGACCACCAGCAAAAGCAGGCTTTGTGTCCAGATTGCATAGCTGGGCCACATTAGCGCGATGATATAACCCATCTCATCATTAACCCCGAAAACTGCATGTGCGTATCGGGTGTGAACAAGGTGCGAGATCAGTTGCAGTGGAATCACAAATCCAAGCACCACTTGCAGCCCCAGACTGAAAGGCATTCGCATGGTTCTGCG
Organism: Ruegeria sp. CDSA236; assembly: GCF_059611285.1. Taxonomy (NCBI): domain Bacteria; kingdom Pseudomonadati; phylum Pseudomonadota; class Alphaproteobacteria; order Rhodobacterales; family Roseobacteraceae; genus Ruegeria; species Ruegeria sp. CDSA236. The sequence goes on from NZ_JBXWPG010000002.1 coordinate 45,867, forward strand.
CTGAGCTAACGAATACAGCGCCAGCCCAAAATGCACGAGCAAGGCCAGATATAGAATCGCGCTGCCGATGTTGTTGCGCGTAATGACATGGCGGCCTTTCTGCATTCCGTGGAGATAATCAGTATGAAACAGTCCCAGACCGATATTGATGAAGTGAAAGAAGGCAAAGATGAACAGGATCAGGCCGCTCATGATCCTCAGCCGGGTAGCCCACCCGCCTTGCCATAGTACGCTTTTCACTCGGTTCACCTGTGTTCGTTTTGCTCGCATCTCAGAGTCTGTAACGGCGCAGAGCGGGGGTCAAGCGAAGCCTCTATGCCCCGGCAACCAGGGATGCGGATCCCCATCCAGGCACACTACCTCCGGCGAGGTGCTAAACAAAACCGCATGACTGAGTTCTGGCCGGGATCGCGAGCTGTATAGCAAGCCGTCGGCGCCTTTGGCGCGGGCGTCATCCGAAAATAGCCAGGTGGGTGAGGCGCCTACTTTTTCGTGGGCATCCTGCCACACGACCGAGGCTTCGCTGCGCCCCCGCAGATCTACCAGCCGAGCGCCGGTGATCCGGCATTTTTGAAGAATGCGTGGTGGATCGGATGGGCAGACATAGCGTTTGATGGCTACTTCGGCACCCTCAGCGCTCAGCGAAGAATAAAGCGCGAATTGGCCCGCATAGTGAAAACGCCCCTCTGGCGCCCATGCTGGGGCCAAAGGGGCGTCTATCTGTGAGAGGAACAGAATTCTCCAGATCGGGCCGGAGAATTCGATCACCTGATTAATCCTGTTCGGCCAGGAACCGTTCAGCATCCAGCGCGGCCATACAGCCCATCCCGGCGCTGGTAACGGCTTGACGGTAGATGTGATCTGTCAGGTCTCCGGCAGCAAAGACACCTGGAATGGAGGTTTCTGTGGAGCCCGGTTTGGTGATCACATAGCCGCCCATATGGGTTTCCAGCGAGTCCTTGACCAGCTCATTCGCGGGTGCGTGGCCGATGGCGATGAAAACACCTTTACAGGGGATTTCGCGAATCTCACCGGTTTTCACATTCTTGACGCGCACGCCTTCGACACCCAAAGGCGCATCGGTTCCGATGACCTCGTCCAGTTCGTGGAACCACAGGGGCTCGATCTTGTCGTTCTTCATCAGCCGATCCTGCAGGATCTTTTCGGCGCGCAATTCATCGCGGCGATGGATCAAGGTGACCTTGCTGGCAAAGTTGGTCAGAAACAGCGCCTCTTCCACGGCGGTATTGCCGCCGCCGATTACAACGATCTCCTGCCCGCGATAGAAGAACCCGTCGCATGTGGCGCAGGCGGAAACGCCAAAGCCTTTGAACTTCTCTTCCGAGGGCAATCCCAGCCATTTCGCCCGCGCGCCAGTGGCCAGAATGACCGCATCGGCAGTGTAGATGGTGCCGCTGTCGCCCTTGGCGGTGAACGGGCGTTTCGAGACATCCAGATCGCTGATGATGTCGCCGATGATTTCGCACCCCATCGCGGCGGCGTGCTCCTGCATCTTGATCATCAGATCAGGACCCTGAACCTCGGTAAAGCCGGGATAGTTCTCGACCTCGGTGGTGGTCGTCAGCTGCCCGCCCGGTTCGATGCCCTGAACCAGTATCGGTTCCAGCATCGCACGGCTGGCATATACGCCCGCAGTATAACCGGCAGGTCCTGATCCGATTATCAGAACCCTGGTGTGTTTTGTTTCGGCCATGATACCCCCGACTCGATCTGCCTGATACGGGCCTGCGGCCCCTTGGCGAATGGATATAGCGACCCCCTTGAGGCGCTTAAAGCCCCTTCGTGCCGTATCCGAGAATCCGTTTCACAACTCGCGCTAGAAAAATACCTGGAAAACCAAAGAATATTGCGCAAACGCGAAACATTATTGCGCATCCCTTGGGTGCTGATATAACAACCGAAAATTCAGGAGCTTTTTATGGTCGCGACACGGCTGGACGAGATTGACCGCAAGATTCTGGCAGAATTGCAGGCAGACGGTCGCATGACCAATGTAGAGCTCGCGAAACGTGTGGGAATTTCCGCGCCTCCGTGCCTGCGGCGCGTGCGCACATTGGAGGACTCGGGCCTTATCCGCGGATACCACGCGGAAGTGAATGCGCGTGAGCTGGGTTTTGAGGTTCAGGTCTTTGCAAGCGTCGGATTGGAAAGCCAAGCCGAAGCCGAACTCAGCGCATTCGAGGAACGCTGCCGCGAGTGGCCACTTGTCCGTGAATGCCACATGCTGAACGGCGAAGTGGATTTTATTCTGAAATGCGTCGCTCCTGATCTCAGCAGCTTTCAGCAGTTTTTAACAGGCGAGTTGCTGACCACGCCAAACGTGGCCAGCGTTAAAACCTCACTTGTGATACGCGGCGCTAAGGACGAGCCCGGTGTACCGTTTGACGTCCTGGAAGAACGAATGAACCGGACGGCGTAAAGCGCATCCTTTTGTGACGGCTGGTGCACGGCGGCAGAATCGCCGTGACAACCAGAAACAACACCCAACTAATTAAAATCTGCATAAAGCCCCCACTTTGCAGTACTGGTTAAAACTCAGGCAGTGATTGCGTCCACTTCTCCATCTCCGGCACGCGGTAACTGCAGCGGGCCAAAGTCATTCAGCGATTCGACATGCTCGAACAAGTTCAAATAGATTGAGCGAAGCGAATGGCTGATCATCCGAACCGCATTTACGCCTGGATGATATGATTCAAACTGTAATCCGTCTACCTTGATAACCGAATGGCGTTTCAGACAGATGTGAAACAATTCGATTGGGGTAGGCGGTAGCATCTCGATGACACCCATCCCGTCTTGGAACTCGTGCGCGGGCGTCAAAACAGGAGATCCGCCATACAAGTGCCGCAGATGTGCTGGGGTGCCCAACAGGCGCGCAGCCGGACCGACAGTCACGCCTGACATCGGTTTTTGCATTCCGAAGGTATCCGCCATGATGCGTGTCAGCGGGCGCGTGCGACCACGCGAGTCTTCGCGCCCGGGGATCAAAGTCACCGAGCCCTTCCAGACCACGGTTTCCGAAGTTCCATTCTGGGTCAAAACCGTATCGCCAGGCAAAAGATCTTCGATCGCTATCGGCCCGTTTTCGGTTTCGACAAGCGAACCCCGCGTAAAGGCACAAAACGCATCCTCGAACATGGGCAGTGCTGGCGCGATGTGGCGGGTTTGGGATACCTCGCCATTGCTCAACAATGAACTGACCTCATAGCGCCGCAGCTGCGCTTTTTGTTTTGTTGTATTTCTTGGAATCTCGCGCAGCATTGTCGACGTATCGACGGCGTTTCTGGCGGCGCGGGCCAAAGAATGTGGAATAGTCATACTAATTCCGTCCCCTCAAACATCCGCTCAGGAAGGCTGAACCCCCGTACAGGCCCGCCTGATCGGTTTTCTTTGTCTTGAATGCTATGGCGACTTCGAGACGTCGGCTGTAACGGCCGCGCAGTGCGATGGAATTTCGCAAACTCTTGGTCAACACATTGACCCCCCAGACAAACTCACAACTCGCAGACGAAAATTGTCTACGCACACAAACTCCTAAACACATTCACAGAAAGCGTCTGTGAAGCGCCACACACCGGATCGGAGCACCCCCGCTGTGTGTCTTGACCCTCAAAGCCGGCAGAATGGCTTTGGTAGGCCTGTCTAGTCAGCGTCGCGAAGCCAAACGGCGCGCCACACTGGCAGAACGGCTGGAAACCCGCTTCCACGGCATCTCCAGTTTTTGCTCTCTGGACGCTTTCAGAACAGCGCTGAGAAAGCGGGATCTTTGTTTCATTCTGTTGTCCTACTCGTTCAGGGCTTAGTGCCTAACGACCCAATCTGAGACTAACGTGTCGCGATATTGAGGCAGCCATAAGGCTGACGCGGGTTGAATCTGGGACAAAAGAAAGTTGGTTGTTTCCTTTTCTTAATCTAGCCGCGCTCACATTCAGAAATATGCAGATAACCATCTGAGAGAGGGCAATAAAACCTAATTTTGGCGACTCATATAGACACAACAAATGTGGCGAAAAAGCGGCGATTTCGCCACAATCAGGACACGCGTCACAGTTTGATGGCGGAAATCAGGCGGCCGTAGTCGGCTTCTTTTGCATGAACCGATCGGCGGTACGAATAGAATCTGTTCGGGTCCGAATAGGTGCAATGACGAATCCACTCTGCATGCCCGACACCAGCCTGACGTAACCGGTGCAGCCCATAGGACGGGAGGTCAAATTGCATCCGATCACCCGTCCCATTTGCGAAGAACCGCAGGTTTTCTGATGATTCAGCGGCAAAGTCTTCTAGGAACTCGGGCCCGACCTCATACGCAATTTGCGAGATTGTGGGCCCTATGACGGCCACTGTATTCTCGCGCCGTGCTCCCAGCGCCTCCATGGAGTCCAACGTGGCCTCAAGCACACCGTCCAGCGCGCCGCGCCATCCTGCATGTGCAGCCCCTATCACTTTTGCGTGGGTGTCGGCAAAAAGAACAGGTTGGCAATCCGCCGTGAGGATGGTCAGCGCCAGTCCGGGACAGGCCGTAACCAACGCGTCTGCTTTAGGCTTTTCCCCGTCGATTGGACCATCAACAGTTATGACCGTCGGTGAATGCACCTGATGGACCCCGATAAGGGATCCGGGATCGACCTCCATCGCATCCGCTACGCGGTTACGGTTTATCGCGACAGCCTCGGTCTGGTCAGATGATCCATGACCGCAGTTGAGCCCTGCAAAGATCCCGGATGAGGCCCCGCCACGGCGGCAGAAAAAACCATGGCGTACGGATGACAAGAGATCCGAAGTCAGAATTTCCAGCGTCATGATTCCAGTCCCGGTGGCAATGCGGCATAAGATGGGTACAGGCCCAGTACTTTGAACAGGTTTCCCATTTCCTCTGGGTGCGTCAACCGGCGATGTGCGGCTATCAACGCCTCAAGCTTGGACCCGCTGAGTGGTTTCGCCAATGCTTGCGCCCGCGCAGTGATGCCCAGCCGTTCCAGAAAAACGCCTTGGGGTGTCAGGCGCGAATGGGCGCAGCCCGCAGCTCGCGCTGCGCTCGCCAGAGGTTCGAAGTCCACATGGGCTGTCAGATCAGCTTGTCCGGGGCTGGAAATCGGGTCTATCGGCTTGTGGGCATGCAGCGCTTGAAACGTATCCCCAAGCGAATGCCAGTCGCCATAATCCAGGATCAGTCCGGCCCCGCCATGGGTCGCGATCCGTCCGGCGATCACAGTGATGATCGGTATGGCCGAAGGGCAAAGCTCGACCAGATCCCCATCCTGCGTGTCCTCAAGCCGGTTCTTCAAAGCGATCTGTGGTGACCGCGGCCCTAGGCCAAAAGCCAGTGATTCGTCCTTCATCCCGATCAAACGTTCCCGCCAATCGTTGCCATCACGGATGAATTGGCGAATGGGCAGAGCGTCAAAGAACTCGTTTGCCACCAGCAAAAGCGGGGAATCGGGTAGATCGGTGACTGATGTAATCCAGCGTGGAGCATAGGCATCCAGCGTCTTTGCCTGAATGGTGCGCAGGGTTGGTGAGGCCTCAAGCAGAACAATATCTGCCGCCGCGTGAAAGCCATCCACGCCCTGTGTCGCACGCAGCATGTCAGCCATCAGCGTTCCGCGCCCGGGACCCAGCTCCGCTAGCGTGAAACGGCCCGGACGCCCCTGGTCAATCCAGCAATGCGCAAGGCCGAGCCCGATTAGTTCGCCAAACATCTGGCTGATTTCCGGGGCGGTGATGAAATCGCCCTGCGGGCCAAGGGGGTCGCGGGTGGTGTAATATCCCAGCGTCGGGTGCAGAAGGCATTCGGTCATATAGTCGGCTACACTCATCGGGCCGTCTTGTGCGATACGAGCCTGTAAGAGGTTGGCGAGGGTCATCACTTGGCCTTAGCGCGTGATGCCAGCCAAAGGCCAAAGGCAATCATTGGCAAAGACAGTAACTGGCCCATGGTCAGGCCGTAGCCGCCCATTTGCCAGGCAAGTCCAAGCGGATTTCCGGCCGAAACAAACTGTGCATCGGGTTGCCGGAAAAACTCGACAATGAAACGCGATGCGCCATAGCCCGCCATAAACACGCCTGTGACCAGACCGGGCCGTAGGAAAGCGCGGCGCCGATAGACCAGCCACAACAGCAGGACGCCCAGCAGCAACCCCTCAAGCGCGGCTTCGTAAAGTTGAGAGGGGTGGCGGGCGCAAAGACCAATAACCGTCGGGCAGTTTTGGGCGGCAGGACCAGGGAATACAAAGGCCCAGGGCAGGTCGCTGGGCCTTCCCCGCAGTTCGGCGTTGATGAAATTCGCGACACGACCCAATAACAGCCCAGGCGGCACGGTATGCGCGATCAGATCAGCAAGCGGCAAAATCGAAATTTGGTGACGTCTTGCATAGATATATGAGGCCACGACGACGCCTAGCAATCCACCGTGGAAGGCCATGCCGCCCTGCCAGACCATCAGAATTTCGATCGGGTTCGAAAGGTAATAGGCTGGTTGATAAAACAGCACGAACCCAAGTCGCCCGCCCAGAATCACGCCCAGGATGATCCAGGTGATCAAATCCTCAAGCTGGGCGGGTTGCATCGGTGGCGCCTTGTCGGGCCACAGGGCGGGGCGCTTTAGGGCGATCACCCCCAGGCGCCATGCAATCACAATCCCGGCGATATAGGCGAGGGCGTACCATCTAAGTGCGAACTCCATCCCGAACAGCGAGATCGAGAAAAGTTCGGGCGACAGATCGGGGAAATTCAGAACAGCCTGCATGTGCGTCTCATTGCCCGGGCTTTGAGGGTTAAGTCAACCTTGAGCCTGCGCCAATCATTCCCCATATAGAGACCAACCGCCAAATCGGAGGATAACCATGCAAACCCGCAACAAGATTCTGGATGATGTTTCCCAACTCATGACCAACGCCATGGGTGTTGCCCAAGGCGCAAAGGACGAGGCGGAGAACGCCATGAAGTCGATGATCGACCGTTGGCTGGCTGATCGCGATTTCGTCACACGCGAAGAATTCGACGCTGTCCGTGCCATGGCTCAGAAAGCGCGCGAGGAAAACACAGCGCTCGAGGCGCGCATTGCAGCGTTGGAAGCCAAGCTGGGCGAATAATCCCCCGCGAAATTTTCGAAAAAAAACAAACGCCGCGCAATCCGGTTCTGGGTTGTGCGGTGTTGTGCATCATGCCGTCTTGCGGGAATTAATCAAGACAAAGCTGCATCTGATGCCAATATTTTGATCCCCGTTGCCAGCTATCCACAACTTATTGCTGTTATCCCCAAAAATGGGGGTTGTCAGGCCACCACCCACAGCGCACCATATTTAGTACAGGCCTATGGGGGAAGCCCGGCTTGTAGAGCAGGCAACTAGCGCTGGGGCGCTGCCAGCCCCGAAATGCTAGAAATTAGTGAGGTGGCATTATGGCCCTTTCCGAGCAGTTTCTTGACGAAGACCTTCATCCGATCGACATTGTTGAACATCTTGCCGAACATCACGATTGGGACTTTGATCGGATCGGGGATGATCAGATCGCAATGGCTGTCGAAGGACAGTGGCGCACCTACTCGATTACGCTGGCGTGGTCGAATTATGACGAAACGCTGCGTATGGTGTGCTCGTTCGAGATGGAGCCACCTGAGGCGCGCGAGACCGAGCTTTATGAACTTCTGAACAAGATGAACGATCAGTGCTGGGCCGGGGCCTTCACATACTGGGCCAATCAGAAGCTGATGGTTTACCGGTACGGTCTGGTTCTTGCGGGTGGTCAGATGGCCAGCCCGGAACAGATTGATACGATGATCACTGCAGCGGTCCTGAGCGCCGAGCGTTATTATCCCGCGATCCAACTGGTCACATGGGGCAACCGTACCCCGGAAGACGCGATGCAAGTCGCCATTGCAGAGGCCTACGGCCGCGCGTAAAGCTTTGCCCCGAGCCAAATAAGCGGAGGGGCAATCATGGACATGTCACGCGTCGCCGAACAGGGGCTGGTGCTTTTGGGATGCGGCAAGATGGGATCGGCCATGCTTGCCGGGTGGTTAGAGCATGGCCTTCCTGCCTCGTCAGTCTGGGTGATTGACCCTTTCCCGTCGGATTGGCTGAAATCGTCGGGCGTCAACATCAATACCCCGCTACCCGAGGGGCCTGCAGTTGTGCTGGTCGCGGTAAAGCCGCAGATGATGGGCGATGCGCTGCCCGCAATTACAGCCTTGGGCGGCGGGCGCAGCCTGTTCGTGTCGGTCGCGGCGGGCACCTCAATCTCCACATTCGAAGAGGTGTTGGGCCAGAAAACACCAATCGTGCGTGCCATGCCGAACACCCCGGCGGCGATCCGACAGGGAATCACGGCGTTGATTGGAAATTCTGCTGTTTCGGATGCGGATCTGGCCCTAGCCGAAAACCTGCTATCTGCGGTCGGTGAGACGGTCAGATTGCAGGATGAGGCGCAGATTGATGCCGTTACCGGGCTGAGCGGGTCCGGCCCTGCCTATGTATTCCACCTTATTGAAACGCTCGCTGCTGCGGGTCAGGCTCAGGGCCTGCCACATGATTTGGCGATGAGGCTGGCCAAGTCCACGGTCGCCGGGGCAGGGGCCTTGGCCATGGCGTCTGACGAGGACCCTTCGCAACTGCGCGTCAATGTCACTTCGCCTAATGGAACCACGCAGGCCGCGCTTGAGGTCCTGATGCACGACGAATTCGGTTTTCCCGACCTGCTGCACCGCGCTGTTAAAGCCGCAACCGATCGGTCCAAGGAGCTGTCTCGTGGGTGAAATTACATTCGACGATTTTCTTAAGGTCGACATTCGCGTCGGCGAGGTTATCCGCGCCGAGCCCTTCCCCGAAGCGCGCAAGCCAGCGATCAAGATGTGGATCGATTTTGGACGAGACATCGGCGAGCGGAAAACCTCGGCCCAGATCACTGCGCATTATGATCCCGCCTCATTGGTGGGCAAGCAGGTGATGGCGGTGGTAAATTTCCCTCCGCGCCAGATCGGCAAGTTCATGTCCGAAGTGCTTGTTTTGGGATTGCCCGATGAGACTGGTGAGATCGTCCTGATCGGGCCGGATGGCAAGGTTCCAACCGGAGGGCGGATGCACTGATGCGTGTGTTCATTGCCCGACCGATGACCGCCTCTGTCGAAGCACGTGCACGCGCAGAGTTCGACGCAGAGATGCGCAGTGAAACCTTGCCGATGTCACCCAAGGAAATGGGGCATGCGCTGTCCGAATTCGATGTGGTGGTGCCGACCTTGGGCGACCTGTTTTCTGCCCAGATCTTTGCTGAGGTGCCGGAACCGCGGTGCAAACTGCTGGCAAACTTTGGGGTTGGGTATAATCACATAGATGTGGAGGCGGCCCGTCAGGCCGGAATTGCCGTGACCAACACGCCGGGCGCTGTCACTGACGCTACGGCCGATATTGCCATGACATTGCTGCTGTCCACGGCCCGCCGCGCCGGAGAAGGCGAACGGCTGGTACGTTCAAACCTTTGGCAGGGCTGGCACCCGACACAGATGTTGGGCCATCACGTGACCGGCAAACGGGTCGGCATTGTGGGCATGGGGCGCATTGGGCAAGCCATCGCGCGACGTTGCCACTATGGGTTTGGTATGCACGTCGCCTATCAATCGCGCAGCCCAAAGGAGCTAGAGTTTCCGGCGGATTATGTCTCAGACCTCAAAGCTTTGGCTGCCGGTGTCGATTTCCTGATCCTGGCTGTGCCGGGCGGTGCCGAAACCCGGCATCTGATCAATGCGCAGGTGCTGCAGGCGATGAACGCTGCTGCCATCCTGATCAATATTTCTCGGGGAGAGGTAGTGGATGAATCGGCCCTGATTTCGGCGTTGCAAGAAAAGCAAATCGCGGGTGCGGGTCTGGATGTCTACGAATTCGAACCCGCAGTGCCGCAAGCTCTGATAGATTTGCAGAACGTGACCATGCTGCCCCACCTGGGTACCGCGACTGAGGAGGTCCGCAGCGATATGGGGCACATGGCGCTAGATAATGTTGCGGCCTTTGTTCAGGGGCGTCCGCTGCCAAATCCGGTTTAGGTGCCCACGGCCTCGCGCCAATGCCTGCGGCACAGCGAGACATAGGTTTCGTTGCCACCAATTTGGACCTGAGCACCCTGGGTGATGGGATTTCCATTCTCGTCCTGACGAATCACCATTGTTGCCTTGCGGCCGCATTCGCAGATCGTGCGAACCTCGCGCATCTCATCCGCCAGCGCCAGCAAGGCGGCCGATCCGGGAAACAGCCGACCCTGAAAATCGACCCGCAACCCATAGGCCAGCACCGGCACGTTCAGGTCATCTACGGCGCGGGCCAGTTGCCAGACCTGATCTTCGGTCAGGAACTGGGCTTCGTCGATAAAGACACATGCAATTTTGCCTTGCGCCATACGGGCTTCGATCATGGCGAAAACATCATCATCGGTGTCAAAAGTATCAGCCTCGGATGATATCCCAATCCGCGAGGCAATTTTCCCAGCACCGGCGCGCCCATCCAATGCGGCCGTCATCAGGTAAGTATCCATGCCGCGCTCGCGATAATTATGCGAGGCTTGCAGCAACACGGTCGATTTGCCCGCGTTCATAGTCGAGTAGTTGAAGTAAAGTTTTGCCATGGCTCGGGTCTAATTCGCCAGCCCCGCCTGGGCAAGCCATCTCATGTGGCGAAATGAGCGACGCCGCCGTTGTCCAGTTAGGGGATGAGCTCACGCTCTTTGGGGATGGAGCCCCTGCACTCACAACAGCGACGCCTTCGGCCTATAAGCGGCCTAAACGAAGCGGGGCTAATATGTGCCCCGCTATCACTCGCTACCGGCATTATTGCCGCCACTCACTCACAAAACCCTCGCATATCTGAGGGATAGCCAACATATCGCATTTCAATTATGACTCAGGTATGGGAAATTTCATTTCCCTTTCCCCCGCAATGGCAGATGTAGTGGGGAAGGCAGGTAGCAAAGGTAAAAACATGGCAGATATCGGGGCCTATCTCAAAAAGCACACCGAAGCGTTGGTCAAGGACGTTGGAATTGAGTCCGCGTGCGAGATCACGGGTAAATCCAAAGCCACGCTTGGCCGATATTATTCAGATAATGCAGAACATGCTGATCGGTTCATGCCGGTTGATGCAGTTGCTCGCCTTGAAGCGGTGGCCAACTTTCCGCATGTGACGTCGGCTTTGGCCGACCTCAAGAACATTACGCTGTCATATGATGGCCGCAACACGGACGCTCCTCGCACCGGAGGTGTGAATTCGGATGTCATCGCGTTGAGCCAACGCTTTGCCATGCTTATGACCGAATACCAGTCTGCTATCGAAGACGGTATCATCACGGTGAACGAGGCCAAACGCCTGTTGAAGGAAACCAGCCTGCTGCAGCATGTTCTGATCGAGATGAAGCTGCACCTGGAAGAAGAAAGCGTGAGCTGAGGCAAGGGAAGCTGCGTGTCTTGATCCAGTTTGGTGTGCGTACCGATACTCATGACATGCTAGGTCAAGCTTGACCCGATCTGAACGCTCGCATGCTGGGGCTTTTGCCGCTTGCCGCCTGACGGGGTGATGCCAGTGCTGAAACAAGGATCAAACAACCAAGCCGGGTAGAATGAGCCCGGTTTTCTTGTACGAATTTGTAGTTGCGCGGAGTGTTGTCTTAACCGTGCCGTTTCACGATTACCGAACCCACGGAATACCCCGCTCCGAAGGAACAGATAAGGCCGATCTCGCCATCGGTGAAATCGTCCGAGTATTGCGAAAATGCGATGATCGACCCTGCCGAGGACGTGTTCGCATAGTCTTGCAGGATGTTTGGCTGCTCTCCGGGGGCGGGCTCGCGGCCCATGACTTTTTTACCGATGAAATCATTCATCGTTTTGTTCGCCTGATGCAGCCAAAGACGTTTGAGATCGGCGTTGCTGATCCCTTCGGCGTCCATGTGATCGGCAATGTGTTTGCTGACCATTGGAAGAACCTCTTTGAACACTTTACGGCCGTTTTGCATGAACTGCATATCGCGGCGGTCGATCAATCCCTCTGGCCGAGTGCGACGCAGGAAGCCATTATTGTTTCGGATGTTGTTAGAAAAATCCGTGGCGCAGCTGGTCGACAAAATCTCGAAATGCGGTCCGGTCGCATCCTCGATCCGTTCAATCAAGGTGGCCGTTGCCACGTCACCAAAAATAAAGTGGCAATCACGGTCACGCCATTCCAGGTGGCCCGTGCAAATCTCAGGGTTTACCACAAGCGCACATTTGACCGAACCGGACCTGACCATATCCGCCGCCGCCTGAATGCCGAACGTGGCCGAAGAACAGGCAACGTTCATATCGAATCCGAACCCTTTGCATCCCAGCGCCTGCTGGATCTCGATCGCGATTGCAGGATAAGCCCGTTCATGATTCGAAGCCGCGCAGATTACCAGATCAACATCGTCCCCGTTGCGCCCAGCCTGTGCCAGTGCTTTCTTGCAGGCGTCAACGGCCATTTCGGTCATGATGCCAGGTTCATCGTCAGAGCGCTGACGAAACAGCGGGTGCATCACGTCGGGATCCAGAACGCCCGCTTTATCCATCACATAGCGGTTCTCGATTCCGGAGGCCTTCAGAATGAACTCTTCAGACGAATGCTGCATCGGCTCAACGTCACCAGCGGCAATCGCCTCTGCGTTCTGGGTGTTCATCCTGTCGGCATATGCATTGAAGGCCGAAACGAGCTCGGCATTCGTAATGACATTATCTGGCGTGAAAACACCCGAGCCGGTGATTGCTGGCGTATACATGTTGGGTCCTGGATTTCTGGATTCACCTAAAATGCCGTTATGATTGGTATTGTTCAAGAGAGATTGACCCGAGGGAATGTTAAGCTTGGTTGGAAATTGAGCTTCAGTTCTTGAATAGTTCGTTTTTCGAAGTATATACGCGTCAAATTCTGCAAGGAATCATCCCATGGCCCATGATCATAACACTCTGTTGCATCGCTTAAGCCCCGAGATGCAGGCGATGATGGGTGTGTATGCGCTCTATTGGAAGCTCGAGGAGAGCTTCGATGCCATCGAAATAGAGCTGAGCCATCAGGAATGCCATATGGTGATCAAATTGGATCAGCCCAGGCGCATGGGCGTTTTGGCGGCTGACATGCTGTCAGTTCCTTCGACAATCACGTCGACCGCCGATGCCTTGGAAAAAGCGGGCTATCTGAGACGTGAACGCGATCCAGAGGATCGCCGTGCATGGCTTTTGGTTTTGACCGAAAAAGGCACAGAAACACGCCAGATGCTTGTAGCCCAAGCGGGCGCCCTGTTTCAGCGCGCGTCCGGACTGAACAAAGATGAAACCGCAGAATTCGCAAGACTGGCCCGGAAGATCCGGGAAAACATACTGAAAACTGGAATTCCCGAGGGACTGAAGAAATGAAACTGATCTCTGCTTTGGGCGTGGCCCTGATCTTTCTCTCCAGCTCAATCATGGCTGAAGAAGCTGCCAAGCCGGTAAAGCTGATGGTGGTAAAGGAAACCACGCCTGGGTTCACACGTCAGTTCTTTGGTCGCGTCGCTGCGCGGCAAACGGTTGATCTGGCCTTTCAGGTGGCTGGACAGATTGTTGAAATGCCAGTGGCTGAAGGATTTGTCATCCCCAAGGGTGAGCTGATCGCCGAGCTGGATCGTGAGCCGTTCCAGCGCCGCTATGATCGTGCCGTTCTGCAAAAAGATCAGGCGGATCGGACACTGGCCCGCCTGTCTCGGCTGCGGGGAACTGCGGCCAGCCAAGTGGCTGTGGACGACTCTGAGACTGCGGCGCAACTGGCTGATATCGCTGTGCGTGACGCGCTTTACGACCTGGAACAGGCGACATTGACGGCACCGTTTAACGCGCTGGTGTCCAGCCGGGCGGTCGAGGCCTTTACCACTGTTTCCGCAGGTACCCCGATCGTGCGCATCCATGATATGTCCGAACTTCGGATTGAGGTCGACGTACCCGAAATTTTGTTTCAACGGTCGGGCCAGCAGGATGACATCACCATCACCGCGAAATTTCCGGTGAGCGACGAAGTCTTCCCGCTTCAGATCCGCGAATTCGACGCCGAATCTTCAAGTGTCGGTCAAACCTTCCGCATCCAATTTGGACTGACACCGCCTGAAGGGCTGCAAATTCTGCCTGGTTCGTCGGCTACTGTGACCGTTCGGGTCAAGGACCAGAAACGGGGAATCTTTGTTCCGCCTACAGCCATTGTGGCCGATGTCGAAGGGGCGCTGGGCGTAATGGTGTTTTCTCCGACTGGGGCTGACCAAGGGACACTGCGCCGCGTCCCCGTTACCATCGAGCCCACGGAAACCGGTGATGTCAACGTACTGGACGGCCTAAGTGACGGGGAAGAAATCGTTGTCGCCGGCGGTGACGTTTTGATTGACGGTCAGGTGGTGCGCCGCTTTACCGGTCTTGCCAACTAAGGGGCGGATTGATGAACATCGCACGCGCATCCATTGATCGCCCTATCTATACATGGCTGGTCATCCTGATCGCCTTGTTCGGCGGTATCTGGGGATTTCTGTCGCTTGGCCGTCTGGAAGATCCAGCCTTCACAATCAAAAACGCCGTCATCGCAACCCAGTATCCGGGGGCAACGGCTGAACAAGTGGCGCTGGAGGTTTCAGAGCCACTGGAATCCGCTATCCAGCAGATGGGCGAGGTCAAGACAATCACATCAGTGAACCAGCCCGGTTTTTCGCTGATCGAGGTCGAGATTAACTCAGCCTATGATGGGACCGAGCTGCCGGAGATCTGGACCAAATTGCGCGCCAAGGTCCGTGACGCCTCACGGGAGCTGCCATCGGGGGTGGGTGAACCGCTGGTCAATGACGGGTTTGGCGATGTGTTTGGCTTGTTTTATGCGGTCACGGCCGAGGGCTTCTCGGACGCTGAAAAACATGAGCTTTCCACATTTCTTCGGCGCGAACTACTGACGGTTGACGGTGTCGCGGATGTCGAGGTGATGGGCCTGCCGCAAGAGGCGATCTTTATCGAACCCGACCTGTCTATTTCGGTGAACCAGAACGTGCCTCTGCAGGCGCTTACCGACGCGATTACAAATGCGGATTCGGTAAACTCGTCGGGGTCATTGCGATCAGAAGATGGCCGGACCGCGATATTAACCGCCGAAGGGTCCGATACGGTTTCCGCCATTGCTGGCCTTTCTGTTGGATCGCAGGGCCAGGTTATCAACCTGTTCGATATGTCGAATGTACATCGTGGTCGCCTAACCGATCCTAATGTCATCATCCGGTTCAACGGGACCGAAGCTTTCACTCTGGGTATCGCTGGGCTTTCGACTGATAATATCGTTGAGGTCGGCAAGCGTGCTGACGCGAAATTTGCCGAGTTGGATCCTCAGATCCCCTATGGTGTCGAAATCCTGCCGATTTACCAGCAGCACGTCGTTGTTGAGCAGGCCTCGAACGACTTTCTGGTGAACCTCGCGCTGTCGGTCTCTATTGTTGTTGCGGTTTTGGCCCTGTTCATGGGTTGGCGCGCGGCTGTGGTTGTGGGAACAACTCTGTTGCTGACCGTGGTTGGCACGTTGTTGTTCATGGCATTGTTCTCGATCGAGATGGAACGAATTTCGCTGGGCGCATTGATCATCGCGATGGGTATGTTGGTGGACAACGCCATTGTGGTGGCCGAAGGAATGCAGATTGCAATGCTGCGCGGCAAGAATTCGCGTGATGCGGCGGATGAGGCTGCGGCCAAAACGCAAATCCCGCTGTTGGGAGCAACGGTGATTGGCATCATGGCTTTTGCCGGGATTGGTCTTAGCCCTGATGCGACGGGCGAGTTCTTGTTTTCGCTATTTGCTGTTATCGGGATATCGCTGCTGCTGAGCTGGACCCTGGCGCTGACGGTGACTCCGATGCTTGGGCACTATTTCTTCAAGCAGGGCAAAGAAGGTGAAATTGATGCCTATGGCGGGATCATGTTCCGTGTTTATGGCGCGATCCTAAACTGGGCGCTGCGGTTCCGTTGGATGGTGATTGCAATGCTGGTGGGCATTACCGTGGTCTGTTTCGCAGGATTTGGTTTGGTCAAACAACAGTTCTTTCCAGACTCGAATACGCCGCTGTTTTTCGTGCATTACAACCTGCCGCAGGGCACACCCATTGCGCGCACCGCCGAGGATATGGCTGTTTTCGAAAACTGGCTGGCGGATCGGGACGATGTGGTATCTGTCACGACATTTGTTGGGCAAGGAGCAACTCGTTTTTTGTTGACCTACTCTTCGGAAAAACCGAACCCCAGCTACGGTCACATGATCATCCGGACGGAAACATTGGATGACATTCCGGCTTTGCGGGCGGATCTCGAGGCGTTTGGCTCGGCGCAGTTCCCCGAAGGCAAGTTCCGCACCAAGCGGCTGGTCTTTGGTCCTGGCGGCGGTGATCCAATTCAGGCCCGTTTCTCGGGAAGCGATCCGGCGGTGCTTCGGCAACTTGCGAATGAGGCTGTGCAGACGATGCGCGCGGCCTCGCCAAATGCGCTGAACGTCTATCACGACTGGCGCGAACAAGGGCTGGCTGTCCAGCCAATTTATGCGACCGAACGGGCGCAGACCGCAGGGGTGTCGCGCGAAGATATCGCGGCGACTCTGCAATTCTCGACCGATGGGATCACCGGTGGCGTGTTCCGCGAGCGCGACCGCCTGATTCCGATCATCTTGCGCCGCCCGGTGGACGGGGATTATTCGATCGTGGATCAGGTTGTATTCTCGGACCAGTCGCAGAAATTCGTACCGATTGAGCAGATGGTCGACAGGTTCGAATATAAGGCACTCAATACGCTGGTTCACCGCCGGGATCGTGTGCTGACCATTACGGTAGGGGCCGACATCCCGCCGGATTTGACAGCTGCGCAGGTTCATTCCGAAGTCCGCACAGCCATCGAAAGCATGGAGCTGCCAGCGGGCTATCGACTGGAATGGGGTGGAGAGTTCGAGAATGCTGGCGATGCAAATAAAAGCCTGGGTCGTCAGTTGCCGTTGAGCCTGTTGATCATGGTTCTGATTTCGGTGCTGATATTCAACGCCATTCGTCAGCCGATCATTATCTGGCTGTTGGTACCGATGTCGGTAAACGGAGTGGTGATCGGTCTGCTGGGCACGGGTCTGCCGTTCACATTTACGGCGCTACTGGGACTGCTTAGCCTATCGGGGATGCTGATCAAGAATGGTATCGTTTTGGTCGAAGAGATCGATTTGGTACGTGCAACCGGGCAGGGGCTGCGTGAATCGATCATCGAGGCTTCGGTCTCGCGTTTGCGCCCGGTGATGCTGGCCGCAATCACGACGATTTTGGGTATGGCTCCGTTGTTGACGGATGCGTTCTTCAGGTCGATGGCGGTGACCATCATGGGAGGTCTGGCCTTTGCCACGGTCCTTACCATGGTGGCTGCCCCCGTGTTTTACATGGTGTTCTTCCTGCCGGAGGAACGGCGCAAGAAACCACCGCAGCCGGTTGTCTAAATGAAAAACCCCCGGTCATGGACCGGGGGTTTTGCTTTATTCTGGTGTAGTGGGAGAAGGTCAGCCTTGCAGGGACCTGACCTCGACATCACCTTCGGCCTGCGCCTTTATCGCCAACGCGGCAGCGTGGCTGGCGGCGGCGGTGGTGAAATATGGGATCTTGTCATAGAGCGCGATGGACCGGATGGCCTTGCTGTCCTCGACCGCCTGTGCACCTTCGGTGGTATTCATCACCAACTGTACCTGACCATCTTTAAGCATGTCAGCCACGTCAGGACGGCCCTCATAGACCTTGTTGACCAGATCACAGGCAATACCGTGCTCGGCCAGCCAGCTTTGCGTTCCGCGGGTGGCGACAAGGGCAAAGCCCTGCGCGGCCAGAACCTGTGCAGCCTCAAGCATGGCAGGCGTCTTGTCGGCATCCTTGATCGAAATAAACGCACGTCCCGAGGATGGCAGCACCATTCCCGCACCCATCTGTGCTTTGAGGAAGGCGCGGGGAAAGTCTCGGTCCCAGCCCATGACTTCTCCGGTCGAGCGCATCTCAGGCCCCAGAATAGTGTCGACGCCGGGGAACCGGGCGAAGGGCAGAACCGCCTCTTTCACCGAGAACCACGGCATATCCGGATCGGCCAGCGTCATCTGGTCGGCGATCTTGGTATCGTCCACGGTTTTGTATGCAGGGCGCAGTGGGAAATCCGCCAGCTTCTCGCCCGCCATCACACGCGCGGCGATTGAGGCGATGGCGCTGTCCGTCGCTTTGGCCACGAAGGGCACGGTACGCGAGGCGCGCGGGTTGACCTCGATCAGGTAGATATCATCATCCTTGATCGCGAATTGAATGTTCATCAAGCCGACAACGTTCAGCGCCTTGGCCAGCTTGAAGGTCTGCTCTTTGACCCGGCCAATCACTTCTTTCGACAGCGAGTAAGGTGGCAGCGAACAGGCGCTATCGCCCGAGTGCACGCCGGCCTCTTCGATATGCTGCATGATGCCTGCGACATGAACATCCGTGCCGTCGCACAGCGCGTCGACATCCAGTTCAACCGCGCCCGCCAGATAGCTGTCTAGCAGCACAGGGCTGTCGCCCGAGACCACCACGGCCTCGTTGATATAGCGCCGCAGCTGGTCCATATCGCGCACGATTTCCATCGCGCGGCCACCCAGAACATAGGAGGGACGGATCACCAGCGGAAAGCCGATATCCTCGGCGATTTTCAGCGCTTGCTCGTCGGTCGATGCGATGCCGTTATTGGGCTGTTTCAGGCCCAGATCATTGACAAGCGCCTGGAACCGCTCGCGGTCTTCGGCCAGGTCGATGGCGTCGGGCGTGGTGCCGAGGATCGGAATGCCTTCTTCTTCCAGCGCGTTGGCCAGTTTCAGCGGGGTCTGACCACCGAACTGAACGATAACACCGTGCAGCGTGCCGTTTTCCTGTTCTTTCGTCAGGATTTCCATCACGTGTTCAAAAGTTAGCGGTTCGAAATACAACCGGTCTGAAGTGTCATAGTCGGTCGAAACCGTTTCGGGGTTACAGTTGATCATGATGGTCTCATAGCCCGCATCGGTCAGTGCGAAGCAGGCGTGACAACAGCAATAGTCGAATTCGATCCCCTGACCGATCCGGTTGGGTCCGCCGCCCAGGATAACAACCTTCTTGCGGTCACTCGGGCGCGCCTCGCACTCAACATCACCCATCATAGGGGCTTCGTAGGTCGAGTACATATAGGGCGTCTGCGCCTCAAACTCGGCAGCGCAAGTGTCGATGCGTTTGAACACTGCGTTAACACCCAGATTGCGGCGGGCGCGGCGTACATTGCCTTCGTCACGGCCTGTCAGGTTGCCCAAGCGCGCATCGGTAAAACCAAGCATTTTCAGCCTGCGGATACCTTCTTCGGTCACCGGCAGGCCGTCTTTGCGCAACTGACGCTCGGCCTCGATGATCTCGCGTATTCGGGCCAGGAACCAAGGGTCAAATTTGGTGACCCCAAAAATCTCATCGTCGGTCAAACCGTGACGCATGGCCTGCGCGATGGTGCGCAGACGGTCGGGGGTTTGCTTGCTGATCGCTTTGATCACCGCGACTTTGTCACTGACCTCGTCCCAGACACCAACGTTCAGGCCGGGGATTTCCACTTCATCAAAGCCAGTCAGGCCGGATTCCATCGAAGCCAGCGCCTTTTGCATCGATTCGTGGATCGTGCGGCCAATGGACATGGCCTCACCCACCGATTTCATCGCCGTGGTCAGGTAAGGTTCAGAGCCGGGGAACTTTTCGAACGCAAATTTCGGAATTTTTGTCACGACATAGTCGATGGTTGGCTCGAAGGAGGCGGGCGTGACCTTGGTGATGTCATTGTCCAGCTCGTCCAGCGTATAGCCAACAGCCAGCTTGGCCGCGATCTTGGCAATTGGGAACCCGGTCGCCTTGGACGCCAGCGCGGACGAACGCGACACGCGGGGGTTCATCTCGATCACGACCATTCGGCCGTCTTCGGGGTTGATCGCCCATTGTACGTTCGAACCGCCAGTCTCGACCCCAATCTCGCGCAGAACGGCGATGGAGCCGTTGCGCATGATCTGGTATTCTTTGTCGGTCAGTGTCAGGGCAGGGGCCACGGTGATCGAGTCGCCGGTATGCACACCCATCGGATCGATATTCTCAATGGAACAGACGATGATGGCGTTGTCGGCCGTGTCGCGTACAACCTCCATCTCATACTCTTTCCAACCTAGCAGGCTCTCATCGACGAGGATTTGGTTTACCGGCGAGGCATCCATGCCCGAGCGGCAGAAGTGAATATAATCCTCGCGGTTATAAGCCACACCGCCGCCGGTGCCGCCCATGGTAAAGGCGGGGCGAATGATGGCAGGCAGGCCGATGTCTTCCAGATCGCCCAAGGCAATCTGGACGCCAGCATCAAGATCGGTGGAGCCGTCGTCGCGCTTGGGGGCGGTAATTATGGTGGCCTTGGGGTTTTCGATGCCCAGCCGATCCATCGCTTCGCGGAATAGTTTGCGGTCTTCGGCCATTTCGATGGCGTCGCGGGTCGCACCGATCATCTCGACACCGAACTCGTCCAGTACGCCCATCTCTTCCAGTGCAAGTGAGGTGTTCAGTCCGGTCTGCCCACCCATTGTGGGCAACAAGGCGTCGGGGCGTTCTTTCTCGATGATCTTGGCGACAACTTCGGGCGTGATCGGCTCGATATAAGTGGCATCGGCCAGACCGGGATCGGTCATGATTGTAGCTGGGTTTGAGTTTACCAGAATGACCCGGTATCCTTCTTCGCGCAGGGCTTTACAGGCCTGTGCGCCTGAATAGTCGAATTCGCAGGCCTGACCGATGACAATGGGGCCCGCCCCGATGATCATGATCGACTGGATGTCGGTTCTTCTCGGCATAGCCTGTTTCCTTCGGTTAACTGCGAGTCAGGGCACCGCCCGCGTGCCCAAATTGTTCTGCGTTATAGGGACCGCGCCAAAAGGTTCAAGAGGTATCGGAAACAGGGGCGAAATTGCCGCTTTCCCCTCTTTCCCTTACCGCCGTATTGTCTATACCGCGCAGCACGACAAATGAGGATGCACGTGCGTATTCGTTTTGATCAGGGGCCGGCCGGATCGGGAACTTATTTCGAACGGCCAGACCGGGTGATCCGCGCAGACAAAGCGGAAGACGTGCCACAGGCTTTGGCGGCGCTGGATGAGGCACGCGCGGATGGGGCCTGGCTGGCCGGTTATGCAAGCTATGAGCTTGGATATGCGTTGGAACCCCGCCTGTTGGACCGGATGCCTACTGACCGCCGCCTGCCACTGCTGTGTTTCGGTGCCTATGATGCGCCAGGCCAATGCGATCTGCCCGCACCCCTAGGCGGTGTTGCCGAATTCACACCGCGCTGGGACGAGGCAAGATATGCAAGCGCCTTTCAGCTGGTCCACGATGCGATCGGGGCAGGGGATATCTATCAGGCCAACCTGACGTTCCCCATTGACCTGACATTGCAAGGGGATAGCGCCGCGCTTTATGCGGCGTTGGCTGTGGGCCAGCCGGTCGGTCACGGAGCGCTGGTTCAGCAGGATGATTTGCCCGATTTGCTCAGCCGCTCGCCAGAGTTGTTCTTTCGCACCGGTGCAGATCGGACGATCGAAACCCGCCCGATGAAGGGCACACAACCCCGCAGCGAAGACATGGCCGAGGACGCGCGCCGCCGCGATTTCTTGTCGAGAGACGAGAAGAACCGCGCTGAAAACCTCATGATCGTTGACCTTCTGCGCAATGACATCAGCCGGGTTGCGCTGCCGGGGTCCGTAAAGGTACCCGAGCTATTCAAGGTCGAAACATATGCAACCGTGCATCAGATGATCTCGCTGGTGCAGGCACAGCTGCATCTTGGGGCAGAACTTTCCGATATCCTAAACGCGTTGTTTCCCTGCGGCTCGATCACAGGCGCGCCCAAAATTCGCGCGATGGAGATTTTGACCGATCTCGAACCCTGGCCACGCGATATCTATTGTGGTGCTATCGGTTGGGCCGCGCCAGACGGGCGATCCGAGTTCAACGTGGCTATTCGCACGCTGATGGTCGAGGGCAACAAGGCCACGCTGAATGTGGGTGGGGGCGTTGTCTGGGACAGCACAGCCCCATCCGAATATGAGGAAGCGCTATGGAAGGCACGTTTCGCCCACCAGCTGACCCTGACTTCCGTCTGATCGAAACGCTGGCATTCCGGCCAGAGAGCGGGTTTGTGCGTGTTGGAAAACACCTAGCCCGGATGGAGCGTTCGGCACGGGCATTGGGGCTTCCTTTCGATGCAGGGCGCGCGATTGCAACGCTCGACCAAGTTGCGGGTTCAACCTCATTGCGCTGTCGATTGACGATGGACATCAGTGGCGGGTTTGGCGTGACAACCGGTGCACTGGCGGATAACCCGTCCGTCTGGCGGGTCGCAGTTTCCAATACGAGGCTTGCTGCCTCTGATATCTGGTTGCAGCACAAGACGACGCAGCGCGATGTTTATGACCGGGCCCGGGTGGCACTGCCAGAGGGCGTAGATGAGTGGCTGTTTCTGAATGAGCGTGACGAAGTGTGCGAGGGCACCATCACTAACATCTTTCTGGACATGCCCGATGGTCGTTGCCTGACGCCGCCCTTGTCCTCCGGCTTGCTTCCCGGGATCTTGCGCGAAGACTTGCTGGAAAATAATAAAGTCAGCGAGGCGGTGCTGACCATGACCGACCTGCAAAGCGCGGAAAGGTTCTGGATGGGCAATTCCTTGCGAGGCCTGATCTGGGCAGAATTGGCGGTACTGTGAACAGGCAAACCGATTGGGCTGAAGCCGCAGCACCTTCCCGTTGGTTGCGACTGGAATTCGGTTTGTTCTTCGTCGCCATACCTGTGCTGATCGCCGTACTTTTCCCGCCAAACTGGATGTTTCCATCGCTGTTTACTTTTACGGCCATCGGGATCGTGTTGTTGCATTTCACGCACGGATTTGCCTGGGCGGAATTGAGATATAACTGGCGCAACTGGTCCTGGCCGGAAGTCGCCGGCTTTGCTGTGGGAATGACCCTGTTTTGTGTTGCGCTAGTACGACTGACCCGTCCCGAAGCTGCCTTTTTCCTGTTGCACAACCAACCCGAGCTGCTGGCGATGATTTGGGTGTTTTACCCATTCGTTTCCGCCCTGCCGCAAGAGCTGCTGTTCCGGTCGCTGTTCTTTCGTCGCTACCACGCAATCCTGCCCAATGGACGCACAGCTTATCTGCTGAATGCATCGCTCTTCTCGCTTGCGCATTTGATGTATTGGAGCTGGATCGTAGCTCTGATGACATTTGCCGGAGGGTTGCTGTTTACCTGGGCCTATCGCAAACGCGGATCGTTTTTCTATGCGGTTCTGCTGCATGCCATCGCGGGGAACATCATCTTTGCGGTGGGTCTGGGCATCTATTTCTACTCAGGCAACGTGCAAAGGCCGTTTTGACGGTGCGACTTGCCTTGACTTTCCCAGTCTGACGCGGTGTATCGGCCCGACCAATTCTGCGCCCGAAGGGATATGATCCATGCACGCCTATCGCAGCCACACCTGCGCCGCTCTGACCGCCGCCAATGTCGGTGAAACCGTTCGCCTGTCTGGCTGGGTGCATCGGGTCCGAGATCACGGCGGCGTTCTATTCATCGACCTTCGCGATCATTTCGGCGTCACACAGGTTTTGTGCGACGGCGACAGCGCGGCATTCGCCGAACTGGAAAAAGTCCGCTCGGAATGGTGTATCCGTATCGATGGCACAGTCAAAGCGCGCGCCGCTGATCTGGTGAACGCGAAATTGCCCACGGGCGAGATCGAAGTTTACGTGCGCGAGTTGGAAGTACTGGGCGCCGCTGACGAGCTGCCGCTGATGGTGTTCGGCGATCAGGAATACCCTGAGGAAACGCGCCTGCGCTATCGCTATCTAGACCTGCGCCGCGAAGTGATGCAGCAGAATATGACCTTGCGCTCGGACGTTGTTGCCTCGATGCGCCGCCGGATGTGGGATCAGGGCTTCCGCGAGTATCAGACGCCAATCATCACGGCGTCCTCGCCTGAAGGCGCGCGCGATTTCCTCGTTCCGTCACGTCTTCACCCGGGTAAGTTTTATGCCTTACCGCAGGCTCCTCAACAGTTCAAACAGCTGATCATGGTGTCGGGCTTTGACAAGTATTTCCAGATTGCGCCCTGTTTCCGCGACGAAGATCCGCGTGCCGACCGCTCACCCACCGATTTCTACCAGCTTGACCTTGAGATGTCGTTTGTCGAGCAGCAGGACGTATTCGACACGATTCAGCCCGTTCTGACCGGCGTGTTCGAAGAGTTCGGCGGCGGCCGTAAAGTCGATCAGGACTGGCCGCAGATTTCCTACAAGGACGCGGCCCTGTGGTATGGCAGCGACAAGCCCGACCTGCGGAATCCTATTAAAATGCAAGTGGTCTCCGACCACTTCCGCGGGTCTGGGTTCGCGATTTTCGCGAAGCTGTTGGAGCAGGATGGCACCGAAATCCGCGCTATCCCTGCGCCGACGGGTGGCAGCCGCAAGTTCTGCGACCGTATGAACGCCTTTGCCCAGAAAGAGGGTCTGCCCGGTATGGGCTATATCTTCTGGCGCGATCAGGGCGAAGGGATGGAGGCCGCCGGTCCACTGGCCAAAAACATTGGCCCTGAACGGACCGAGGCGATCCGCCAGCAACTGGGTCTGGGCGTCGGAGACGCGGCGTTCTTCCTGGGCGGCAAACCGAAAGCCTTTGAAAAGGTGGCCGGCAGGGCGCGCGATGTGATCGGTGATGAACTGAACCTGACTGAGAAAGACCGCTTTGCCTTTGCCTGGATCGTCGATTTCCCGATCTATGAGCAAGACGAAGAAACCGGTGCGATCGACTTTGAACACAACCCCTTCTCGATGCCGCAGGGCGGGATGGAGGCGCTGAACGGCAATCCTCTGGATGTGCGCGGCTATCAATATGACCTCGCCTGCAACGGATACGAGCTGGTCTCGGGCGCGATCCGGAACCACAAGCCCGAGATCATGCTGAAGGCCTTTGAGCTGGCTGGCTATGGCGCGGATGAGGTGAAATCCCGCTTTGGCGCGCTGTTCAACGCCTTCCACTATGGTGCCCCGCCGCACGGTGGCTGTGCAGCTGGTATCGACCGGATCGTGATGCTTTTGGCCGATGAAGCCAATATCCGCGAAGTCATGATGTTCCCGATGAACCAGCGTGCCGAGGATCTGATGATGCAGGCACCGTCCGACCCGGCCTCGGACCAGCTGATGGAGTTGGGCCTGCGGATTATCCCTCAGGACTGATAGAAAACCCGCCACAGTCGCCTGTGGCGGGTTTTTCTGTTTTCAACCCATTCCCAATTCGCTGTTAGCGGGTTTACAGGAAATGGTCCTTTTTCCTCTCGCGGCTGTTCCGAATGTCACGCGCGCTGACGCGTGTCTGTCTGTATGCCCACAGACAAAGGAGCGATGCGGTAATTAGATATGCGGTTGTCACTTCAGATAGCCTCGCGCTGTTCCAGACGGGCCTGCACTATTCCCGCAACTTGGGCTGTCAGAGCGGTGATGGGCATACCAGCGGCGCGTGAGGCTGCCAACTGCTGGGCGGCTTCGGCCAGAACCGTATCTTCCGCATCACGGGCAACTCCGCGCAGGAATTGGGCCGCATAGTCCAGTGACCGATGGTCATTCGGTCCGGCCAGAACATCGGCAATATGTGCCATGTCGTCCTGATAGGCCATAGGATCGGGGCATATCACCTCATCCCGAACGGCGTGGAGCGTGCAGGGGCGGCGGTCTTCAGGTAGGCAATTCAGAATAGACGACTGGAAATAGGACAGTGAGTTAAGCGGTTTGGCAAGAAACCCGTCCGCACCAACCTCTGTCGCAAGGGTTTTTGAATTGTCGTCGCCTGACATGCCCAGAATCGCTCCGATCCGGGGCGTAGTCATGGCCAGTTCGGCAATCAGATCAGCGCCAGAGCCATCTGGCAGCCCCATATCCACCAAGATCACCGAAGGTCGATAGATCTGAAGATGGCGCCGGGCGGACTTCAGGCAATCGGCCCGCCTGATCCGCGCACCCGAATGCAAACACATTAACCGGATAGCGTCGCAGGCATAGCGGCTGTCCTCAACAACCAAAATGGTTTGTCCCAGCAGCGGCCGCGTGGCCGTTGGCTGTGCGGGTGCGGTGAAGGGGCTCGAATCGTCCATGGCAGAACTCCTATTCAGCAGATGCTTCACGCTAGGAACTTCTGGCTAACACGGGGTTAACGGCAATTTGGCGCACTTGTCCTTTGCCTGATCTGTCCCCATAACCGCTGCAACGCAGAAGGTAGGAGAGTTCCATGATTGGCCGCTTAAACCACGTTGCCATTGCCGTCCCTGATCTTGTGGCGGCGTCTGAACAGTACCGCAGCGCTTTAGGTGCCAAGGTTGGCGCGCCGCAGGATGAGCCCGATCATGGCGTGACCGTTGTGTTCATCGAATTGCCCAACACCAAGATCGAATTACTGTATCCGATGGGCGATGACAGCCCAATCAACGGTTTTCTAGAGAAGAACCCCGCCGGTGGAATCCATCACGTTTGCTATGAGGTCGAGGACATCATTGCCGCGCGGGATCATCTGAAAGAAACCGGCGCCCGGGTGCTGGGTAGCGGTGAACCCAAGATCGGGGCGCACGGGAAACCGGTTCTTTTCCTGCATCCCAAAGATTTCAACGGCTGTCTGGTCGAGTTGGAACAAGTATAAACACCGGAGGTGTACACATGACGATCACTGCAGGACTGGTTCTGTTTGCCGTCATCTGGTTCATGACGCTTTTGGTGATTCTGCCGATCCGCATCAAGACCCAGGGTGATTTGGGCGAGGTCGTTCCCGGCACCCATTCAGGGGCCCCGGAAGTGCATCACATGAAGAAAAAGCTATGGATCACCACCGGGGTGTCGGTCGTGCTCTGGGCTATCATTGCAGGGATTATTATTTCGGGCGTGATTTCGGTACGGGATTTCGATTGGCTAAATCAAATGGAACCGCGAAACTAGGCGTCAGGGCGTTGGCCCTGACAGCTTATGAAAGATATGCGTGAATGTAGCAGCTCCGATAATCGGGATCACAAGATTCACCAGCGGAATAGACAGTGGGATGGCCATCAACGTGCCCGCAAGCCAAATTGTTGACGAATGTTGTGCCCGCAGTTTTCGCGCGCCCTCACGCCCGATACGGCGCATGGCTGCCAGCGTAAAATACTCACGCCCCAGCAGAAATCCGTTCATCGCCCAAAAGATAAACGGGGCCAGTGGCGTGAAGATCGCATAAAGGATCAGCGCCAGAAGGTTGGCCACAATCAGCACACCCATAAAACCAAGCGCGTCAGTGATCGCATCGCCTATCGGGATGCGTGGAACCGCGGGCAGGCTCGGATAATGCCTGTCCTCTACAGCTTGCGCGACATCGTCCAAAAACACAGACGTGATGGCTGAGGCGACGGGAATCATCAGAAACATTGGCAGGATCAGCACCAGGAAAATGCCGGAATAGCTGAGGACGTCATTCAGCCAGGGAACTGCACCAATGAATGGCAGCGATATCTCGTCCCCTGACAGCCGGTTGATCAGCCAAATTGCACCGGCGCAGGCTGCGATCAGCATCAGGATGGTCAGGCCGATACCTCGCAGCAGAACCCCGCGGAATTTCGGGTCTCCGATCTGACCAAGCGCTGAAAAAAAGGCGTTGAGGATGATCATTCTGTGACCCATTCGGTCAGGGCATCAACATCCGGGCGGGGGCGTTCGGGCGGGGTCGAGCCCTCGGTCGCGATATGGATCAGACCGGCAACCCGTTCGTTATCCTGCAATTCAAACGCCTTGCGACAGAATTCCGGATCGTGGGTTTGCCAGCCAGACAACCAATTCGCGCCCCATCCTGCGGTCAAAGCAGCGTTCAGCAAAGCAAGGCAAACAGCCCCAGCTGAATAGGTCTGCTCGATGGCTGGAATCTTTTCCGAAGGCTTCTGAACCTCGATCACAGCGACGGCGAGATGGCCTAAATCAAACTGTCCGCGCGCTTTTTCAATGTCTTGAGGGGATTTGCCAAGCGCCTCACCGCATTCCTGCGTTAGCCCCGACAGGCGCCCCATTGCGCCTTTTTCAAGCACGATGAACCGCCAGGGTTCCAGTTTTCCGTGATCCGGGCTGCGGGCTGCTGCG
The DNA here is from genome assembly GCF_059611285.1 of Ruegeria sp. CDSA236. NCBI lineage: Bacteria > Pseudomonadati > Pseudomonadota > Alphaproteobacteria > Rhodobacterales > Roseobacteraceae > Ruegeria > Ruegeria sp. CDSA236. The sequence goes on from NZ_JBXWPG010000002.1 coordinate 74,131, forward strand.
GTCAGCAGGGGCATCAGCTGCTCACGGTCGGGGGCTGGTTCAATCAACGTTTTGGCTGGGCGCGACCGACGGGTCTGCAGAAACTCAAAAGCGGCCGGATTCTTCAAGGACATATGTTAACTTCCTTTACATAGGCTGTCTGTATCTGGTTGAACGTCTGGCGAGTTTCAAGTGCAATCGGCTGGACCAGTTGGATCAATTTCATTCCCCGCCCAACCGTGCAAGGGTCTTTGTTAACAGAAGGTGCCAATGGGAAAACCGAAACTAAGAAATCTTCCAGACCTGAGCGACCGTGTTGCACCGAATGCTGAGATTGCGGTCAGGGTTACCCCGAAAGCCGCAGCAGACAGGATTTTGGTTCGGGACGGAACGATCAGAATATATATCACTGCACCGCCCGAAAACGGCAGGGCAAATGAAGCCACACGTGAGCTTCTGGCGGTGGCGCTGGGGGTTGCTCCGTCCGCACTGATCCTGAAGCGCGGCCAGACATCGCGCGAGAAAGTCTTTGTGTGTCAGGCCTGATCGGGGGTTTCGCGAATTTGGTAAACACCTTCGGGCAGATCCAGTGCCGCAGCCAGATCACGAACCTGTTCGGGCGAAAGCGTAATCTTCTGAACCTGGTCAGTGCGCGGATCCAGTTGTTCCAGCGTTACGCATTCTGCAAAATTGTTAATAACCACATCCTCGTTCAAAGGCTTTTCGCCTTCGTCCACCAGGGTTATGACCGTCGAGTCGAATTCATGCTCAATCGAAAACATGTGTCCAGCTTGCCGGGCGGAACATTGCAATGCAACCCGTTCTTGGGAAATCGTCCGGTGGCGAACCGCCTTGTGTCGGGCTATGTTCGACGAAAAGGCATGACCGGACCAAAGGAAATAGTATGCGTCGCCTGATCTTGATGATATTTGGTCTGGTTCTGTCGGCCTGTGACACCGGTTCGTTACGCGTTCAGCCGGTAGAGGAATGGCAACAACCTTCAACTGATTTTCAGGTCGATGTGCTGACCTTTCGCGAAATCAGTCAAAGGGTCGGGGATGTGGCGCGCGCAGAGTGCAAGCGGCGCAGTAATGTCAGCAACTGCGATTTTTCGATCGTGGTTGATCTGAACCCTCGCGCACCAGCAAATGCTTTTCAAACCTTGGATGACGACAATCAACCAGTCATAATCTTCACCCGCGCGATGATTCAATCGGTGGAAAACGCCGATGAACTGGCCTTTGTGATGGGGCATGAATCTGCTCATCACATCCTGCGCCATATTCCCCGCCAGTCCGAAAACTCACGAGAAAGTGCCGCGATTTTTGGCGAGCTTGCACGCATAGCGGGGGCAAATGACGCAGATCTTGAACAGGCGCAGAAGCTGGGCGCGCAGGTGGGTGCCCAGATATATGTCAAGGACTTTGAACTGGAAGCGGACCGGTTGGGAACGATCATCACGCACCGGGCAGGTTATAATCCCTTGTTAGGAGCCCGCTATTTTGCCCGAATTCCTGACCCGGGCGATCGTTTTCTAGGCACCCATCCACCGAATGCTCAGCGCGTCGAAATTGTTTTGGAAACCTCGCGGCAGCTTGGGCTGACACAATGACGGGACTGAAACGGTTGGGGGTTGTCTTGACGGACCGCGGATCGAAATATGCCGTGTCCGGCGCTTTGGTCAGTTCCCGTGACGAGGTGGCTGCTGTCCTGCAGGATCTGAAATCTGACAAAAGCTATGCCAAGGCCACGCACAATACCTGGGCCGCAATCCTGCCCACTGGTGCGCTCAAGGCGGATGACGGGGAAAGCGGTGCCGGAATGGTGATTCTGCGCATGCTGGAAAGGGCCGAACTGAGCGGTCATATCGTCATTGTCACTCGATGGTATGGCGGAAAAAAGCTGGGCGGTGATCGATTCCGACGGGTGCAGGATGCAACACGGGCTTATCTGGACGAACTGGAATTGGGACTTTGACCTGCGTCAAGGCTTGGGCTGTTTCGTATTGCTAGTCTGATCGGACAAAGCGAAACGGAAAGGAATGCCAATGCCCGATCGCGAAACGCTTAGGCATCATGCTGGTCTTGTTGACCGTATGGCTGGCAAGCTGGGGGTGGATCTGCAGGAATCTGCAATCGCTGGACATATATCGGTGGATCAGATTACCGATGCGGTTCTGCGATGCACCGATTGCCCGAACCCGGGCCATTGCCAATCTTTTTTGAATCAACCGGTTCTGGCAGCGCAGACCCCCGAATATTGCCGGAACCAGGATTTGTTAAGCAAGTTGATCCCTTAGGGGGGCCGCAATGCCGCGCCTTGGACACCTCATGACTCATTTGCGCCTTGTGTTGAGGATGGGGCAAACTACGGGTACGGATATTGTGCGGGCCCACAATAAAGGTCGGCTAAGTCAGGAAGACTGGGCTGAAATGATCCGCCTGTGTCAGGGATGTGGCTGGGCGGCTGCCTGTCCGGATTGGATGGAAAGACATCCAGATGTTGCAGGAGCACCACAAACCTGCCCGAACAAACATCAATTCGCCGCGTTGAAAGTAATACAAATGCAGGAATTGGGATGAAACACGCTGTACTGGGCGACGTGGAAAAGCACTTTTGGCTGACTCGATCTGTTGCCCGATGCCTTAAGATCTCGTTGACTGAAGCCATGTCCGACGGGCGGTTGAGCCCGGATGAATACGCCGAGATGGTAACGCGTTGCCGGGCCTCGGACTGTCACGAGAAATGCACGATATGGCTGGCCGTACAGCAATCTGATCCCCGTTCAGCGCCCGGGTTCTGCGTAAATAGCCATGTTTTCAACCGGCTGAAGTGATCAGATCTTGGAATGTGTCCCGTCGCAAAACGGTGGGTTAGCGCAGTTTTTACAGCCGCAGAAGAACAGTTTCTTGCTGGTATCAGCGGTGAACTTGACCGGTTCAAAGCTGGTTCCTTTGTGAGATCCATCACAAAATGGCTGCCGATTGGACCGGCCGCACGAGCACCAGAAATAGCTTTTTCCTTCGGTTACTTCGATTGGATAGGGCGCTTTTTGCGCAATGACTGGACCTTCTGGCATCTGATTTCTCCGTTCGCTGACTGTCCCCAGTCTATCGCCTGAACAGATGTGCCGAAAGCAGTAGCTGCCACGCGGCACCCATTCCATGGGCAATCCCCCCGGCATGGTTTTGCCTGCTTTCGCAAACGCGCTGTTGATTTTATTGCAAAATTACCAACCACACCGTATTGTGAAGTCGGCCCCATGTTCAGGGCAATAACAGAAATTAATTAGAGGAATGACGGACATGAAACTCAAATTTGCTGCCGTTAGTGCGTTTGCCCTGGTTCTGGCTGCTTGCTCACAACAGGAAGAGCCGACACCGGTATACATTACCCCAGATTATGACAAATACGGCACGCCGAGCTGCCCGGCAGGGACAGATCTGGCGACGACCGAAGCAGGTCAGACCGTATGTAATCCGACTGCTCAATAAGATTTTCGCGGGCGGATTCCGACATAGCCGCCCGCACAATCGAACAAAAAAGCCGCCCTATGGGTGGCTTTTTTATTGCCTGTCATACGGTGTTAGGGTTTCTGTTTGACCTATTGAATTACCGAGGTCGCATGAGAAAACTTGTCACCCATCTAAAGGACCGCATCCGCTGGAGCTGGCAGGGATTGGCTGCCACTTGGCACAGTGAATACTCGTTCCGCGCTTGGGTCTGCACCAATCTTGTTTCTGCGGGTCTGGCCCTGTGGCTGCCCCTGAGCGATGGCGTTCGGGCTCTGATACTGGTGATCGGTCTGTTGGTTCTGGTGGCCGAACTGTTCAACACGGCGATCGAACGGGCGGTGGATCATACTTCGACCGAACACAATTTATTGGCCGGGCAAGCCAAAGACGCCGCCAGCGCTGCGGTGGCACTGACTGCTTTGGCTGGCGGATTGGCCTGGGTTATCGGGCTGTTGAGCCTTTTTTGACTGCCTTTTGGTCGGTCAATTCAGTCTGGTGAGGCTAGCGAAGCTTGCCCCATAGATCGTATTCCCCGGCCTCGTCTACCTCGACCGAGACGATGTCGCCCGGTTTCAGGGCCTCATACCCTTCGTCGATGAACAGGTTGCCGTCGATCTCGGGCGCATCTGCGGTGGTGCGGCAGGTCGCGGCCTCATCATCGATCTCATCCACGATGACCTGCAGGGTCTGGCCGACCTTTGCGGCCAGTTTGGCCTCGGAAATCGCCTGAGCCTTTTCCATGAACCTCTCCCAGCGGTCCTGTTTGACCTCGGCGGGCACATGGTCAGGAAGATCGTTAGAGCGGGCTCCGTCGACGTTTTCGTACTGAAAACAACCGACGCGATCCAACTGCGCCTCATCCATCCAGTCCAGCAGGGTCTGGAACTCAGCCTCGGTCTCGCCGGGATAGCCCACGATAAAGGTGGATCGCAGAGTGATGTCAGGACAGGTCGCGCGCCAGGCGGCGATCTCGTCCAATGTTCTGGCAGCTGCAGCTGGGCGGGCCATTCGTTTCAAAACATCCGGATGTGCGTGTTGAAAAGGGATATCCAGATAAGGCAGCACGTTGCTGCCAGCATCCGCCATCAGCGGGATCAGTTCACGTACATGCGGGTAGGGATAGACATAGTGCAGACGAATCCAGGCATCCAACTGACCCAATTCACGCGCCAGATCGGTGATATGGCTGCGGACCTCACGGTCTTTCCAGGGATTCACGTCATATTTCCGGTCCAACCCATAGGCCGACGTGTCCTGAGAGATCACGAGCAATTCGCGCACACCGTTATCGACCAGCTTTTCCGCCTCGCGCAGAACAGCATGCGCCGGACGGCTGGCCAGTTTGCCGCGCATGTCCGGGATGATGCAAAACTTGCATTTGTGGTTACAGCCCTCGGATATCTTGAGATAGCTGTAGTGGCGCGGCGTCAGTTGAACGTTGGCCGCAGGCAGCAGATCCACGAAGGGGTCGGGATCAGGCGGCACGGCCTTGTGTACCGCGTCCAGCACCTGTTCGTATTGATGTGGTCCGGTGACGGCCATGATACGCGGGTGATGCTCGCGGATGTAATCGGGTTCGGCCCCCAGGCATCCGGTTACGATAACCTTGCCGTTTTCTACCAAAGCCTCGCCGATGGCATCCAGAGACTCCGCCTTGGCGCTGTCCAGAAATCCGCAGGTATTCACAATCACGGCATCCGCGCCTGAATAGTCCGGCGAGATGCCGTATCCTTCGGCCCTCAGGCGCGTCAGAATCCGCTCGCTGTCGACCAAAGCCTTGGGGCAACCCAGCGATACCATGCCGATGGTCGGCTGGTTCGGACGTGGTGTATCAGTGATCCGGGCAGCAGGTGCCAGGTCGGGGCGGAGGTTTGGCGGGTTTGTGGTCATGGCGCGGCATATAGTGGGGAAAGCTTCCCCTTGCAAATGCGCTGCCGTCTTTGAATGATCTTTTTATAGCGTGCCAAATAAGTCGGAGAGCAGAAAATGAAATGGCTAATGCGCATCCTGTTCCTTTTGGTGGCTGTGGTCGGTCTTGTCATCGGCGCGTTGCTGCTGATGCCGGGCGACAAGTTGGCGACCATTCTGGCCGAGCAGGTCAAGGCACAAACCGGGCGTGATCTGAAACTGTCGGGGGGCGTTAAGCTGTCCTTCTGGCCTGTGCTGGGCATGGAAACCGGGGCGGTTTCCTTCGGAAATGCCTCGTGGGCGGGGTCTGAGCCGATGCTGAGCGCCGAAAGCCTGGCGGTTGGGGTCGATACCTTGGCCATTTTGTCCGGCGATGTGCTGATCAAACGGATTATTGCCGAGAATCCGACCCTCAGACTTGAACTGTCAGACGGGCGCGGAAACTGGGAGTTTGACACGGCCGTCGCCCCGACAGCCAGCGGCTCGGGTGGATCAAAACCGGCCGATGCATCGCGTGCGGTGACACTGGAGCATCTGAAACTGACTCAGGCGCGTCTGATCTTTGTTGAAAATGGATCGGCCCGATTTGATGTCGCAGATGTGGATTTGTCTGCTAGTTGGCCAGCAGTCTCGGCCCCCATGGTTCTGGATGCACAAATGCCGGTTCCGGGCGGTGAGGCCCGCGTGGATATCAAGATACCCGACCTGCCGGCCTATGCCTCGGGCGCGGCATCCGAGATTGAGCTGGCGCTTGCCGCCCCCGGTGGTGACATCGGGTTTGACGGGCGCGTCAACCTTGCCGGAGAGATGGACGGCAAGCTGCAGTTGGAAACCAAAGACACGGAAAAAATGCTGGCTGCGTTTGGTCAGGAGGGCGTTGGAGTGCCGCACGGGTTGGGCCGCGCTGCGAATGTGTCGGGGCAGATGACTTATACCAGAGATGGCCGCATATCTGTGCGCGATCTGGTGGCTTCACTCGACAGTAACCGTTTTACAGGCGAAGTTGATATTGTAATTTCCAACCCGCCACAGATCACCGCTCGGCTGGATGCCAGTGATCTTGATCTTTCTCGCTATAATCAAAGTGGTCAGACGGACTCGTCCAGTTCCGGCGGTTCCGGCTCGGGTGCTGCCTCGGAGGGGTGGTCAAGGGAACCGATCGACGCCTCCGCGCTGGCTTTGGCCAATGGTGAAATTCGACTGACAGCCAAATCTATCGCGTTGCCCGAGCTGACGCTTGGCCCCAGCGACCTGACAATGCGGCTGGACCGGTCTCGGGCTGCATTGGAGATGAACCCGGCAACCTTGTTTTCCGGAACGCTGAACGGGCAGGTGGTGGCCAATAATCGGAATGGGTTGTCCGTTGGCGGCAAGATAAAGGCCAAGGGCATTGACCTCAAACAAGCTCTGACAGCCTTGGTCGGGGTCGAGCGGCTGTCCGGGACTGGGTCGGGATCATTCGAGTTTCTGGGCGTCGGCCAGAACGAGAATCAGATCATGCGTTCTCTCAGCGGTAAGGGCCGCTTGGATGTAGGAAAGGGGCTGATATCGGGTTTTGACCTTGATCGTCTGATGGGACGAGGCAAAGGTTCGGGTGGCACCACCGTGTTCAACAGCCTGACGGCTAGCTTCACCATTGATAAGGGCGTTTTGCAGAACAACGATCTGTTGATGTCGCTGGACAATTTCCGCGCGGATGGCAAAGGAAAAGTCGGGATCGGAGCGCGCAATATCGACTATCTGTTCACGCCAGTCGCTCTGCGTGCGAATTCGGGAGAAGGCCTGTCGGTTCCGGTGCGTATAGTTGGACCATGGAGCAATCCGTCGATCAAGCCGGACCTGACCAAGGTGATCGAAGCGGCCGCCGGAGGAAAAGTCAAAGAGCTTGAGGATGATGTCAAAAAGAAAGTCATCGACAAGATAGGCGGCGATACCGGTACGGCCGGGACTGACGGTGACAGCGTCGAGGACGCGCTGAAGAACAAGCTTGAGGACGAGGCCAAGAAAGGGCTGCTTAAGCTGTTTGGCGGAAATTGAAGTGTCGGGGCCAGAGCCCCGACACCAACGCTCAGATGGTCTGGTCGTAATCCCCGACACCAGGTTCGGTTCGGATGACCGCGTCGATATCCGCAAAAATGGCACGCATCTCTTCTTCGCTTTCGCTGCTTTCGCAGACGACCACCAGATTGGGCGTATTCGACGAGGCGCGCACCAACCCCCAGCTGCCATTGTCCAGAATGACTCGGGCACCGTTGACAGTGACCACTTCCTTGATCGGGCGACCTGCAAGCGTCTCTCCGGCTTCGGATTTGGCGACCAGCTTTGCGACCAAACGGTCGAGTATGTCGTATTTCTCGGTATCCGCTGCATAGGGGGACATGGTCGGTGTCGACCATGTTTTCGGTAGTGCCTTTCGCAGGTCGGACATGCTTTGGTCCGGGTTGCGGTCCATCAGTTTACAGATCTCAACCGCGACGCGCATGCCGCAATCATAGCCACGGCCAATCGGTTCGGCCAAAAAGTAATGCCCCGACTTTTCGAACCCAGCCAGCGCGTTGATCTCTTTGACTCGCCGCTTCATGTGGCTGTGGCCGGTTTTCCAATAATCTGCCTTGACCCCGCGGGCCTTCAACTCGGGGTCGCTGGCAAAAAGGCCGGTTGATTTCACGTCGGCGACAAAGGTGGCATTGGGGTAAATCTTGGCCAGACCGCGGGCCATGATCACGCCGACCTTATCAGCAAAAATCTCCTCCCCCTCGTCATCCACAACGCCACAGCGGTCACCGTCACCATCGAACCCCAGCGCCATGTCGGCACCGCTGGCTTTCACGGTATCGGACATGTCGTGCAGCATTTCCATCGCTTCTGGGTTCGGGTTGTAATGCGGGAAGGTATAGTCCAGCTGGTTATGGCTGGGCACGACTTCGACCCCCATGCGTTCAAAGATTTCCGGGGCAAAGGCGGATGCGGTGCCGTTCCCTGTGGCACAGACCACTTTGAGAGGTCGGGATATTCTGAAATCGCCGACCAGATCGTCGATATAGGCCTCTTTCACGCCATCAACGAATTCGTAGGACCCGCCAGGGTGGGTCTGCCCTTCGCCATTCAGAACAATGTCTCGCAGTTCCGACATCTCGTCCGGGCCATGGGTCAGGGGACGTTCAAACCCCATCTTGACCCCGGTCCAGCCATTTGGATTGTGGCTGGCCGTGACCATGGCCACCGCTGGAACGTCCAGATGGAACTGAGCGAAATAGGCCATCGGGCTAAGCGCCGGGCCGATATCCTTTACCTGAATTCCCGCCTGCATCAGGCCCAGGATCAGGGCATTTTTAATGGCCAGAGAATAATCACGATAATCATTGGCTACAGCAATCACGGGTTCAATCCCACGCTTGCGCATCTGTGTGCCCAGACCCAACCCCAGTGCGGTCATGCCCGGCAGGTTGATCTCTTCTGGATATTTCCAGCGGGCATCATATTCGCGAAAGCCGGTTGGCTTGATCATTGCGTCGCGCAGAAAGCTCCAGGTGTTCGGAGTCACCTCGGGGTTGGGTTTGGTCATGGGAATACTCTTGTTCAGATCTGGATAGGGTTGGCCTTGGCCAACGCATCAAAACGCATCAATGTATCGATGAGCTGCGGCATCTGGTCCAATGGGATCATATTAGGACCGTCGGAAGGTGCAGTATCAGGGTCCTGATGGGTTTCGATAAAAACCGCACCGATGCCAAGCGAAACCGCAGCGCGGGCCATCACGGGCGCGAATTCTCGCTGCCCACCAGTAGAACCACCTTTGCCGCCAGGCTGCTGTACCGAGTGTGTGGCATCCATTACGACCGGGTATCCCGTTTTGGCCATCTGCGGCAGGCCGCGCATGTCAGCGACCAACGTATTATATCCAAACGAAGTTCCGCGTTCTGTCAGCAGGATGTTTGTGTTCCCAGTGCTTTCTACCTTGCTCACGATGTTGCCCATCTCCCATGGGGCCAAAAACTGTCCTTTTTTGACATTAACCGCCTTGCCGGTTTCGCCAGCTGCGAGCAGCATATCTGTTTGTCGGCATAGAAAGGCAGGGATTTGCAGCACGTCCACAGCCTCGGCCGCAATCGCGCACTGGGCTTCGGTATGTACGTCAGTCAGCACTGGAATGCCCAAGGTTTTGCGGATGTCATCCAGAACCTTGAGCCCTGTGTCTATTCCCATACCTCGCGCACCCGACAGCGAAGTTCGGTTCGCCTTGTCGTACGAGGCTTTAAAGACGTACTGCGCCCCGGCGGCGTCGCAGGCCTCTTTCATTTTTCCTGCGATCATTTGGGCATGATCCGCAGATTCCAGTTGGCAGGGACCGGCGATGATCGTCAGCGGAAGATCATTGCCGACCGTGAGATCGGAGATTTTTACATGTTTCATGTGTCTTACGAGGATACCTGTTCACGAAGGACCGACGCGGTAAGCGAGATCATCAGGTAGATACCAGCAAACAACAGGAAAGCCAAAATCGTATTTTCGAACTTGCGCGGATAGCTGGGTTCCTGACTGGGAACAGGATTCACGGAAACCGTCAGATACCGAACCTGACGATTGGCTTCGGTCCTGGTTGTCTCCATATGCTGCATAGCTGATTGCAGGATCATATCCCGAGCGGCCAGATCGGCCTGTGCCATCTGAATCCGAACACTCAGCCTGGCCAGCGAATTCTCGCCGGCAGAGACATCCAGCATTTCGGCGTTCAATTCCTCCAGCACAACCGTAAGCCGTGCGATATCGGCCTGTGCGCCATCCACCTTGGCTTTGTTTGGGCGGCGATTGTCCAACAAGGCTGCAAGCTGCAGTTCTTTGTCCTGAATAAGCGTCTCGATTTCGTTTATGCGGCCCCGCAACCCGGCAATGACGCTTTCAGGGTCAAGGATTGCGCCTTGCAGCTGAAGCTCGATCAGGTCTTCCTGAGCTTTCTTGCGTTCTTCCTGAGCGCTTACAAACCCTTCCCGGGCATCTTTCATCTGGTCTTCGCGTTTCTTTTCGGTCAGCGCGTTTACCCGTTGCTCGGCATAGGAAATCAGTTCTCGTGAAAACGCGGCCGAAGTCTGGGGGTCAGGTGTCGCCACCTCCATCCGGATCAGGCCATCGGTCGGGTCATATCCGACCGTGATCATGCGTTTGTACAGCTTGTAAGCCTCTTCGAGACTGGCGTCTGGGGACAATCGCTGAATGGGGTCGATCCAGTCCTGTTTGAACACATCAGCGAAACCGGCCTCTGTGTCCAAAAGTTCAAGCGCATCTTTCGATTCCAGAAACTCCTGGGTGGCAACCGAATCCTGCGTGGTCGCAAATTGGGTCCCTGCCAGAAGCCCTCCAATAGAGCCCGCGCCCCCGTCCGCCTGAAGGATCAGAAAGGCAGAGTTGCTGGCGTACATTGGGGTCGCGATCCGATAGAAATAGAGACCCACGACAAAGGTAGGTAGCAGGACAAAGGCCGCAAGCCGCGCAAACAGAGCGAACAGTTTGCGACGGCGGCGGCGGGCGATGTCCCTCTGAATCTGTCCGATTTCACGTTCACGCCGCTCGGCCGGGCTCATCTCGGGTCCGGGCAGATTCTCTGGCGCATCTTTCACGGTCTGGGGCAGGTGGATCGTGATGCGATCATTCGTCTGCTCGTCCGAAGTTTTCTTTTCCGAGGCAAGGTTCAGCAGACTGGAGCGTTCAAACGGATCAATTCCCTTTTTGCGCAACAACCGAACTGCATCATAGTCCGAAGTCGCCGCAAGACCGTTTTTCTGGGCGAGACGACGTGCCACCCTCAGTTGGCGGCCGGTCAGTCCTTCGCGTTTGATAGCGTCGATCTCGGTCCCTACTGGCGGTTCATTTGCTGCGCCGGGCGCCTGTGTGGCCTGGCGAATGCGCGAGATCGCGTCTTCGCGCGTTTCGGCATTTCCCGCAGACCGCCGTTTGCGACGCCAGTTGTATTTATCAGCCCTGGGTTTGGTAGTCATATAACTGCTTTGCCTCTTCCAAGGTTTCGAACAAGTGAAGCTGACCATCCACTAATACCGCCGCCTGACGCGCGAATTTTTCAAGCAGGGCCGGGTTGTGAGAGACGATGACCAGTGTTGTTGTGCGCAGCCGTTCCTGCAGAATGTCGCCTGCCTTTTTGTTGAATTCAACATCTGTTGTGGCCGGCATCCCTTCGTCGATGAGGTACATGTCGAAATCCAGAGCCAGCATCAACGCAAATGTGAACCGCGACCGCATACCGGATGAATAGGTCGCCAGCGGTTGATTGAAATATTCACCCAGGCCACACAGCCAACTGCAATATGCCTCGACATAGTCCGGGTCCATACCATAGATTTTGGCGATATAGCGCGAGTTCTCCAGAGCCGACAGCTTGTTTGAAACTCCGCCGGTAAATCCCATCGGAAAAGAGACGCGGCAGGATTTGCGAATGACCCCTTCGTCGGGTTTCTCTAGTCCGGCCATCATGTTGATCAGGGTGGTTTTTCCGGTACCGTTCGGGGCCAGAATACCGATGGATGTGCCAAGTTCGACGCGAAAAGACACTCTGTCCAGAATCACCTTTCGGCGCGTCCCGGTCCAAAAGGACTTGCTGACATTTTCAAACTCAAGCATCCAAAGCCTGCGGGTTTATCTTGTTGTTGCGCCGTTCGGACCGGCGAAAGAACGGTACCTCTACGGCGCCATATAGGCCACATTATGTCGAATTATGAAACAAATGATCAATGCGTTCCGGGGGTCGTTTTTGGTAATGTGACTTTTGCATCTGTTGGCGTCTGGATGTGTGTTACCTATCTTGCTTTCAGAACACTAACCATCTGATGCGGCACTGATTGCGATCTCATGAACCCACTCGAAAAAGAAATAGAGGCCTGCCGTATTTGTGCCGACCGATTTGCGGCAACCGAAACCGCGCATGAACCAAGACCCATTGTCTGGTTCCGCAAAGACACGCCCATTTTGGTCTGTGGTCAGGCTCCGGGGGCACGAGTGCATGCGTCGGGTCGCCCTTTTACCGACCCTTCCGGTGATCGGCTTCGGGCGTGGTTGGGTGTTGATGAGGAGCTGTTTTATGACCGTTCGCGTGTCTCGATCGTTCCAATGGCGTTTTGCTTTCCTGGCTATGATGCGCGCAAGGCAGATTTGCCTCCTCCGTCAGTATGCGGTCAGACTTGGCACGATCGGGTCATGGCGGATCTTGGGCCTGTGCCGTTGACCATTCTTGTCGGGGGGCACGCCCATAGATATCACCTGAAGTCACGTGGGTCAGTCACCGAAACCGTCCGCAACTGGCGGGACTATGCGCCGCGGGTCTTTGCCTTGCCTCATCCGTCCTGGCGGAATACGGCATGGATGAAGAAAAACCCGTGGTTCGAAGCCGATCTGTTGCCGGTTTTGCGCGCACGGGTGCAAGAGGTTCTGAATGACTGAGATTTCGGCTCTGGACGCCGCCCATGCCGCGGCTGAGGCTGCTCCGCAGGATGATGCGGCCCGTCTGCGTTTCTTTGAACGGCTGGCTGACAGTGAGCTGTTCCTGATGCTGACGGAAGAGGCAAAGAACGAGAATATTTCGCCCGAATTGTTCGATGTGGCAGATGGGCGTTTTGTGCTGGCTTTCGATCGCGAAGACCGGCTGGCCCGCTTCGCAGACCGCCCGGTGCCCTATGTTGCGCTGTCGGGGCGGGTTTTATCGTCTATGTTGTCGGGGCAGGGGATCGGGCTGGGGTTGAACCTTGAGGTTGCCCCGTCCTCGATGTTGATCCCGCCCGAGGCATTGGGCTGGTTGGTGGAAACTTTGCAGCATGGTCCCGAAGAGGTGCAACAGCACCTGTCCGAGTTCCTGGCTCCATCGGGGTTGCCCGACGAACTGCTGACAGCTTTGGACGCCAAGCTGGCTACGGCCATTGGGTTGGCGCAAGCCGCCTATCTGGTCAGCACCAAAACGGCTGAAGGTGGGTTCGGGCATTTGCTGGGTTTTGTCGATGCCGTCGAAGGGGCAGAGGCAGCTCTGGCCAAGGCCGCATCCGAAGCGCTTACCTTTTCCGGGGTCGAAGCTGGGGCAATGGACGTAGGTTTTTTCAAATCAAGTGACACGGCCGCAGCGTCTTTGGCGCGGGTGGGTTTGCGGTACGATCTGCCGCAGCCTGAGGCGCGTGTGAATGCGCATATCGCTCCTGGGCGCGATCCGGACAAACCGCCTTTGCTCAAGTAATGGTAGAATGGGGCTTCGCAGATTGATGCGCGAAGCCCGGTTTGTTTACTCGGCTGCTGGCTCCAGCTTGTCCTGTGTACGCGTTTCAAAGTCGCCGGCCTCGTGGCGTTCGTGAAGCTGTGTATGCTTTTCGCCAAAGGCACGATTGACCATGCGACCACGTTTCACGGCGGGACGGGCGTCAATCTCCTTGGCCCAGCGCATGACGTTCTTGTAGGATTCGACGTCCAGGAACTCGGCTGCGCTGTACAGGCGCCCAAGAACCAGTTGTCCGTACCAGGGCCAGATCGCGATATCGGCGATAGAGTAATCCTCGCCTGCGATATAGGTTTTCTCGGACAACTCCCGATCCAGAACATCCAGCTGCCGCTTGGTTTCCATGGCAAAGCGGTTGATGGGATATTCCCATTTCTCGGGCGCATAGGCGTAGAAATGGCCAAACCCGCCACCCAGATATGGTGCACTGCCCATTTGCCAGAAAACCCAGTTCATCACCTCTGTCCGTTCTGGCCCGGATTCGGGTAGAAATGCGTTGAACCTTTCAGCCAGGTGAAACAGAATCGAGGCACTTTCGAACACGCGCACTGGTTTTTCACCGGACCGATCCCAAAGGGCAGGGATCTTCGAGTTCGGGTTGGCCTCGACAAAGCCCGAACTAAACTGATCTCCCTCGCCGATGTTGATCAGCCAGGCGTTGTACTCGGCCTCTTCATGGCCTAGCGCCAGAAGCTCTTCCAGCATGACGGTTACTTTTACCCCGTTCGGAGTGGCAAGCGAATAGAGCTGCAGAGGATGGCGCCCAGCAGGCAAATCCTTGTCATGAGTTGCCCCCGCAATCGGGCGGTTGATATTAGCGAATTGTCCGCCGTTTTGGCTGTCCCATGTCCAGACCATCGGGGGCGTATAGGTCGATTGCTCGCTCATTTCTTGCCTTTCTCAGCAAAGTTCGGGTGAATTATCCGTTCGCTGCAACAGCTAATATTGCAAAGGGCAAAGTCCAACCCTGCCCGTTGGGAAGATTTTGTAACATTCAGTGCAAAAGACTTCACGTTTTCTCATTCGATGTCACAGCGACGCGAGCGGGACTGCGTTTGATCGAGGAATCACCTATTCTCTGCACAGCCCCGTATTCCGGGCCGATCACCCATCCAATAAAAAAGGACCGCCCTTATGAAACGACTTGTCTGGACCTTAGCTGCGACCTTGGCATTTGCCATGCCTGCCCTTGCAGGTGATCAGTATGTGGACGGCACCGGCTATGCGGTGTCAGGATATGACGTGGTTGCCTATCGCAGTCTGGATCAGGTTGCTGTCGGTCAATCACAGCCCGAAGCCGTCCGCGGAAGGTCAGATATTGCGGCCGAATACAACGGCGTTACCTGGGCATTCTCGACCGAAGAGAACCGGGACAAGTTCTTGGAAAACCCTGCTTATTATGCGCCGCAATATGACGGTCACTGCGCCTATGGCGTGTCACGCGGCGGCAAGGTGCCTGCGAACCCGAACCTGTGGCGGATTGTTGATGACAAGCTGTATCTAAACATTACCGATGTGGTTGTCGGGTTTTTTGAAGAAGATATTCCCGGCAATATCAATCTGGCTGAAGGAAACTGGCCGGGCATCGAGGCCGACGGGGCCTCCAGCAGCGTGATCCCGAAGTTTACCTCCGAAGGCCCGGTCGCAAACTGAGATTTCTGCAACGGATGCAAAGCCCGGCATTGATTTGCCGGGCTTTTGTTTGTCATCCGGTCAACCAGTACTCATCCTGCGTTTGCTGGTCGGCGTTGAATCTGATCCGGACGCTGCGGGCGCCCGGAAATTTCTTGGTCGCAAGCGCAACGGGTACGACAACTTCGCCCGTGCCCGCATCTTTGGACTGAAAGCTCAGAATCTCTGTCTTGACGCGCTTGGTGCCAGCAAGAACACTCGTCGGCAATGCGACGCGGTTAGCACCTTCGCAGACAGGTGCGGAAATGAAATAAGTCAGGTTGCGGCCATGCAAGCCGACAGCGTCCGGAATGTGGTCAGCATCTTGCAGGCGATCCGCATCTTGACTGTCCACTGGGGTGTCCGGGGAGTCCTGCAAGTGGGGCAGCGCCGTATTCAACATTGCACGACAGGCATCAATATCTTGGGTTTCCAGCTGAATAACGCGTTTGCGCAACCGGGGGCGGCGTGGTTTCCCCGCCGCCGAGCCCGCCAGACCTTTCCCGGCCAGCCCCTCGCTGCGCAGCAAATCATAGGCCGCCTTGGCGTTGGCCAAGGCCGCACCGTCTCCGCCATTCTTATCGGGGTGGGCTTCGAATGCGATGTCGCGCCAGGCCTCTCGAATGTCATCTGAACTGGCGCTTTGAGCCAGACCAAGTGTGCCGAATGCATTGGCGCGGGCACTAACCTTGTCAAAAGGTTCCATACTAAATTCACTCATAAACAAACTATACGACCCCACAATGAATGGGCGGTTGCTAAAGTCAAATTTGTAACAGAATTGAACGGTTTACCGCGACAATGATTAAGGCTTCAGTTGGATTGTTCAAGTGGCCCCTGTTAGGCAGGGCAATCCCAACTTGTTCCACAAAAACACCCGGGGTTTTAGCCCGGGTGCACAGTCTGAAACAAGCGGATATCAAGCGACGTTCTGAAGCTCGGCCTTTGGTGTGACCCCAAGGGCAAAGCACACATCCCGGGTCAGTTCCGGCCGGTTCAGGGTGTAAAAGTGGAGCTTGTCTACTCCGCCCTCGATCAGGTCTGAACAAAGTTCTGTGCACAACGCGGTGGCCAGCAGGTCTTCGCGGTCGTCACGAATGGCCTTCTCAAAGGCATTCTCGATCCAATCCGGAATATGTGTCCCGCATCTGCGGGCAAAGTTGCGCGCCCCTTTCCAGTTTTCGATCGGCAGGATGCCCGGAACGATGGGCTTGTCGATCCTTGCCTTTTCACAGGCATCGCGGAAACGGAAAAAGGTCTCGGCCTCAAAAAAGAACTGTGTCAGGGCTTCGTCGGCCCCAGCGTCCAGCTTGGCCTTTAGCCAGTCGATATCGGCGGAAAAATCCCGTGCTTCGGGGTGTTTGTCTGGATAGGCGCCAACACGGATGCTGAACATCTCGGTTTCTGCCAGTGCTTCGATTAATTCGACCGAGTCCGCGAACCCTTCCGGGTGCGGCGCGAACCGATCCTGACCCTTGGGCGGATCGCCGCGCAAGGCGACGATGTTCTCCACGCCCGCCCGAGCAAAGGTATCTGCGATTTCCAGTGTTTCCTGACGTGACGCATCCACACAAGTCAGATGTGCAGCAACAGGCAGGCCGGAGGACTTGTGCAGTGTGGCCACCGCATCGCGCGTCAGCTCGCGCGTGGTGCCCCCCGCGCCATAGGTGACAGAAACAAAGCGCGGTTCAAGCGGTGCCAGTGTTTGCACCGTATCCCAAAGGCGGAATGAAGCCTCAAGTGTCTGTGGCGGGAAAAATTCAAATGAAACTTCTGGTCTTGTCATCTCGGCCTCACGGGTGAAATCTCTGACCCTTGTGCCAGCTTACGCATTGTGAGACAAACTCATATTATTCAAGAACAACATGAGTTCCGCGCAATGCATATCGAATTCCGCCACCTGCGTACGATCAAGGCGATCCATGAATGTGGCGGGCTTGCCCGTGCCGCAGATCAACTGAACATCACTCAATCCGCGTTGAGCCATCAAATCAAAGGCCTAGAGGATCAAGCCGGGGTCGAATTGTTCTTGCGCCGGTCCAAACCGATGAAACTTTCGGCGGCCGGTTTGCGGCTGTTACGCCTGGCCGAGCAGATCCTGCCGCAGGTCGAGGCAACACAGCAGGAGTTCTCTTCTTTGCGCGACGGGCGCACGGGCCGTATGCATATAGCCATTGAATGCCACGCCTGTTTTGAGTGGCTGTTCCCGGTGCTGGAATCCTTTCGTAAATCCTGGGGCGATGTGGATGTCGATATCCGCCCCGGCCTGGCCTTTGATGCCTTGCCGGCTTTGCAAAAAGAAGAGGTCGATCTGGTCGTTTCCTCGGACCCAGAAGATCTGCCCGGTGTCGAATTCATCGAACTCTTTGACTATGACGCGGTGTTTGTCGCGGCTTCAACACACCCGCTTGCCCAGAAAGAGTTCATTGAGGCCGAGGATTTTCGCGGCCAGACCCTGATTACCTATCCGGTCGAACGCACACGGCTGGATGTGTTCAGCCAGTTGCTGATCCCTGCGCGGGTCGAACCGGCCGCGATCCGGCAGGTTGAGCTGACCGCAGTGATCCTGTTGCTGGTCGCGTCGAACCGGGGGATTTCGGTGCTGCCGGACTGGGTCGTGCGTGAGGTGAAGTATAATTCCGACTATGTTACCCGCCCGCTGACCAAGGCGGGCGTAACACGTCGCCTTTATGCTGCAGTGCGCACCGAGGACCTTGAGAAACCCTTTGTGCAAGAGCTGATCAAGCTGGCCAAAACCGAGGCGCGCAAGCTGCAGGAGCAATAGGCACAAAACGCGGGTCTGCTATGCGTATCATTCCTCTTGGCAAGGGCGCATTGCCCCAGTATACGCGCGGTTTGACCGGACAGGAGCCTTTGGACAATGGTTGGCAGTGCAAACCTCAACATCATGATCAAAGCCGCGCGCAAAGCGGGGCGTTCACTGGTCAAGGATTTTCGTGAAGTCGAGAACCTTCAGGTGTCGATGAAAGGCGCCGGGGATTTTGTGTCCAAGGCAGACATTGCAGCCGAGGCGATCCTGAAAGAGGAACTGCTTGGCGCGCGCCCGACCTATGGCTGGCTGGCCGAAGAGGGCGGCGAGATTGCCGGCGAAGATCCCACCCGCCGCTGGATTGTGGATCCGCTGGATGGCACCACGAATTTTCTGCACGGCCTGCCGCACTGGGCGATCTCGATCGCGTTGGAACATAAAGGCAAAATTGTTGCCGGTGTGATCTATGACGCCGCCAAGGACGAGATGTTCTTTGCAGAAAATGGCGAAGGCGCATGGATGAACGACACCCGTATCCGCGTTTCGGGTCGTCACCGCATGATCGAGTCGATCTTTTCGACCGGGCTGCCTTTTGGCGGACGGTCTGACTTGCCTGCGACCCTGCAGGATCTGGCACGTCTGATGCCAGTCTGCGCCGGTGTACGTCGGTGGGGCGCAGCAGCGCTGGACATGGCTTATGTTGCTGCTGGCCGGTATGAAGGCTTTTGGGAACGCCGTCTGAATGCCTGGGATGTTGCCGCCGGGATCATCATCGTGAAAGAGGCTGGTGGCTTTGTGCAGGCTTTGAACCCGGAAGGTAACGTGCTGGAGGACGGCGAGGTCATCTGTTCCAACGAGCCCATCTTTGATCAGTTTTCCAAGGTCATCCGGGGCTGAGCCAGCAACAGACAGGTCAAGCAAGCGCGCCCGATTGAGGCGCGCTTTTTCGTTTCAGAGGGTCGCGCGCTGGGCTAGATCGGCCTCTTCAGCCAATCGTGCAGCGACTGAGGCGACTGCAAGATCCTGCAACCCGACCCCGGTTCCATCAAACAGAGTGATCTGATCGTCGCTTGTCCGACCGGGGTGGTCGCCATTGATGACGGCGCCGATGGGCGCGATTGCATCCTCGGTCAAGGCGCCAAGGCTGATGGCATGTTGGGCCTCGCCGATTGTCACGGACTGGGCGACCTCGTCGGTAAAAACAGTCGCCGCAGCGACGAGATCCGCGTCAACCTCCTGTTTGCCTTTGGTGTCGGTGCCCATGCAAGCTAGATGCGTGCCGGGCTTGATCCAGTCTTTCATCAAGAGCGGCTCAAAAGCCGAGGTGATGGTGATGATCACATCCGCCTGTGCGCCCAGCTCCTGTTGGCTGACGGCCTCGAATTCCAACCCAACCTCAGTGGCCACAGCTGCAAGGCGGGGCAGCATGTCGGGATGCGGGTTCCAGGCAATGACCTTTTCGAAGTCGCGCTGTTCCGCCGCCGCCCGCAGCTGGAAAGTTGACTGATGTCCGGCCCCGACCATACCAAGTACTCTTGCGTCTTGCCGCGCCAGATGCGCGATCGAAACCGCCGAAGAGGCCGCTGTGCGCACCGCTGTCAGGTAATTGCCCCCGACAAGCGCGGACAATCGCCCGGTATCGGGGTCGAACAGAAACACTGTGGATTGGTGGTTGGTCAGGCCCTTCGCCGCATTGCCCGGCCAGTATCCACCGGATTTGAGGCCCAGCACCTGACCGTCGCGGTCAAATCCCGATTTGAACCCATAGAGAGCGTCGGCATGGCCCAAAGCCTCGCGGATAACGGGAAAGTTCCACGCGCCACCTTTAGCCATCGCACCGAACACAGCCTGTACAGCGTCAAAGGCCTGCTGGCGTCCTACCAGTTTCTCGCACAGATCTTCGCCTACAATCAGCAGGCCGTCGCTTTTCATAACATCCCTCATCTCAAAAGGCTTTCCCGCGGGCCGAGACCGGCCACAGGGCTTCGACTTTGCCGCCCCGTACGCCCACATACCAATCATGGACATTGCATGTGGGGTCACAGTGGCCCGGCACCAACCGCAGCTTGTCATTGACTTTCAGTACGCCGTCTGGATCCCCGATAACCCCATGCTCGTCCGAGCACTTGAGGTATTCGACATCATCACGCCCGAACACAAAGGGCAGGCCGCTATCGACCGACTGCGCCTTGAGGCCGGCGTCGCAGATGGCCTTGTCTGCTTTGGCGTGGCTCATGATGCTGGTCAGGATGAACAGCGCATTTTCCCATTCTCCCTGATCAATCCGCTGGCCGTTCTGATCCAGAATCCGCCCATAATCCGCGTCCATGAAGGCGTAAGAGCCGCATTGCAATTCGTTGTAAACGCCCGAGTTACTTTCGAAATAATAGGAACCGGTGCCGCCGCCCGAAACCAGTTCGCACTCGATCCCTTCTGCTTTCAACCCGGCGACAGCGTCTTTGACCATGGCAATGGCAACATCCAGCTTCTCTTTACGGGCCTCATAGGTGTCGAGATGTTGCATCGCACCCTGATAGGCCTGAATGCCGGTGAATTTCAGATTTGGCGCTGCTTGCACAGCTTTGGCAATCTCGATGACCGCCGGTGTCGTGGTTACACCACAGCGCCCTGCGCCGCAGTCGATCTCGATGAACACTTCCAGTTCTGTGCCGTGACGCGAAGCGGCAGCCGACAGGTCGGAGATATTGTCGATATCGTCCACGCAGACAATGATACGCGCGCCGAAATTGGGCAGCCGTGCCAGTCGGTCAATCTTGGCCGGGTCGCGCACCTGGTTGGATACAAGGATGTCCGTAATGCCGCCACGGGCAAATACCTCGGCTTCCGACACTTTCTGACAGCAGACGCCGACCGAACCGCCCAACCGTTCCTGCAGCTTGGCCACATCGACCGATTTGTGCATCTTGCCATGAACACGATGGCGCATCCCATGGGTCTTTGCGAAATCGCCCATCTTTCGGATGTTGCTCTCTAGCGCGTCCAGATCAAGGATCAGGCAAGGCGTCTGTATCTCGCTTTCGTCCATGCCGATCGCGGCAGGGATGTCGAAGCCGACCTCGAGGTCTTCAAAATTTACGGTCTTGTTCATGTTGTTTCTCCTTACCCTTTCAGCCAGGGCAGTTTGTCCAAGTCTACATTGCCACCGGTCACGATGACGCCAATGCGCTTGCCTCGGAAAACCTCTGGGTTCTTCAAAATGGTTGCCAAAGGAACCGCCGAAGACGGCTCCATCACCACGCGCAGGTGCTTCCAGGTCAGTTTCATCGCTTCGATGATTTCCTCTTCCGAGGCGGTAAAAATATCGGTCACGTGGTTGGATACGAAATGCCAGGTGTTTTCTTTCAGGGGCACCAGCAGCCCATCCGCGACTGTCTTGGGGGCGTCATCTGCGATGATATGACCGGCCTTGAAGGACCGGTAAGCGTCATCCGCCTGTTCCGGTTCCGCTGCATAAATTGCGGTCTCGGGCGCAAGGTTCGAAACCGTCAGACAGGTGCCTGAAATCATGCCGCCACCGCCGATGGGCGCGATAACGGCGTCCATACCACCAGTCTGTTCCAGCAGTTCGGCGGAGCAGGTGGCCTGACCGGTAATCACACGCGGGTCGTTATAGGGGTGAACAAATTCGCCACCGGTTCGGGCCTGAACCTCGGCAAATGTTGCTTCGCGCGAGCTTGTCGAAGGGTCACATTCGGTGATTGTACCGCCATATCGGCGAACTGCATCCTTCTTGGCCTGCGGGGCTGTGCGCGGCATGACCACGTTGCACGGAATACCGCGGCGGCCGGCCGCATAAGACAAAGACAAGGCGTGGTTGCCGCTGGAATGCGTGCAGACACCCTTGGGCATCAAATGGTCTGCAAGGCCGAATACAGCGTTGCAGGCCCCACGCACCTTAAAGGCCCCGGCTTCTTGGAAATTTTCGCACTTGAAGAACAGCTGCGCGCCGGTCAGGTCATTCAGGTGGTCCGAAACCATGACCGGAGTTCGGCGGATATGCGGTTTGATCCGATCATGCGCGACACGCATGTCCTCGATCGTCAGATCCGCGGCAGAGGGGTGATCCAACATTGTCATTCTCCTTACGCCGCGGCCTCGGTTCGGTTGCCGGGTGTGGCGCGAAAGTGTTCCTGGGCTGCGGCGACGCCAGAGCCCAACGTGATCGGATAGCTTAGATCGGCCATTGCCATCTCGATCGTACAGAGTCCGGACAGGACCATCGCATCTGTCAGACTGCCCAGATGCCCGATACGGAACGCCTTGCCGTGCAACTGGCCCAAGCCAACACCAAAGGACATCCCGTAGGTGTTAAAGGCATGGTCGGTCAGAATGTTGCTGTCGAACCCTTCGGGCACGTAGATTGCGCTGACCGTGTCCGAGTAAAGGTCTGGCGATTGAGCAACCAGTTCCAGCCCCCAAGCATCGACGGCGCGCCGGACGCCCTCGGCAAGCCGATGATGACGGGCGTAAACATTCGGTAAGCCTTCTTCAAACAGCATCTTCAGGCTTTCACGCAGCCCGTAGATCAGTTGCAGAGGTGGTGTATAGGGAAACCCTCCGGTCGCATTGGCCGCCATCATATCCCGGAAATCGAAAAAGGTCCGGTGCAGCTCTGCGGTTTCCATCGCGTCCAGCGCTTTCTGGCTGACGCAAAGGATGGCCATGCCAGTGGCCAGCATGAATCCCTTCTGCGATCCCGAAACCGCGATGTCGACGCCCCAGCGGTCGAACTCGAACGGTACAGAGGCCAAAGAGCTGACGCAGTCCACCATCAAAAGCGCCGGATGATTGGCGGCATCCATCGCCCGCCTTACAGCCCCGATATCCGAAAGCACCCCTGTCGCCGTCTCATTATGAGTGACCAGAACGGCGCGAATTTCATGCGCTTTGTCCCCAGTCAGAACAGTCTGAAATTGGTCAGCGGGAGCGCCGCTGCCCCAAGGGCAGTCGATGACCTGAACGTCAAGCCCGTGACGTGTGCACAGATCAATCCAGCGGTGGCTGAAAACGCCATAGCGCGCAATCAGGACCTTATCACCTGGGCTGAGCGTGTTGGTGATTGCAGCCTCCCATCCACCTGTGCCGCTGGCGGGAAAGGTAACGATCTGTGCCGCAGCGGTATCAAAGACCTTCTTGGTGTCTTCCAGTACGGGTGCAAATGTCTGGACAAAGTCCGGCGCGCGATGATCCTGCGTCTGGACCTGCATGGCCAGGCGCAATCTATCAGGTATGTTGGTCGGGCCGGGAATGAAAACCGGGTTTTGGTTCGACATGGCTTGTTCCTCTGCTTTGGAGATAAGTGTCCGGGAAAAAGCTGCATTACGCAATTTTCTTGAAAAATATTTTCATTTATTGAAGATAAATATTAAGCTACTGATATTTTAAACTTTTCCGTTTTTCATTTTTACGTGCAAGAAATCCGGACGCGAGAAACTCTGGACAGCTGAAAGGAAATGCCTGGGATGGAAACGCAGAAAAGGCCACGCGGCAGACCAAAATCGCTGTTCAAGGAAAGCTCGGCCGGGACCATGCAATCGCTGGATCGGGCGCTGAGCGTTTTGACCACAGTGGCCCGTCTGGAACGCGCAGCACTCAGCGATTTGGCGCGCGAAGTTGATGTGCCCACGGCCACAACACACCGAATTCTGGTGACGCTGCAGAAGCACGGTTTCGTCGCCTTTGATGAAGAGCGTCAAGAATGGATGATCGGGATCGAGACCTATCGCACCGGAGCGTCCTTTCTACGCCGTAATGGTGTTATCGAAATCGGAAGGCCCATTTTACGCCGGCTGATGCAAGATAGCGGCGAGACGGCGAATCTAGCCGTTCCGGACGGGGCCGAAGTGGTGTTTGTGGGGCAGGTCGAAACGGCCAATCCGATCCGGGCCTTTTTTCCACCGGGCGCGCGGACACCGATGTATGCCTCGGGCACCGGTAAGGCGATCTTGGCCGCGTTGAACGAGGCAGCATTGTTCAAAGCGCTGGGCACGTTGGACACAAAGGTCTTCACGCCTCAAACACTGGTGCCCGGCGATGCACTGCAAAGCGATCTGGATCAGACCCGGGCCCGCGGGTGGTCGCATGATCGGGAGGAACGATACGAGGGGATGTCATGCATCGGTGCTGCCATCTTCAACGACCGGGGGGAACCCTGTGCGGGCATTTCCGTATCTGGCCCTACCGCCCGTTTCAGCACTGAACGCGCGCCGGAATTGGGCCGATTGGTACAAGCCGCCGCGCAAGAGGTTACCTTGCTCAGCGGTGGGCGCTTACCGGCGCGGGATGCGGGGGATGCGGGAATGTGACAGCTTGTATTCGTGCTCTGGATGGGGCGGATGCCCATGGGTGCGGTTCCAATAGTCACTCGCGCCGCGCCGCAACCAAAGGGGTATGCACAAGAGCAAACCAACAAGGAAGCCCCCGGTATGGGCCCAATAGGCGACGCCGCCCTCGTCGGGGTTGCTGGACAGGCTCCCAATGAACTGCATACCCAGCCACACGCCTAGCATGACAAACGCCGGGATCGAGAAGACACGGAAATAGATCACCAGAACAAGCAGGATGTCCACGCGCGCTTTGGGGAACATCAACAAATAGCCACCCATGACGCCAGCTATTGCGCCAGACGCACCAATCGTAGGAACCAGAGATTGTGGCGCTGTGACGACGTGGATCAGACCGGCCCCGATACCCGCGGCAAGATAGAACAGTAGAAAGGGCAGGTGGCCCATTTCGTCTTCGAGGTTGTCGCCGAAGATCCACAGGAACAGCATGTTTCCTGCCAGATGCATCCAGCCGCCATGCAGGAACATCGAGGTCACGAGGGTCTCAAGCGTGTAACCGTCCGTAATCCGGGCGGGCACCACCGCATAATCGGTATACAGCTGGGTGATCAGTCGCTGGTTCTCCATGCTTCCCGCATAGCTGAGGAAAATCAGGATATTCGCTGCCATCAACAGATAGATGACATATGGGGTGCGCCCCGAAGGGTTATGGTCACGAATTGGAAACATGGTGCGACGCTGGGCGGTTGGCTGCCCAGCGTCAAGGCCTGTTTAGGCCGCACCCCCCAGCAATGCGGCATTCCCACCCGCAGCAGTGGTGTCGACACAGACATGTCGTTCTCCCAGAACGCGGGTGCGATCTGGCTGGCCGGGGATCAGAGGGATGATTGGGCCTGCACGCCGGGACAGATGACGCTCGATTTCCTGACCGGTTGCGTCGTCGCCCCACCACAATACGCCCGAGAAGCCAGTCAGGATTTCAAGCCGGTGCAGGTCTAACGCGCCGATAGCAGTTATAGCCCGCCCGCCCAGTGCTTTGACCGCGTTGGCCTGCGCTTGTGCGGCTTCAACTCCGGGGCCCATACACAATAGCGGTGCGCGTGAGAATTCACTCAGGCGGTTCGATTCACCCGTCGGACCGGGCAGCAACCGCGCCTTGATCTCAGCAGATTTTCCTTCTGGTAATGGTAGATCGGTCATATCGGTGGACCATTGCTCGGGACTGACCTTCCGGTCCGGGGCGCAGAAACGGGTCAGGTAGTTCGGCCCACCCGCCTTTGGGCCGGTCCCCGACAGGCCCTCGCCGCCAAAGGGTTGCGATCCAACTATGGCGCCGATCTGGTTGCGATTGACGTAGATGTTTCCGGCATGAACAGCTTCGGTGATGTGCTGAACGCGGTCGTCGATCCGTGTGTGCAGGCCAAAGGTCAGCCCGTATCCTGTGGCGTTGATATCGGCGATGATCTGATCCAACTCTGAGGAATTGAACCGCACTACATGCAGGACCGGGCCAAACACCTCGCGCTCCAACTCGGCAATGCCGGGGATTTCGATAAGGGTTGGGGCGATGAACGTGCCGTCACCAGGGACGGACATCTCTTTCAGGACACGCCCTTCGGACCGTGCCAATGCGATGTGATCAGCGATTCCAAGGCGGGCATCTTCGTCGATCACGGGGCCGCAATCGGTTGAAATCAACCAGGGATCGCCAACCAGCAGCGCGTCCATGGCCCCTGTCAGCATGGTCAGAAGATCATCGGCAATGTCTTCTTGGACATAAAGACAGCGCAACGCCGAGCACCTTTGTCCCGCTGATTGGAATGCGCTTTCGATGATCGACTGAACCGCCTGTTCGGGCAGGGCGGTGCTGTCCACGATCATCGCATTCAAGCCACCGGTTTCCGCGATCAGAGGCGTTCCCGGTCGCAAGTTTCCGGCCATGGCCGCACGGATTTTCAGGGCGGTCCCGGTCGAGCCGGTAAAGGCCACTCCCGACACCCTCGGGTCCGAGGTCAGGGCTGCGCCCACCGATGGACCGCCCGGCAGCAACTGTAGCGCGCTGCGTGGCACTCCGGCCTCGTGCAGCAATTCAACGGCGCGATGCGCGATCAATGGTGTCTGCGGTGCGGGCTTTGCCAATACCGCATTCCCAGTGGCCAAAGCGGCGGATATTTGACCGGTGAAAATGGCCAGCGGAAAGTTCCACGGGCTGATGCAGGTGAACACACCCGCTGGTTCTGCGTCGGGTATATTCGCCGCATAATAGCGCAGGAAATCTACCGCCTCGCGCAGTTCGGCGACTGCATCGGGAAGGGACTTACCAGCCTCACGGGCCAGCAGGGCGAAAAGCTCACCGAAATGGGTCTCGTAAAGGTCGGCGGCGGCATTCAGAACCTGCGAGCGTTGATCTGCCACTACCTGCCAGGGGGTGGCTGCAGTCAAAGCAAGCTCGACATCCTGTGCGCTGGCCGGGGCAACGGCACCGGGGCGATCCCGCGACTGTGCGGGGTTGACGATGGGCTGATCGTCATCGGGCCGCGCATCGCCGGACAACAACGGGCGCGCATACCAGTGATGCGTCCGAAACGCCTCCCGCGCGGCATTGACCCGGTCCAAAGTGGGAATGTGCCGCAAGTCAAACCCCTGCGAATTGGGCCGCTCGGGTTGAAACAGTTCGGGTCCGGTTGGAATGGCGCGTGCCGGTTCGAAGAGAGTGAGAAACGGATCGGCTGCAACCTCCTCCGGGGGAACAGTATCATCCACGATTTGGTTCACGAATGAAGAGTTCGCACCATTCTCAAGCAGTCGCCGCACCAGGTAGGCCAGCAAGTCACGATGGGCCCCGACAGGCGCGTATATGCGGCAGCGTGTGTTGTTTGCGTCCTTAACCAGATGGTGCAGGGTTTCCCCCATGCCGTGCAGGCGCTGGAATTCGAAAGGCTGATCAGTGGCCATCTGAAGAATGGCGCTGACCGTATGGGCGTTATGGGTGGCGAACTGCGGGTAAATCCGGTCGGTCATACCCAGCAATTTTCGCGCATTGGCGATATAGGAGACATCGGTCACGGCCTTGCTGGTAAACACCGGAAAACCCTCGACGCCTTCTACCTGAGCGCGCTTGATCTCGGTATCCCAATAGGCGCCTTTGACCAGCCGCACCATCAGTTTGCGGTCATAACGCTCGGCCATTCCATAGAGCGCGTCCAGTGCGATTCCAGCACGCGGACCATAGGCCTGAACCACAATTCCGAACCCGTCCCATCCTGCGAGTGCAGGCTCGGCCATCACCGCTTCGATGACCTGCAGGGACAGCGACAGGCGGTCGGCCTCTTCGGCGTCGATATTCAGGCCCATGCCAGCGGCTTTGGCCAAAAGGCACAGGGCGCGCAGGCGGGGGACAAGCTCGGCCATCACACGCTGTTCTTGGGCCAGCTCATACCGGGGGTGCAGCGCCGACAGCTTGACCGAGATGCCCGGATTAGCCCGAATGTCATCATGGGTGCAGGCCTCTGCAATGGCGGTGATGGCACGGGAATAAGACAAATGATATCGGGCCGCGTCGGCCTCGGTCCGTGCGGCTTCACCCAGCATATCGTAGGAATAGGTATAGCCCTTGGCCTCCATCCCGCTGGCACGTTCCATGGCCGACTGGATGGTCTCGCCCAGCACGAACTGACGGCCCATTTCCTTCATTGCGCGCCCGACGGCCGTGCGGATAACCGGTTCACCCAGTCTTTTGATCGCACCTCGCAGGGCACTGACAGGCGAGGGCTTGCCGTCGTCGAGAACTTTACCGGTCAGCATCAGCGCCCAGGTCGAGGCATTCACCAGCGGCGAGGAGGATTGCCCAAGATGCTTGCCCCAGTCGGACGGCGCGATCTTGTCTTCGATGAGAGCATCGATCGTGTCGGCATCCGGCACGCGCAGCAGCGCTTCGGCCAGACACATCAGCGCCACGCCCTCATCGGTGGACAGGCCATATTCGGCCAGAAACACCTCCATCATGCCCGGCGATGTACTGGATCGAATATCACGCACAAGCTGGGCGGCTGCCGCACAGATTTGGGCTCGATCAGTTTCAGACAGCGCGGCATGATCGATAAGATTGTCGAGAACGGCGGTTTGATCAGCGTAGGTTTGGCTGTCGATATGGGTGCTCAGGCTGTGTGACATGAATCCTCCAGGCTTTTGTTGAATATAATGTCGATTTCTCAGGACGATTGCCGTATTTTTTAATTCATCTGGTCGGATGGACTGTATTTAGGGGATAATGCCGTGCAAATGAACTTTCCGGATTTGGATCGGTTTGATCGAGCGATCTTGGCGATTCTCTCAGAGGATGGGCGCATATCAGTTGCCGACCTTGCGCGGCGGATCGGGCTGTCGAAATCCCCAACCCAGGCGCGTCTAAAGCGACTTGAGGTTAGCGGGGTGATCACCGGGTATCGCGCTCTACTGGACCCGATCCGACTGGGGCTGGACCATGTGGCTTTTGTCGAGGTGCGCCTGACAGACACAAGAGAGAAGGCACTGGCCGAGTTTAACGCCGCAGTCCGCAAGGTGCCCGAAATCGAGCAAGCCCATATGATCGCGTCGAATTTCGACTATCTGCTGAAAATCCGCACTGGTTCAATGTCGGAATACCGCGCCGTTTTGGCTGAGAAGATATCCTCGCTTCCGCATGTGGCGAATACCTCGACCTTTGTGGCGATGGAGGCAGTTAAGGAAACCGTTGTTTCAGGCGCTTTGGACAGGGTGGGTTGACGAATTGCGCAAGCGCGTCACCATACGCGTATGAAGCGTTTTGTGTTCCCTCTGCTAGTGTTGGCGGCCCTTCCAGGTGTCGCCTGGTCTGAAGAATGCCCGTCCTCGCCGGATCATACCGAAAGCATCTCGGCCGTAATCGCGCAAATTCAGGATGTTGGAAACGAGGCCGAAGCCCAGACATTTTCCAATCAGTTATGGGAGTTCTGGACCGATGCGCCCGACGCTGTTGCGCAGGCCGTGCTGGACCGGGGCATGACCCGCCGCAGTGGCTGGGACCTTCGGGGCGCCATCGAGGAGTTTGACAAGCTCATCGAATACTGCCCGCATTATGCCGAGGGGTACAATCAGCGCGCCTTTGCATATTATCTTAGCCAGGATTTCGCATCTGCGTTGCCGGATCTGGACAAGGCGATCGAGCTGTCTCCGAACCATGTCGCGGCGATCAGCGGGCGCGCCCTGACGCTGCTTGGCTTGCATCGGATAGATGAAGCCCGTGCGGCACTGTTACATGCTTTGAAGCTTAATCCCTGGCTGTCCGAGCGCCACTTGATGGCTCCAGGCGGACCGTTGGAGCCGCCCGGTGAGGATATCTGAGGAATAGACGTCCCCGACCCATAGGACCGGGGACAATCTGGAACAGCTTAACCGACCAGCCCGTTATCGGTGCGCTTGATCGTGATCACCGACGAGCGCGGTGTGCCACCATCCGGCCATTCGCTGCCGGGATGCTGAATGCCGACAAACATGGTGCGCAGATCGCTGGACCAGGCCAGACCCGTGACCTCACACCCGTTTGGACCGGTCATGAAACGGGCGATTTCGCCTGTGACCGGATCGCCGACCAGCATCTGGTTGTTGCCGTGACCTGCGAAGTCTTCTTCATTGTCGTCATTGCCGTCGGTCTGGATCCAGACCAGACCGGTCGAGTCAATGGTCATCCCGTCGGGTGAGTTGAACAGGTTGCCCTCGTTCACATTGGCCGACCCGGCGCGGGCGTCAGAATGCACCGTCGGATTGCCGGCCATGACATAGAGACCCCAAACGAACGCGTCGGCTGCGTGGTCGTCATTATCCGGTTTCCAGCGAACGATCTGGCCATATTTATTGGCCTCACGCGGGTTGGGTCCATTGGTCGACGTATCGTCGCCTCCGGCATTTGGTTTCACGCCGCGGTTCTTGTTGTTGGTCAGGCAGCAATAGGCTTCGACCGCTACTGGGCTGGACGCCACCCATTCAGGGCGGTCCATTGTGGTGCCGCCTGCTTTGGATGCCGCCATTCGGGTAAAGATCGCAATATCCGCCGCATCCATGCCGGTTGCATCCGGCGTCAGCGGCAGCCAGGTGCCTGTCATGTCGTCATCGAATTTCGCCACATAAAGCGTGCCGTCGTTCAACAGGCTCTGGGTTTCGCCGCCGGGCTGATAGGTTCGGTTCGAGACGAATTTGTACAGATACTCGCCCCGCTCATCATCACCCATATAGACAACCACGCGGCCATCAGCGGCCAGAGTCACCTCGGCATTTTCATGCTTGAAACGGCCCAGACCGGTATGTTTGACCGGGGTGCTATCCGGTTTGGTCGGGTCGATTTCGACGATCCAGCCCACCCGGTGCGGCTCATTGGGGTTTTTGGAGGTGTCGAACCGCGGATCGAACAGTTCGTAGCCGTTCCAGCTTTCGGCTTTGACACCATAGCGTTTGAAACCGTCCGCGACCTTTTGATCATAGCTGGCGTTTTCGTCGCTGGAGCCGAAATAGCCGTTAAAGTTCTCTTCGCAGGTCAGATACGTGCCCCAAGGCGTCTTGCCTGCACCGCAGTTGTTCATGGTGCCCAGCGAGGTTGTGCCGGTCGGGTCGGCCTCGGTCTTCAGCAGATCGTGGCCAGCGGCGGGGCCGACGATAGCCATCAGCGTGTTGTGGTGAATGCGCCGGTTGAACGGGCTGTCTTTAACCACGGACCAGCCTTCGGGGCCTTCGGTGATTTCCATCACGGTCACACCCTGCAGGTTCTGCAGTTTGCGCACGTCGTCAGCACTGGCTGGAACGCCTTCCTGCGCGGCGGGCAGGTTGATCTTACCGTTCGGATATTCGTGATTGATCGCAATCAGCTCATGACCCTGGAAGATAAAGGTCTCCATTCCGTCGGTATTCTCGCCAAAGATGCGGTCCGAGTTCTCGACTGGGCCGCCCTCGGCTAGGTCATAGCCATCGGCATCCGAAAACAGCGGGTCGCCCCAGCGCATCAGGATCTGCCAGTCGTACCCTTCGGGCACATGGACGGTGCCGTCGGTCTGTGCGGCGATTGGCGTGAAGGCAAAGCGGGATGCAGCCTGTGCCTGCGCCGAGGTCGAACCAAGTAGGCCAGTACCCATCGCAGCCGCGCCAGAGCCGAAAGCCACAACGCCGGACAGAAATCCACGGCGGGAAATGGCGCTTTCGACGACACGGTCAAAGTCGTTTTCTTCGGGGCGGGGGAAATGCAGCTCGTCCCAGTCGTCGGCGGAAAGTGTGGTAGGGTCAACGTCTTTCATGGATTGCTCCTGGCTGTCGGTGAAAAGTCGATGAAACGCATTTAGGGGGCATTTGTGACAGGGTGATAACAGCACCATTAACGATGGCGCCGGGATACTCAGGAAACAGATTTACTCGGGATGCGTAAGGATACGCCGATTGGACCAGCCCGTCAAAACGGGTTGATCACGGCGTGTTTTATTGGGGTTTCGCCAGGGGAAAAGCGGTCAGGTAAGGCGCTGACCTTCGGCGTTAAACCGATAGGCCTTGTCCGGAGAATAGGCGAGTCGCAATTCCTGCCCTTCGGATATCGCATGCTGGCCAAACAGGCGGGCGGTTACGGCATGTTCGTTGACCTGTGCGATGACATTTGTGTCTCCGCCCAGCTTTTCGACATGGCTTACACGCGCGGTGAGCGGTCCGTCATCTGAAACAAACAGGTCCTCGGGCCGGATGCCGATCGTGTTCTGACCGCTTTCATTAAGCAGCCCCTGCGGCAGGAAATTCATCGACGGAGAGCCGAGGAACCCGGCCACAAATTGGTTGGCAGGGTTGTTATACAGCTCCATCGGGCTGCCAATCTGTTCCACCCTTCCGTCGCGCAGAACGACGATCTTGTCTGCCAGCGTCATCGCCTCGGTCTGGTCATGGGTGACATAGATCATCGAGGCGTCCAGCGCGCGGTGCAGATTGGCGATCTCGATCCGCGTATTCATGCGCAGCGCGGCATCCAGATTGGACAGAGGCTCGTCAAACAGGAACAGTTTGGGTTCGCGCACGATGGCACGGCCAATGGCAACCCGCTGACGCTGACCGCCTGACAATTCCGACGGGAAGCGATCCAGATAAGGCTCGAGGTTCAGCATCCGGCTGGCATTGGCGACGCGCTCTTCGATCACCGATTTGGGCTGCTTTTCCTGTTTCAGCGCCAGCGTCATGTTTCCCCGGACATTGAGGTGCGGGTAAAGCGCATAGCTTTGGAACACCATCGCGATACCGCGCTTGGAGGGCGGCAGCAGATTGACCTGTTGACCACCAATATGGATATCGCCTGAGGACGCATCCTCGAGCCCGGCAATCACTCGCAATAAGGTGGACTTGCCGCAGCCCGAGGGGCCGACAAAGACGACGAACTCGCCGTCTTCGACCTCGAGCGTGATGTCCTTCAGGACATGCACATTGCCGAAGGATTTATTGATTTTGTTCAGCGTCAGGGCGGTCATGTCGCTTGCTCCTCAAAGGAAACGGGCTGGCCTGTGCGGATGCTTTCATCCGCAGCCAGGCAAATGGCAAGGGATTGGACGGCGTCATTCATATGACGCGTCAGGTCGATATCGTCAGTGATGGCGCGCAGCATATAGGCCTGTTCGGCATCGCAGAGGTTTTGGTGGCCGGGTTCATCCGGCATCTCGATTGTGTGGTCGCCGTCGGGCGTGTGCACCAGCAGACCGCCGACTTTGGTATGCCCGTCGATATCCGCCGAGGCGCCCTTGTTCCCGTCGGTGATCGAGACCGAGCCGTTGGGCGACACGATATCTTTCACGAAGAACGCGGTTTCCGACATCATCGGGCCCCAGCCGGCCTCGTACCAGCCGACCGAGCCGTCATCGAAGACCACCTGGAACTGGCCATAATTATACATTTCGGGCGCGATCTCATCGGACAGGCGCAGACCCATGCCGTGGACGCGCACCGGTTGCGCGTCGGTGATCTGACACATCACATCGACATAGTGAACGCCGCAATCCACGATGGGCGAGGTGGTCTGCATCAACGCTTTATGCGTCTCCCATTCCGCGCCGCTGGATTGCTGGTTCAGGTTCAGGCGGAATACATAAGGCCCACCCAGGTTGCGGGCCTCGGCAATCAGCCGCACCCACGAGGGGTGGTGGCGCAGGATGTAGCCAACAACCAGCTTGCGGTTCAGTCGGATGGCGGTTTCGACCACGCGCCGCGCATCAGCGACATTGGTGGCCAGCGGTTTCTCTACAAAGACATGCGCCCCGGCTTCCATCGCCGCACAGGCATAATCCGCATGGCTGTCGGAATAGGTGGCGATCACGACCAGATCCGAGTTTGTTTCGGCCAGCGCGGTTTCGAAATCCGAATAGGCAGGATAATCCGCCAGATCGGGGTCATCCACGCGCCCGGATCGGTTCACCAGCCCAGCAATTTGCACGTCCGGGTGATGGTGATGGGCCAGCGCGTGGCTGAACCCCATATTGCCAAGACCTGCGATCAGAACACGTGTCATTTGACAGCCCCTGACGTGATGCCGCGGATCAGCTGGCGCGAGAATATGACATAGAGAACCAGGACCGGCAGGATTGCCATCGACAAGGCTGAAAGGACGGCGTTCCAGTCGGTGACAAATTGACCGATAAAGACCTGGCTGCCCAGCGTCAGGGTCTTGGTCTCTTCGGCGGGGGCCAGGATCAGCGGGAACCAAAGGTCGTTCCAGATCGGGATCATGTTGAATACGGCCACCGTCGCCATGGCGGGCCGCACCAGTGGCAGCACCAGGCGGAAGAAGATCGTATATTCCGACAGCCCGTCGATGCGCCCGGCGTTTTTCAGATCGTCGCTGACCTGCCGCATGAATTCGGACAGGATGAACACAGCCAGCGGCAAACCCTGTGCCGTATAGACCAGGATCAGCGCCCAAAGTGAGTTCACCAACCCGGTCGCCACCATCATCTCAAGGATTGCGACAGTGCCGATGCGGATCGGAATCATGATCCCCAGTGCCAGATACAGGCCCATCAGCAGGTTGCCTTTGAACTGGTATTCGGACAGCGCATAGGCCGCCATGGCACCGAACAGCAGGATAAAGAACAACGACGCCACGGTGACGATCATCGAGTTCTGAAAGTAGAGGAAGAAATCCCCCTGCTTCATCACCGTCTCATAGCCGATCAGCGAAAAACTGTCTGCGTTGGGCAGGGCCAGCGGTTCGCGAAAGATCGACCGGCGGGTTTTGAAGCTGTTGATCAGGATCACAAAGACCGGGAACAGCGCGATCAGCGTGTACAGGATCAACCCGGCATGCATTGCTGCGGTGTTGAGGGGGTTTTGGCGTGCTTTGTTCATCACTTGGCCCTCACAGTTGATACCGGCGCATCCGGGTCTGGATGCCGAACAGATAGATACAGACGCCCACCAGGATGATTGCGAACATGGCCCCGGCGATGGCGGACCCCATATGCGGGTCGCCTAGTTGCAACTGGAAGCCGAAGAATGTGCGATACATGAAAGTACCTAGAATATCGGTTGAGAAATCCGGCCCCGCCAGCGCGCCTTGTGAGGCATAGATCAGGTCGAATGCGTTGAAATTTCCTACAAAGGTCAGGATCGAGATGATCCCGATCGAGGGCAGGATCAGCGGTAGTTTGATCTTCCAGAAGGCCGAGGCCCCGGTGATGCCGTCGATCTCTCCGGCCTCAAGGATTTCTTCGGGGATGGTCAGCAGGGCGGCATAGATCAGCATCATCGGGATGCCTACGAACTGCCAGACCGAGATCAGCGCCAGCGTGGTCAGCGCGTATTCCTCTTTGCCCAACCATGGCGCAAAGAGCGACTTTAGCCCAACCGCGTCCAGCATCGAGGGCGCTATGCCCCAGATCGGTGACAGGATCAGTTTCCAGGCAAAGCCCACGATCACAAAGCTGAGGATCGTTGGAATGAAGATGGCCGAGCGATAGAGGGCCGCAAACCGTAGGCGGGGGTGGCTGAGAAGGGCGGCCAGCGCGATGCCGATCGGGTTCTGAACCAACATATGGATCAGGAAGAACCAAAAATTATTACCCAGAGCATTCCAGAACTGATCCGACCAGTTGGGATCGAAAAACAGCGTCTGGAAATTCTGCAATCCGACAAACACGCGAGCCTGATCAACCTCTGTATACAGTGCAAGGCGCAGTGTGTTGAACAGCGGGAAAATCATCACAGCGGTATAGACGAGTACGGCAGGTGCCAGAAATACAACGATATGCCAGCGGATGCGGGGGCGGGTCATGGGATTGCTTTCAAAGGGGTGTCGGAGTTACCCGGGCGGTCGGCACCGCCCGGGTATGGATCAGCTTACTGATGCGGAGCGTACCAGGAGGCCAGGCCTTCCTGCAGTTCGGCACCCAGTTCCTCGGGGGATTTTGCGCCTTTGATGGCGGCAACCGAAGCGCCCCAGGTATCGTTTTCAAGGTTCGGTGTGCCACGCGACAGGATTTGATAGGTCGAGCGGATGGTCGATTCACACTCTTCGCGCCAGCCTACGATTTCCTTGGCCAGCGGGTCCTGCAGCTCGACCGGAGTGTTCGAGAGCGGGAAGAAGCCAGGCAGGGCGTTGCCGAAGATTTCGGCGAATTCCGGGCTTGCGACCCATGCCAGGAACGTCTCGGCAGCTTCGGGATTCGCGGTGGCCGCATTCATACCAATGCCAATGTCGGTGTGGTCCGAGATATAGCAGGTATCGCCCGCATTCTGGACTGGCGGCTTAAAGGCGCCCATTTCGAAATCGGCCTGCGCATTGAAGCCCGAAATTTCCCAGGATCCCGCAGGGTAGACGGCTGCGCGACCCAAGGTAAAGATGTTCTGGCTGTCGGGATAGGTCTGCGCCTCATATCCATCACCCAGATAAGCGCCCCAACGGGCCAGGGTGGCATAGGGGGCGGTCCAGGCTTCATCGGTCAGCTTTTGCTCGCCCGCGATCAGCGCCTGGCGGCCCTCTTCGCCTTTCCAATAGTTCGGGCCGATGTTGTTATAACCCATAGTGGCGGCTTCCCACTGGTCGTTGGTGCCCATCGCCATCGGGATATAAGTGCCGTCTTCCTTGATCTTGTCGAGGGCGGCAAAGAACTCGTCCTCGGTTGTGGGAACTTCGATACCCAGTTCGGCAAACGCGTCCTTGTTATAGATGAACCCGTGGATCACCGACGCCATCGGAACGCAGAAACTGGCCGAGCCGTCATCCGTTTGCCAGGCCGATTTGGCGACATCCGAGAAGTTGTTCATCGCTTCGACACCCGACAGGTCGCTCAGGTGGCCGGCCTCATAGAGGGCCAGTGATGCATCGAAAGGACGGCAGGTGATCAGATCGCCAGCCGAGCCCGCATCCAGTTTCGAGTTCAGGACAGCGTTGTATTCTGCCGGGGCCGAGGGTGTAAATTGCACTTTGATGCCGGGGTGTTTGGCCTCAAACGCAGGGATGATCTGGTCCTGCCATAGGGTCAGGTCGTCATTTCGCCAGCTCTCGATGGTCAGGGTCACATCATCCGCATAGGCAGCCGACGCCATCAGCGTCGTGCCCAGCAGAGCAAGTTTCAAGCTATTCTTGGTCATCCATATTCTCCCGATTGATGGTTATTATTCTATGGCCAGTGCGGCCGTTAGGATTCCGTCTGATGTTCGTAGGCGTTCGGTGGCTTCGGATGCCGAAACACCTTTTGCGGCGACAAGCACGGCGGGCTTCACATCACCGCGCGTTGCTTCCAGTGCGCGCTTTGCTGCGTCTGTGTCCACCTCGGCAATGCGGGTGACGATTCCGGCCGCGCGGGCGCGCAGTTTGTCATTGTCCGCGCGCAGGTTGACCATCATGCCGCCATGTACGTGGCCAAGGTCCAGCGCCATCAGCGACGACAGCATATTCAAGGCGATCTTTTGTGCCGTTCCCGCGCCCATCCGAGTTGATCCAGAGATCAGTTCGGGCGGTGTGGCAAGCAGGATCGGGATGTTGGCCTGTATCAGCAGGGGGCTGTTGGCGTTATTGGCGATGCCGATCAAGGTCGCGCCGTTTGCGCGGGCGATGCCTACCGCTGTCATCGTGTAAGGTGTGGATCCGCTGGCGGATACGGCGATCACCGTGTCCCGGGCTGACAAACTGTTCAGCGCTTCACGCAGGTCACCGTCGGCGTCTTCGGAATCACCCGGCATCTCGACACCCGTCGGAAGACCACCAGCCATGTGAATCCGCAACTGATCCGGCGTGATCGAGAAGGTCCCGCCCAGCTCTTGCGCGTCAGCCGCCGCCATCAAACCGGACGAGCCCGCCGCAACATAGTGCAGCATGCCGCCCGACCGGAGTGTCTCGGCCATCGCAGCGGCGCCCAATGCAATAGCCTGCGTGGCCGAACGCACCGCCGCTGCAGCAGCGATCTGCCCCTCGGCCAGCAACAGCGCCGACCCTGTCAGGTCTTCGCGGCTCAGGCTGGCGGCGTCGCGGTGCAGTTGTTCGGTTGACGGCAGCGTCAAGAGAATCCCCTCCCAGGTTTCCCGATTACAATACCTATTTAAT
This sequence comes from Ruegeria sp. CDSA236, assembly GCF_059611285.1. Lineage (NCBI taxonomy): Bacteria > Pseudomonadati > Pseudomonadota > Alphaproteobacteria > Rhodobacterales > Roseobacteraceae > Ruegeria > Ruegeria sp. CDSA236. Next base: position 112,106 of record NZ_JBXWPG010000002.1, read on the forward strand.
ACCACCTGTCCAACATTTTCTTTTCGGTACTATTTGGGTGCTGATTTTAAAGGAAAAATCGAGATATTGGCGAAAATAGCATAAAACGAGGCTTTTCTAATCGAAATAGGTATTGTATTGGTATTGTCATGACTGAGTCCCTGAATAATGCTGTGCTGGCCATTGATGGCGGTGGAACGCGGTGTCGCGTTGCCTGCGAGGTTGCCGGAGTTATTCACGGTGTTGAGGTCGGCGCTGCGAATGTCTCGACTGATTTTGAGGCCGGTGTTTCACAGATAAAACTTGGGTTGGATCAGCTGTCCGGCAAGCTTGGCCTCGGGGTTGAGACCTTGTTGGCCTACCCTTCTTTTGTTGGCTTGGCCGGGATCACGGATCAGACAATCGCAACCCGCCTGAGGGATGCGCTTGGCCTGACGCGCGCCCGGATTGAAGATGACCGCCCCGCAGCTTTGCGCGGGGCCCTGGGTGCGCAGGACGGGCTGATCGCCCATTGTGGTACAGGCTCATTTCTGGCCAGACAAACTGGTAGAGACATGCGCTTTGCCGGTGGCTGGGGCTCGGCCTTGGGGGATGAAGCCTCGGCCCAGTGGGTTGGAAGGATGGCGCTGTCCTTGGCATTGCGTGCGTTTGATGGAACGCAGACCCGTTCGGACCTTTTGACCACTTTGCTGTCCGAGCATGACGGACCTGCCGGGATCGTTCGCTTTGCGGGGGCTGCAGACCCTGCGCAGTTTGGTGCGATTGCACCAAAAGTGACCTTGGCGGCTCAGAATGAAGACGAGGCCGCGCAACACATCATGCAGGCAGGTGCTGCTTACCTGGCCGATACAGCCGCGCGTCTGGGGTGGAGCCCGGGCACCGCGCTGTGCCTGACGGGCGGTATTGGTGGTCAATACGCGTCGTATCTGCCCGAAAACATGCAATCCGACCTGCGCGCGCCGTTAGGAGAACCGCTCGACGGGGCGCTTGCCCTGGCGAAGGAGGTAGAACATGAGCATCGCTGATTTTCTGCGCTCGGAATCCTGGCTGACCGCTGACAACGGCCCGCGATATGTGCAGCTGCGGCGCAGGCTGCAGGAGGGCATTGATACCGGCGTTCTGCCCCCCAATTCGTCGCTGCCGTCCGAGAGGGAACTTGTCGAGATCACCGACCTGTCGCGCGTCACTGTGCGCAAGGCGATTCAAGAGCTTGTCCAAGAGGGCGTGATCGAACAGCGTCAGGGCTCGGGCTCGTTCATCCGCGAGCGTATGGCGCGGGTCGAACAATCGCTGACGCATCTGACATCCTTCACCGAAGACATGACCAGCCGCGGAATGAAGACCGCCTCGAAATGGCTGGAGCGGGGGGTTTTTGCCCCGACACAGGAAGAGATTGCCGCCTTGAGCTTGTCCGAGGGTGAGCAAATTTCTCGTATCTACCGATTGCGCGAAGCCGATGGCCGTCCACTGGCGCTGGAAAAAGCGGCGCTACCTTTGGATATCCTGCCGAACCCGATCGAAGTGACCACCTCTCTGTACGAGGTCTTGGAGCAGTTGGGCCGCCGTCCTGTTCGGGCGGTTCAGAAGATCTCGGCCCTGAATTTGGCCGCGCGTGAGGCTGAACTGCTTGATGTTCCCGAGGGAGCCGCTGGGCTGAATATTGAACGTGTTTCTTTTCTCAGAAACGGACGCGTCGCCGAACTGACACGCTCACTTTATCGCGGCGATGCGTATGATTTTGTCGCTGAATTGCGGTTGTAACCTGAAAGGACGGAACTAGATGTCCGTAGAACTCTCGAAGATGCGTCAGGAAATTCTGGAAATTCCTGATGCCGTAGACCGATTGCTAAGCAATGGGGCTGACAATATCCGCCACGCTGCCCAGTTGGCGCGCGACGCAGACCCGCGTTTTCTGGTCTCGGTGGCGCGAGGATCTTCGGATCACGCCTGCACCTATCTGAAATATGCATGCGAACTGTTGCTGAACCTTCCTGTTGCCTCGGTCGGGCCCTCGGTCAACTCGATCTATGGTGCCGAGCTTCGGGCGCAGGGTTCGTTGAGCATATCGGTGTCGCAATCTGGTCAAAGCCCGGACATCGTTGGCATGACGCGCGCGCTGAAACGATCTGGTGCCGTGACGGTCGCCATTACGAACAATACGGAATCCCACCTTGCAAATGCCACGGATGCCGTCCTGCCTCTTCATGCCGGACCGGAATTGAGTGTGGCAGCAACTAAGACCTTTGTGACGTCTCTGGTGGCGGGGCTGTGGTTGCTGGCGGAAATCGCGGATGAGGCTGAGCTGAAGCAGGCCATATGGTCACTGCCCGGGTATCTTGGGAAGGCTGCCCAATGCGACTGGACCCCGGCCGCCAATGCGATTTCCGGCCGGTCCCTGTTTACCTTGGGTCGCGGTCCGTCGCTGGCGATCTCGAATGAAGCGGCGCTGAAGATCAAAGAGACCTGCCAGATCCACGCCGAGAGCTATTCGACTGCCGAAGTTCTGCACGGGCCGGTCTCAATCGTTGAAGAAGGGTTTCCAACCATTGTGTTCGCCGCCGGTGATGCCGCTGAACAAACAACGGCAGAAGCGGCTGATGCGTTGGCGGCAAAAGGGGCTACCGTTTTTGCCGCAACCTCGGCGGTGAAACAGGCGCAGCCTCTGCCGGTCGTCAGAACGGACCATTGGCTGACCGATCCCATCAGCACCATCACATCGTTCTACAGCATGGTTGAATCGGTCGCCTGCAATCGCGGAATTGACCCTGATGCCCCGCGTCACCTTAAGAAAGTTACGGAAACTGTATGACCTCTGAGACGGTTGTATTCAGAAACGGCGCCTATTTCGACGGCACACACCTGCTGGAGGGGCAGGCGGTTGTGTTTTGCCAAGGTAAATTGTCCGAGGTCACCCCGGCAGACGGAACCAAAATCGCCGGGCAGCAGGTCGATCTGAACGGTGATATTCTCTGCCCCGGATTTGTGGACCTACAGGTCAATGGCGGCGGAAGTGTCATGTTCAACGATGACCCTTCTGTCGAGACTATCCAGCGCGTTTCTCAAGCGCATAGAAAGCTTGGCGTCGCATCCTTTTTGCCCACCCTGATTACCGACACTGCGGCCAAGACCCAGCAGGCAATAGAGGCCGCGATCAAGGCTGTGGATGTCGGTGTTCCCGGTGTCGCTGGACTGCATCTGGAGGGACCGCATCTTTCGTTGGCGCGAAAAGGGGCGCATGACGCCGCGCTGATCCGCCCGATGGATGAAGAGGATCTGACCACCCTGATAGCCGCGGCCAGCCGATTGCCTTGCCTTAAAGTAACCCTGGCGCCAGAAGCTGTGTCTGAGCGACAGGTTACCTCTTTGGCTGAGGCCGGAATTCTGGTGTCTCTGGGTCATAGCGATGCGGATTTTGCGACCTGTCAACGTTATGCTGCGGCGGGCGCGCGCTGTGTCACACATCTGTTCAACGCCATGAGCCAGCTTGGAAACCGCGAGCCTGGTCTTGTGGGGGCGGCGCTGGCCAATGCGGGTTTGTCTGCGGGTCTGATTGCCGACAGTATACACGTACACCCTGAGGTCATGCGGGCGGCATGGGCGGCAAAGACCGGCCCGGCCCGGATATTTCTGGTCAGCGATGCCATGGCTGTTGCCGGAACAGAGGATGCCGAATTCAACCTTGAAGGGCGCCGTATTACCAGAACGGATGGCCGCCTGACGCTTGAAAATGGAACGCTGGCAGGGGCTGACCTGGATCTGACGACGGCTGTTCGCATCCTTGTCAAAAATGTCGGTGTCCCGCTGAAGGATGCGCTGAGCGCCGCAACGACCTATCCTGCGAAGTTGATTGGCTTGGCCGAATCTTCCAGTAAGAATCTGGCATCCATGATCCGTATTTCGGCGGATCTTGAATCTTGCGAATGGGCGAATGCCGCGCGTTGAATAAGCCGCGCGCTGCCGAAACGACCCCGGGATTACCGATGCGCCGGGGTCCGTCCCCGGGTGTCATATGATTTTGAAATTCGCGTGCGAACTGTGCTTGACGACACCTTAGGCATGGCATAAACCAACCACCGCTGAGCGGGCGTCGTATACTGGCTATTACCTCAGCCTTCCAAGCTGATGAAGCGGGTTCGATTCCCGCCGCCCGCTCCAAATCAGCCCCAAAAATCTGCGTCAAATAGCCTTTCGTTTGGGCCATTCGGCTGCACCGCTTGACCCGGCGGGTTGTAGACGCCAAGAAGCGGGATACCGGAATTCGAACACGAAGTAAGGGCCTGACATGGCAAAACCCGTCTCAGCCAGTCCAGCAGCAAAACCCGCACCCGGTGCGGCTGAGGAACGGGCCAGGTCCAGGAAGATCGGTGTTCTGGCTTCGCTCTGGCCATTCATGAAGCCTTATTGGTTGCAAATGATTGGGGCCTCTCTGGCCTTGGTTCTGACCGCCAGCATGACGCTGACATTGCCTTTGGCCGTCCGCCGTGTGGTCGACAACTTTCGGATCGAAGACGGAGAGCTACTGGATTGGTACTTTCTGGCAGCGCTGGGCATCGCCGCGATTCTGGCCGTCGGAACAGGTATCCGCTATGCGCTTGTTACGCGCCTGGGCGAACGCGTTGTCGCCGATATCCGCAAAGCCGTTTTTGATCGCGTCATCGGGATGAGCCCCGAATTCTATGAACGTATCATGACGGGTGAGGTGCTGAGCCGGATCACGACCGACACCACGCTGATTCAATCCGTGCTGGGCTCGTCAGTCTCGATCGCTCTACGCAATATGTTGATGTTTCTGGGCGGGCTTGTGCTGATGCTGCTGACCTCGGCCAAGCTGACCGGGATGGTCTTGCTGCTGATTCCGCTGGTTGTGGTTCCGATACTGGTATTGGGGCGGCGCCTGCGGGTTATTAGCCGAGAAAACCAAGACTGGATCGCAGCCTCATCAGGCAATGCCGGTGAAGCGCTGAGCGCGGTTCAAACCGTTCAGGCCTTTACCCATGAGCAGGCCAGCCGAAATCAGTTCGGTGAGATGACCGAAACGTCCTATACTGTCTCGCTGCGCCGAATTCAGACCCGGGCCGTCCTGACCGTCATCGTTATATTCCTGGTGTTTTCCGGAATCGTGGGCGTGTTGTGGATGGGGGCGAATGATGTCCGCAACGGTGTCATGACCGAGGGCGTTCTGATCCAGTTCGTGATCTATTCGATCATCATGGCCGGTTCGGTCGCGGCCCTGTCCGAAATATGGAGCGAATTGCAGCGTGCGGCCGGTGCGACCGAGCGGTTGGTCGAGTTGTTGAATGCTCAGGACACCGTGAACGATCCCGGCCAGGCGCAAGTTTTCCCCGCGCCCGTGCGCGGCGAGATTCAGTTCGACGATGTGACTTTCCGCTACCCGGCGCGTCCGGATGTCGTGGCGTTGAATGAACTGTCGCTGACAGTCAACCCCGGGGAAACCGTCGCATTTGTCGGCCCCTCGGGGGCCGGAAAAACAACTGTAATCCAGATGATTCAGCGATTCTATGATCCTGACTCGGGACGCGTTTGTTTGGATGGTATTGACCTGCGAAATTTGGATCGTTCCAATTTCCGCCGTCATATGGCACTTGTACCTCAGGATCCCACGATATTTGCAGCATCGGCGCGCGAAAATATCCGATTTGGGCGGCTCGATGCGACGGATGCCGAGGTTGAAGACGCAGCCCGCGCAGCTGCGGCCCACGAATTCATCTCGACGCTGCCCGAAGGCTATGACAGCTTTGTAGGAGAGCGAGGCGTCATGCTGTCCGGGGGACAAAAACAGCGGATCGCCATCGCCCGCGCCATTCTGCGCGATGCTCCGATCCTGTTGTTGGATGAGGCGACATCGGCATTGGACGCTGAAAGCGAGCGCGCTGTGCAAGGGGCTGTCGACAGGTTGCGTGCAGGGCGGACGACGCTGATTGTTGCGCACAGATTGGCAACCGTGAAAAAAGCCGACCGCATCATCGTCCTGGAGAACGGGCAGATCGTTGCGCAGGGAACGCATGACGATCTGGTATCGCAGGATGGGCTATACGCGCGTTTGGCACGGTTGCAATTTACCGATGGTGTTGCAGCAGAGTAACCTGATGGCGAGATATTTTGTTTTGCGCCCCAGCGTCATTCTACATTCTGGGTTGTTCTGCCGTTAAGCCCTTACTTGCACATGAGCGGGTTTTACTTTCATCCTAGATGAGAGCCTGCGCGTGACGCAGTAAAAGTACAGGGAGGAACTAATGGCATTCGCGGGATTAGACGATAAGGCAAGAATAGAAAATGAAATGCCGTGGGAGGATCGAGACGTACCGGTAACCTTTCATCAGTTACTTTCTCGAACGGCGGCCAAGTTCCCCGACCACAAGGCCATTAGCTTTCAGCTGTTTTCCGGCCCAGCCGATAAGGCCGAGACACTGACGTGGTCTGATCTGCTGGGTAAGGTCAATCAGGCCGCCAATCTTTTCAGATCTCTGGGTATCGGTGAAAACGATGTGGTGGCCTATGTTCTGCCCAACTGCAACGAAACTCTGGTGACCCTTATGGGAGGGGCCGTCGCAGGGATCGTGAACCCGATCAACCCGTTGTTGGAGCCCGAGCAAATCGCAGCAATTTTGCGCGAGACGAAAGCCAAGGTTGTTGTGACGCTAAAGTCATTTCCCAAAGCCGATGTTGCACAGAAGGTGGAAGAGGCCGTACGCCACGCGCCCGGTGTGAACACAATTCTGGAAATCGACCTGAATCGCTATCTGACGCCTCCGAAATCGTGGATCGTGCCCCTTGTGCGTCCCAAAATGGGCGACAAGGCTAAATTGGCTCATGCGGATTATTTGAATTTCAGCAAAGAGCTGGCGAAACAGCCCAAGACACTGACATTCGAAGACAGTAAATCAGACCGTGTTGCGTGCTATTTCCATACTGGTGGTACAACCGGCATGCCCAAGGTTGCACAACACAAATATTCCGGCCTGATCTATAATGGCTGGTGTGGTGGCACCTTGTTGTTCGACGAAAACGATGTGGTCATGTGCCCACTGCCCATGTTCCACGTCTTTGCTGTGCATGTGATCGTCATGGCTGCGGTGAGTTCGGGTGCGCATGTGGTCTTCCCGACGCCTCAAGGATATCGCGGGGATGGCGTTTTCGACAATTTCTGGAAACTGATCGAGCGTTGGAAAGTCAGCTTTATCATCACGGTTCCGACAGCGATCTCTGCCAAAATGCAGCGCCCTGTCGACGCTGATATCTCGTCAGTGAAAACGGCCTTCTCAGGCTCGGCTCCTTTGCCGGTTGAACTGTTCCGTCGCTTTGAAGAGGCCACCGGCGTCACAATAGTCGAAGGCTATGGCCTGACCGAAGCCACCTGCCTTGTGTCGTGCAACCCGGTGGATGGCGAAAAGAAGATCGGTTCGATTGGCGTTCCGTTCCCTTATACGGATGTGAAAATCCTGCAGGATGGGCCCGACGGTCCGACCGAATGTGGCACTGATCAGATTGGTGAGATCTGTATCTCGAACCCCGGCGTATTTGCGGGCAACACGTATACAGAGGTCGAAAAGAACGTGGGCCTGTTCCACTATGACAAATATCTGCGCACCGGTGATTTGGGCCGGTTTGACGATGATGGATATTTGTGGATCACCGGTCGTGCCAAGGATTTGATCATTCGCGGCGGGCACAATATCGACCCGGCCGAGATCGAAGAGGCGCTGTTGGGGCATGAAGCCGTGGCATTTGCCGGTGCGATCGGTCAACCAGACGCCCATGCGGGCGAAGTGCCCTGTGCCTTTGTCGAACTGGTCTCTGGGGCCAGTGTGACAGAGCAGGAGCTGATGGAATACTGCAGAGTCCACGTTCACGAGCGCGCCGCGCAACCTAAGCACATGACCATTCTGGACGAACTGCCCAAGACGGCAGTGGGCAAAGTCTTTAAGCCCGAACTGCGCAAGCAGGCAATCACACGCATCTACAATGGTGCGCTTGAAGACGCAGGCGTTGCTGCGCGTGTGGTTTCGGTTCTGGATGATAAAAAGCGCGGACTTGTCGCGCAGCTTGACGCCAACGGTTCCTCGGACGACGATGTCAGCAAAGTGCTGGGATCGTTCACCCGGCCATGGGAGTGGGCTGCCTGATCGCGGAGGGGCTATGGACTATGAACGTCTGATCGATGAAGAAACCTGGGCGTTCATAAGACGAACGGCTGAAAGCTATCCTGATGACGCGGTCGAATTGTCGATCGAAGATCAGCGCGGCGTCTATGACGTAATGTGCAAGGATTTTCGCCAACCTCGCCCAATGGGTGTTGAAACAGAAGACAGGCGCGCCGATGGCGTGCCTGTTCGCATTTACACCGCAGGCAATCCAAGCCGGACGGTGATCTATTTCCACGGAGGCGGGTTTGTCGTCGGCGGACTGGACAGTCACGACGATGTCTGTGCCGAACTTTGTGCACAAACTGGGTATCGGGTGATTGCCGTGGATTACCGCCTGAGCCCCGAACATATTCATCCTGCCCAGTTTCACGATAGCTGGGCTGCAACCAACTGGGCGGTGCAAGAGTTCCAGGACCCTTTCGTTCTGGCGGGCGACAGCGCGGGTGGAAATCTGGCCGCCGCAGTTTCACAGCACGGACGGACGCAGTTCGACAATCTTCTTGGTCAGGTCCTCATCTATCCAGGCTTGGGCGGAGATTCATCCCGTGGTTCCTATAAGGAACATGCCCATGCGCCTTTGCTGACGCTGGAGGATGTAAGTATTTACGAGAAGATGCGCTGTGGTGGAGATGTGCCGGAAAACGACCCGACATTCGCTCCATTGCATGACACGGATTTCTCGGGGCTGCCCCCAACCGTGGTGGTAACTGCAGATTGTGATCCCTTACGTGATGATGGTGCGATCTATTGCGAGCAGATCAGGGCTGCAGGTGGGCAGGCTCATTGCATCAATGAACCCGGCCTTGTGCACGGCTATCTGCGGGCGCGCACCATGGTCAAACGTGCGGCGGACAGCTTCGAGAGGATCTCGGTGGCGATAGAGGCGTTGGGCCAGCAGATCTGGCCCTACGACTGATCCCCTACTTCAAGAAGGGCTGACCCTTCATGGTTTCGGCAACCGGGGCACCCAAACGGCCCAGAATCGTGGGCGCCAGTTGTAGCTGGTCGATCACAGCGTCCGCATCGGGGCCTTCGGCGTCACCGAAGTAATACAGCGCGGTTTCCTGCTGCAATGCGCCACGCCCACCGTGATGGCCACGATCGTCCTGGCCGTGATCTGCGGTGACGATGACGTCGTAACCCAACTGCCGCCAGCGCGGGATAAACGGGGCCAGCATTTCGTCCATCACGAAACAGGCATGGTCCATCTCTTCACATTCATGAAAGAATCTGTGACCCATGCTGTCCAAAGTGCTGGTATGCAGCAATCCATAGTCCAAGCCATGGCGTAGGCAGAGATTTGTCAGCGTCGCGAACAGATCGACGTCACAGGGCGTCATCTGGTTGGCTATGCCATAGCCTGTCATCGTGTGGAACCGACCATGATTGATCGTTTTGCTGTTGGGCTCGTCGTATTCAACATCGCGGACATAGTCGAATGGATGGCGATTAAAAAATTGCGACCAGAAGCTGTGGGCCACAGCCCCAGTCACGCCGCCGGCTTCGCGCACTTGGCTGAAGATGTCCTTCTGACTCAGGCGGAACACGTTGCCATTGCCGGTACAGCCATGCTCCTGCGGTGTAACACCGGTATGGATCGAGGCATAGCAGCTTGCCGAGATTGAGGGCAGCACAGCGCGCTTCTTCCAAACGCGCGCCTCGCCGGTGTCGACCCAGCCTTCCAGATTGCCGAACAAACGACGGAAATTGCGCCATGGAACACCGTCCAGAATGATGAGGAGAAGTTTGCGGTCCATGCTCTGACCCTTTTTCAGATTGCTTCAGCCGACCCTAAAAGATTCGGTGCGGTCTGGCTGCCTGATCCCGCCCCAAATGGCAAAATCCCGACACCTTGATCGAATGGCGCCGGGATTTCATAAACTTACAGGAAGGGCCGGGATCAGTTCCCGGCGCTTTCCATTTTGCGGTGGGCGACGACCTCTTCCAGCCAGCCCAGATGCATTTCGGGGACAGAGCTGAGCAGTAGGTCGGTATAGTCGTCAAACGGTGGGCTCAGCACCTGCGACTTGGGGCCGTAGCGGACGACTCGGCCCTGATACATCACCGCAATACTGTCGCTGATCGCGCGCACTGTTGCCAGATCGTGGGTGATGAACAGATAGGCCACATCCTCGATCTTTTGCAGGTCCAGCAGCAGTTTGAGGATACCATCCGCGACTAGCGGATCCAGCGCCGAGGTGACCTCGTCACAGATGATCATCTTGGGCTTGGCCGCCAATGAACGCGCAATGCAAACACGCTGTTTCTGGCCGCCAGACAGTTCCGCCGGATAGCGGTCCATGTATTTTTCGCCCAGCTCGATCTCATCCAGCAGTTCCACGATCCGCTTTCGTTTTTCCGCGCCGCGCATACCGAAGTAGAACTCCAGCGGGCGCCCGATGATAGTGCCGACGGTCTGACGCGGGTTCATCGCCACGTCTGCCATCTGATAAATCATCTGCAACTCACGCAGGTCTTCACGGCTGCGGCCCTTCAGATCGCCACTGAGCTTGCGTCCGGCGAAATTGATCTCGCCATCGCGCGGTGGAAGCAGCCCGGTGATCACCCGTGCCAGCGTGGACTTGCCAGAACCGGATTCGCCCACAACCGCTAATGTTTGGCCCGGATGGAGCTCGACATTGACGTTGTGCAGCACGTCGAAATTCAGCCCCTTATAGCGCGCAGTGATCCCGTCAACTGTCAGCACTGGTTCGGATGTTGGCTTCTTTTCTTCATGTTCGATGGAGCGGACCGAGACCAGCGCCTTGGTATACTCTTCCTGCGGGTTGTTGATGATCTGATCGGTGTTGCCGTACTCGACCGTGTTACCCATGCGCAGAACCATGATGTCGTCGCTGACTTGCGCAACGACTGCCAGATCGTGGGTGATATAGAGCGCGGCAACGCCGGTATCACGAATGGCTTCCTTAATGGCCATCAGAACATCGATCTGGGTGGTCACATCCAGCGCAGTTGTCGGTTCGTCGAACACCACCAGATCAGGCTCAGGACAAAGCGCCAGCGCTGTCATACACCGCTGTAGCTGACCGCCCGAAACTTGGTGCGGATAGCGATCACCAATATTGTCCGGATCGGGAAGCCCCAGCTTGGCGAACAGTTCCCGCGCGCGGGCTTCGGCCTCTTTACGCGAAAACTTCTTGTGCTCCACCGCGGCTTCGATCACCTGATCCATGATCTTCTTGGCTGGGTTGAACGATGCTGCGGCGGATTGCGAAACATATGCTACTTCGCCTCCGCGCAGATTGCGGATATCGCTATGCGGGGTTTTCAGGATATCGCGCCCGTTAACCCAAACCTCTCCGCCGGTGAGTTCAACACCACCACGGCCATAGGCCATTGAGGCCAGACCAATGGTGGATTTACCGGCCCCGGATTCACCGATCAGCCCCAACACCTTGCCGCGTTCAAGGTCAAAGCTGACCCCGTGCACGATTTCGATATCATGGGGTTTTTCACCCGGTGGATAGACGGTCGCGCCGATTTTGAGGTCGCGGACCTTGAGAAGGGTATCACTCATCCCCGGCCTCCTTTCAGCGATGTGGTACGGTTCAGGACCCAGTCAGCAACAAGGTTGACCGAGATGGCGAGGGTCGCGATGGCAACAGCCGGATATAGCGCCGCGCCGATGCCATAGACGATACCGTCTTTGTTTTCCTTCACGATTCCACCCCAATCCGCCAGCGGCGGTTGGACGCCCAGACCCAGGAACGAGAGGGTCGAGATAAACAGAACCATAAAGATGAACCGCAATCCGAACTCGGCCACCAGAGGCGACAGAGCATTGGGCAGGATTTCCCGGAAGATGATCCAGATACGACCCTCACCGCGCAGCTTGGCAGCCTCAACATAGTCCATCACATTGATATCCACAGCGACAGATCGCGACAGGCGATAGGGGCGTGTGGCATCCAGCAGGCCCATCACCAGGATCAGGATCGGGACAGTCACCGGGACAATCGCCAGAATGACCAGCGCCAGGATCAGTGTCGGGATCGACATGACCAGGTCAACCGCTCGGCTGAGGACCTGATCGGCCCAGCCACCAAGAACAGCGGCCAGCAAGCCCAGCGTGGTGCCGGTGACAAAGCTGAGGATTGTGGCAGCAGCAGCGATAAAGATGGTCGTGCGCCCGCCATAGATCATGCGAGTTAGCAGATCGCGCCCGATATTGTCCGTACCCAACAGGTGTTTGGCACTGGACGGTTCCCAGACATCACCGACCACCTCAGCCATGCCGTAAGGAGCGATCAGGGGTGCCGCGAGCGCCACGAAAAAGTACAGCCCGGTGAAAAACAGACCGATCATGGCCGAAATAGGAAGATTCTTCATCATTTCGGGTGCCTCAGTCTTGGATTGGCAAGGATGGACACGATATCGGCAACCATGTTCAGCCCGATATAGACCGCAGCGAAGACAACTCCGCAGGCCAGAACCACAGGCACGTCACGCTTGGTCACCGAGTCCACAAGATATTGCCCCATGCCAGGGTAAACGAACACCACTTCGACCACGACGACGCCCACGACCAGATAGGCCAGGTTCAGCATCACAACGTTGACAATGGGCGAAATTGCGTTGGGGAAGGCATGTCGCGCGATGACCTGAAAACTGGACAAACCTTTCAGCTCAGCCGTTTCGATATAGGCCGACTGCATCAGGTTTAGGATTGCGGCGCGGGTCATCCGCATCATCTGTGCCAATACCACCAGCGTCAGCACAAAGGCCGGCAAGGCGATTGCATAGAGCTTTTCACCGAAGGACATCGAATCGTTGATCATCGCAAGCGAGGAAAACCAGCCCAGTTTTACGGAAACGAAATAGATAATCACGTAGCCGATCAGGAATTCGGGGATCGAAACCGTGGTCAAGGTCACAGCCGAGATCAATTTGTCCGGCATACGGTTGCGATAGCGGACGGCCAACAAGCCAAGGAAGATAGCGAGTGGTACGGAGACGACGGCGGCGGCACAAGCCAGGAACAGCGTGTTGCCCAGGCGCTTGCCGATGCTTTCAGCGATATCCAGTTTGTTGGTCATCGATTGGCCCAGATCGCCTTGAACGATCCCGCCCAGCCATTCGGCGTATCGGGTCAGGGCAGGGCGGTTCAGCCCCATTTCCTCACGTAAGTTAGCAAGAGCCTCAGGAGTTGCGGACTGTCCCAGGACGGCTTGCGCGGCGTCTCCGGGCAGGGCTTCGGTCAGGCCAAAAATCAGGGCCGAAGCGCCAAACAGCAATAGGAGTCCCAGCGCAAGGCGCTGGGAAACCAATTTGATGATAGGATGCATGATCCGTGGTCCTTATCAGGAGAACCACATCTTGCGGGACATGTTGCCGTTCATCATCTCTTGGGTCGGGTCGCTTTCCCAACCTTCCAGCTGATTGCTGACACCTTCGACGAAATCATTGAACATCGGGCAGATTACGCCGCCTTCGTCGCGGACCATCATGCCCATCTGTTTGTAGATGTCTTTGCGCTTGTCATTGTCCAGCTCGGCGCGGGCTGCAAACAGCATCTCGTCAAAGGCCGGAACCTTGAACCGCGTGTCGTTCCAGTCTGCGGTCGACAGATACGCGGTCGAATACATCTGGTCCTGCACCGGACGGCCACCCCAGTACGAGGCGCAGAACGGCTGTACGTTCCAAACCTCGGACCAGTAACCATCGTTGGGTTCACGCTTGATTTCCAGCGGGATACCAGCCTGAGCCGCGGTCTGCTGGAACAGGGCGGCCGCGTCCACTGCACCAGGGAAGGCGCCATCAGCGACCTGCAGAATGATTGGCGAGCCGTCATGACCCGACTTCTTGTAATGCTCAGCTGCTTTTTCGATGCTGAATTCACGCTGCGGGATCGAACCGTCAAACAGCGGGTAGGCCGCGTTGATCGGCATGTCATTCCCAATCGAGCCATAGCCACGCAGAACCTTGTCGACCAGATCCTGACGGTTAATCGCGTGTTTCAGGGCCAAACGCAGTTCATTGTTATCAAACGGTGCCGTGTCGCAATGCATGATAAACACATAGTGGCCACGGCCTGCGGTTGAATGCACAGTCAGGTTCGGTGCGCGACCTAGCAGATCAGCAATCTTGGGCTCAACCCGGTTGATCGCGTGGACCTGACCGGATTGCAGCGCGGCGGTCCGGGCGGTAGCGTCATTGATAACAACCACTTCGACGCTGTCGAAATTGCCGTAATCGCTCCAGTGGTTGGCGAACTTTTTGAACACGTGGCGGACGCCGGGTTCGTTGACTTCCACTTGGTAAGGGCCGGTGCCAACCCCTGCGCCAGGATCTTCCATGCCGCCATCCGGCTGGATGATCAGATGATAGTCTGCCATCAGATAGGGCAGGTCGGCATTTGGTTCATTCAGCGTAACCTGGAAATTGTCGCCATCAGCCTTCATCGATTCGATGCCGCGCATGATTCCCAGAGCACCGGATTGGGAATCCTCGTTCGAGTGACGCTCCATGGTTTTCAGCACGTCTTCGCTGGTCATGGTCTTGCCGTTGTGGAATTCCACGCCCTGACGCAGTTTGAAGGTCCAGACCCTGGCATCCGCGCTGCCTTCGACGCTTTCTGCAAGGCGCGGTTCGATCGATCCATCGGGCGCAACCTCGACCAGTTGGTCGCCGAACTGCTTGCCGTTCTGGAACGGAACCGAGCTGGCATAGGTGGCCGGGTCAAGCGAGTTGGTGGATTCCCCGCCCTGCAGGCCAAATTTCAGATCACCGCCCTTTTTCGGGCCAGCCGCGCGTGCAGCATCGGCAAACATTGTGCTGGCCATCGCAGCAGACACACCAAGTGCTGCAGCTTTCCCCATAAATTCGCGGCGGGTCAGCTTGCCAGCTGTAACCTGCTTGGCCATGTGAGTGATTTGTTCGTTCATTCAGATATCTCCCAGTGATTTATCTCGTCAGCCCCTGACGGGTTTTTTTATTGACGCGCCAGTCAAGTTAGGCGCAATTCGGTTGGTCGAGCAAGAAAAAAGTCCGGCTCAGACCTGCTTGAATTTCACATATGATTACGCGGTACGGTATCCTCCTTAGTCTTTGAAAATACCAAACTGCCGTTTTCAAATGCCTTGAGTTCAGCACAGAGGTAGAAGTTTCCGGCGTCTGACCACATTTCGCAAGATGTTTCTGTACGCAGCTCTGTGCCGTCACGGATTATCTCTTGTGTCCAATGGCAATATCCGCGTGCAGATAACGGATCATCAGGGCGAATCGACCAACGTTCAAAGGCTGTTCCGCCATGTGTCAGGCCGTGGTGGTTTTCTGTAACAAGGCCAAAGTCATCTTCTATAATCAGATGAGTTTCCCCCGAGTTCATGTCAGTTTCGACCTGTCGAGAGTTCCGGCTGTCTCGGACAGTCGTGATGTCGTGTGCGGCCTCGGCATCCGGGGGAGGGAATACATATGCCTCGCTAGCCGCGTGACGGATGGGCAGCTTGATTTGGCCCTCGGTCAGATGCAGTTCTGCAGACTCGGGCGAAGGCCAGATCAGCGGCCAATAGGCGCTGGATACCGCAATCCGCAAGTGGTGTCCCTTTGGCACCCGATAAGCGATATGGTCCAGATCCAGCGTGACCTCGTAAACCTTGCCAGGGACCAATTCGGTCGGTTGCGAATGGGTATCGCGATGGCACAGGTTAAGGACACCGTATGTTATGCGTGTTGTTGCCCCATCGGGATGGACGTGATTCAAGCGCACGGCCATCTGGGCATAGGGACGGTCGGCACTGATGTGCAGGCATATTTGCGGCGCGCCCACGATGTTCAAATCATTGGCCAGTGGGGCGCTGTCGAAACAGGCCGAAAATGCATCATCCACACGCTGATCGCCCGGCATATCCGGCCCCAACCAGATGGCGCAGTATTCTCCGCCTTCCATCCCGCAGGTCTGGGGGGATCGGATGCACGTGTCCAGGGGTCCGGGTTGGTCCAGCCCAGCATTAGAAATATTCAGAGTTTGAATAGGAAGATGCGAGGTCGCGCCTTTATCCTCGGTTACCCAGCAACCGGGCCGTTCCTTGTACCAGCGCTGGGGGCGTACCCCATCCATAAGATAGGCGCGATAGTCGGGTTCCTGGTCGACGCCAGTATCCTGGCTTTTCAACCAATGGTCCCACCAACGCAGGGCCTCTTGCAGAAATCCGATTCGGGGCTCGGGAACAGCAAAATGCGGATACTTGTGAACCCAAGGCCCGACGATCCCCTTGACCGGAGAATCAAGCTGTTCAACCAATAAAGGCACCGTATTCTTATAGGCGTCACCCCAGCCGCCAACAGCCAAAGTCGCCGCCCGGATAGCGCTGAAATCCTCGCAGACTGACCCGTGACGCCAATAGTCATCTCGCGTCTGATGGCGCAACCAGACAGAGGGCAGAAAGGGCTCGTTCTCAAGGCGGTCCAGCCACAGCTCGCGCCAGTTCGGACGCAGGGCCGGATCGGGAGCGCGCGATGAATAAGACCACATGGTCGCGCCCCAGCCGAGATTTTCGTTCAGCAGGCAGCCACCCTTGTAGTGGATGTCGTCCGCATACCGGTCGGCGGTCGAGCACAGCGTGATAATCGCCTTCAGCGCCTCTGGCTGTAGTGCCGCCACCTGCAAAGCATTGAAACCGCCCCAACTGATCCCCATCATTCCTACAGAACCAGAGCACCACGGTTGCTGCGCCAGCCATTCGATAGTTGCAACTGCATCGTCCAGTTCCCGCTGGGTATACTCATCCTCCATCAGCCCTTCGCTGTCACCATTGCCGCGCATGTCCACGCGGATGCAGGCATAGCCGCGCTTGGCAAACCAAGGATGGGTCAGGGCGTCTCGTGTCGCAGTGCCGTCGCGCTTGCGATAGGGCAGGAACTCCAGAATGGCAGGTACAGGGTGGCTTTCTGCATGCGACGGCTTCCATATCCGGGCTGAAAGCCGGCACCCATCCGGCATGTGAATGCCGACATCTGGCAGGTCTTCGATGTCGAGTAGCGAATTGTCGGCTGGATTCATTCGGTCAGTCTCGGGGCCAAAAGGGTTTTGGTGCAGGTGAAAATCGTCAAATCAGCTTCGGATTGCGACAATAAGGTCCATTACGTTGGTACCGGTCGGTCCGGTGACGAAAAGAGCATTTACGCGTTCCAGATAGCTGCCGCTGTCAGCATCCCGCAGCGCCTTTTCCGCACCATCGCCCCAGGTGGTCCCGTCAACAATCGCCCCCGCGGCCTGGGTCGGCCCGTCGGTGCCGTCGGTGCCCCCGACAAGCAGCGTCAGCCCAGCAATACCCGCGATTTCTCTGGCCAACGCTAAAGCGAGGGCCTGATTGCGCCCACCCTTGCCTGGATTTCTGGGCAGCACGACAGTTGGCTCTCCACCGAAAACCATGACGCCTTCGGGCATATTGCGCAGCTGTGGCCCCAAACGGGCTGTTATGCTTTTCAGGTCATCGTGCAGGCATTCCTCATTCGCTAGAACGGGTGCGCCCTCGGCCATGGCCTGTCGGACGGCGGCAGCACGGGCATGCTTGTTCGATGCAACGATGCGCGCAACTCCCTGAAAATCGCGCGGCTCAGGAAGTGCGCCAATGCCCGATCCGATAACGTTCAGGTCATCGCCGGGCACATCGGAAATCGCCAGTACAGTCGCCTTCGCTCCTTTGAACTGAGCCAACAGGCCAGACCCTTTGATCTGGGACAGTTTGCGCCGTTCGGCGTTCATTTCAGAGATATTCATCCCTTCCGACAGCAGTTTTCGGTTCAACTGCTCCAGATTCGCCAGCGTTTTGCCGGGTACAAGGTCCTCGGCCAAAGACGAGGCCCCACCCGAAGTCAGAAGTAGCAAATGCGAAGACGATCCCATCGACTGGACCATCTCACGCAGTGCGCGGCCCGCTTGCAGACTGCGAATATCTGGAACGGGATGAGAGGTCTCGATCACCTCTACATAGTCGGGCAGGGCGTCCCCGTGGCCATCTTTGGTGACAACCAAAGCGGGGAGGGGGCCGAAATGGTCCAGCGCTGCGCGGGTCATCGCCGCCGCAGCTTTGCCGACAGCTAAAATTTGGTCGGGCGCCTCGATATCATTCAGCGCCGTTAACGTCGCCGCATATCCACTAACCGCGTCAACTCCGGCCTGCCATATTCGGGTTGCCTTTTGCCTTTGCTCCATCAGCTTTCGACCCAGATCGTGACCGGGCCGTCATTGACCAGTTCGACGGCCATATCCGCCCCGAATTGACCGGTTTCGACAGGGACGCCAAGACCACTTAGCCGATGCGCGAAAACCTCATACAAGCGTTTTCCAACCTCTGGCGGTGCCGCTTCAGAAAACCCCGGGCGGTTCCCGCGCGAGGTATCAGCGGCAAGTGTGAACTGGCTGATTACTAGGGCCGAGCCGCCCATATCCAGAACCGACCTGTTCATCTTGCCGGCCTCATCCTTGAATATCCGCAGCTTCGAGACCTTGGCAGCAAGCTGTTCGGCCTTTTGGTCGTCGTCTCCTTGCATCGCGCAAACCAGTATCAGCAGGCCCGGACCAGTTTGTCCGATCACCGTACCCTCGACCGAGACTTTTGCCAGCGAGACCCTCTGCAACAGCGCACGCATTTGGTTCCTCCATTTGATGGTTAGTCGACCCACTCGACAAACGCGTCGGGCTTGGCGCGACTGGTTCTGAACCCGTTGGCCGGGTGGTCTTTGTCTGCATAGCCGAAAGAGATCGCACATAGGATCAGACGGTCATCCGGGATTTTGAAATATCGGTGCAGAAAAGGGCCATAGCTGGCCACTGCGGCCTGCGGAATTGTCGCTATGCCCAGAGCCTGCGCCGCCAGCGTGAAGGCCGTAACAAAGCCACCACAATCCATGGCGCCATAAGCGCCGAGTTCCGTTGGGCTGGATATGATTGCACAATGGGGCGCTCCGAAAAGGGCGAAATTCTCCTTCATCTGCCGGGTGGACCCGGCGCGATCTCCGCGTTCAACGCCAACGGCTTCGTAAAGGGCCCAGCCGCATTCACGGCGTCGTTCCTGGTAGATGCCCGAATAGGAGGCAGGAAAGGGCAGGTCCGGGGATGGCGTGTCCGCGGCTACCTCATCCTGCAGTGCCTTCCGAAACTTATCGGTCTCTGGCCCGATGGTGATGGTCACGCTCCAGGGCTGCGCATTGCACCAGCTTGGAACGCGGGCTGCGCTGGTCAGGATCTGATTGATCTGATCCTTTGGCACCGGGTCAGAAAGGAAGGCGCGGCAGGAATGCCGTTGATCCAGTAGATTGTTCAGAGCGGATAGTGTCACACAGGCCTCCCCATCGGCGTTGACAGGGCGCAGGATGAGGTCAGACTGGCGGATGTTCAAGGGCTGATGCGGTCCGCGGGTCACTGCTGACCGGTTGCCACCATGTAACCAACACCGGCAGCTACCAAAAGGCCAAGGCACACGGCGACAGAGATCTTGAGCGCTGACCAGGGACGTTCCCCCTGAACGCGCCCGGTGCGGCCGTTTACTACAAACCTGTACGTCTGCCCCCGATATTTGTAGGCGGCCATCCAGATCGGCAGGAGGACATGCTTGAAGGTCACATCCCGCACATCGGTCTCAACCGCATGAACGCGCTGCCGATCGCCACCAATATCAAAGCGTACATCCCGTTCTATCACGCGGGACATATGTGTGCGGGCTTCGGTGTAGCCGTCATTCAATTCGACTGTATAGGCCTCGGCCCGAAAACCGGCGAGGTACTCAGGCTGATACGGTTCCAACGCGGGTAAATCCCAGGGTTCCAGCGCGTCGGTATACTTCTTGGGCAAAGACTGGGATGCCAAAACCAGAACGTCATCAAAGAACCGTGCGACCCGGCCCGATTTCGGGGACCATCTCACCTTGGCGACCCTTTGCTGTACACGCTTGCCATCGCGCATGACACTGCGTGTTTCATAGTAAACTATGCCGCGCTCGCCCCGATATGTGGATTTCGTATCCGCATCGAAGGTCCAGTATGGAACATAGATACCCTGCATCTTGCGCCCTTTGCGGGCATAATCCTTCAACCCGTTTGGGGCGAACCATAACCGTCCCAGCCAGTCTCCCATCGCTTTATGCGCCGTGCGCTCATCCAGCGCAAAAGGCAGCACACCGCGGGGTTTGATATGACGGCTGATGCCGGTATCGGTGACCACCGGGGTTGCGCAAAAGGGGCATTCGGCTGCATGCGTGGCCGGGTCGAATTCAACCTGAGCCGCGCAGTTGGGGCAGGTCAGAACACGCGTTTCCTCGATCTCATCATCAGGCAGCTGATCTGACAGCGCGCTGTTGAAATCCAGCTCTTTCAGGCTGGCGCCGCCCCACGGTCCCGCGCCAATGGACTCGGAGTGACCGCAATGGTCACAGGTGAGCGTACCATCACCGGGATTGAACCGATAATCCGCCCCGCATTGATCGCAGGGAAAGCGGTGTTCGTCTACAATGTTAGGGTCGGTAGGGGCCATTGAAGCCTCGAATTTGCGTTATCGGCCAGAGGACAGGCGCATCCGGTTCAGCACCCCGTCCCGTTTGATGAAATGATGCCAGATGGCAAAGGCAGCGTGACCTAATGCGACGAACAACAGGGCATTGCCCACGGTTTCGTGGACCTCACCAGCAACATGGATTCCCCCGAACCAGGCCAGCATACCAAAGATCGGAACGGCGACCATCAGCGCATACAGCAACAGATGTCCCAAATTTGCTGCAGTCGCCATCAGGGCCGAGCTCTCCTCAACCGGGGCAGGCGCGCCCTGTCGCCACCGAAGAAGGATGCGGACCAGGATCAGCGCAAAGACGATGCAGCCAAGCCAGACATGAGGGGTGGCGCCTTCTGTCCAGACCGTGTTGCCCTCGAGCCGGGCGTGCAGGGCGCGTCCCATGCCATCGCTGCTGATCCATTCGCCGATGATGATCACAGCGATCAGCCAGTGCAATACGATTTGGGGCTTTGAGTAGCGGTCCAAAGTAGACATTCGTTTGCTCTTTCAGAGAAGTTGCGGATACGCGTTAAACGTTGCTGCCTAAGCTTTCCGTCACTTCAGGCTCCGGGCGGGGGTGGCGGCAGGATCGTGAACAACTGCGCCAGTTCCTGTACCTCACCCGCCTTTTTCCAGCCGTCCTGACCGGCGGTCCAGACATGGGTGTCTCGGGTGATCTCTCCGTCTGTCGCCATGCGGCCCATCTTGGCCTTGGAAAATGGCCCGCTGGTTTGCCCGTCAACGGCGATATGCCAGACATGTTCCACTGGCGGTGGCGGCGGAGGCGCCGTATGCGCCGCAGGTTGCTGGGCAGCGGGGGCAGAACCGCCCCACGGACCGCTCGGCTGACCCGCTGCCATGTTCGACATCTGCTGTGCCATGGCCATGCCCATTCCCATGCCAAGGCCAGCGCCCATGCCACCGCCCTGACCGGGATTGTTGGCCGCGGCTGTCATCGCCTCAGCGGCTGAATACTGGGTGAATTTACCCAGATCACCAGCCAGCCCCATCGATGTCCGCTTGTCCAGCGCCGCTTCAACTGCGGGTGGCAGTGAGATGTTCTCGATATAAAATTCAGGCATCTCCAGCCCGTACCCGTCCAAGACCGGGGTCACTTCTGCCGCGATCAACTTGCCCAGATCGGCGGTATTGGCGGCCATGTCCAGAACCGGAATGCCTGATCCTGCGATGACCCGGCTGAATTCCTGAACGATGATATTGCGCACCTGAAAGCTGATCTCGTCCATCGTGAACTCACCATCGGTGCCGACGATTTCGATCATGAATTTTGCTGGGTCTTTGACCCGGGTTGTATAAGTACCGAAAGCGCGAATGCGGGTCGGTCCGAATTCCGGATCGCGCAGCATGATCGGATTCTTGGTGCCCCATTTCAGGTCATTGAAGCGAGTCGTGTTGACGAAATAAATCTCGGATTTGAACGGAGACTGAAAGCCATGGTCCCAATGCTGCAGTGTCGTCAGGATCGGCATATTGTTGGTCTCAAGCATATAGAGACCGGGGGTGAAAACATCCGCCAGCTGCCCCTCATGCACGAAAACGGCCGCCTGGCCTTCGCGCACGGTCAGTTTGGCGCCGTATTTGATCGCATGGCCCTCGCGTTCGAACCGCCAGACCATCGTATCGCGGGTGTCGTCGACCCAGTGGATGACGTCGATGAACTCGCCGGTCAGAAAATCGAAAATACCCATTTGGGGTCTCCTTATCTTGGGCTCACAGCTGCTGGCCCATCAGTTCGCGCGCAATGATCCGCACCACAGGACGCGCGTCTTCGACAGCCACGCCAGGCTCAAGACGCGGGTCATAGAGCATTGTCAGTAATTTCTCGTCATGGCTGGTCAGCAGCGCAAATTCATCGTCATCATTAAAGATGGATGGTCGCGCAGCGTTGCTGTCATTGGAGAGTCCCAGCCCCTGCGCCATTTCTTCGTGGATGCAACTGCGCCGCAGCATATCAGGCAATTCAGCACGGATCAGCACCACCGCCCGAACAAATCGGTGCAGGGACCGGTTGGTCGGAGACGCGATGACAAAACAGTCAATATTTGAACGCGGGTTTGCAACCAGGTCAAGCAATGGCTGATCGATGCCAGGTACAAGCTGTTTCAGGCGGGAGACCACGTATGCACTGTCATCCTTTCCCGCGAAAAAGACATGGAAATTTGCCTTGCGGGTAACGACAGACATCGGATGACCGGTCACTTTGGACAGCCGCGCGGTAAAGGTCTCGACCTGTTCGGCATCCTTTGCCCGCATTTCGGGGGACACAGACGGGGCGAATTCTGTCTGAACACGGATGGGGGCGGACCATCGGCTAAGCTGGCCCTCGGTCGAGTATGTGGTCGCGGTGACGGCGTGATCTGGATACTCGTTGAAAAAGGCAATCGTCTCGAAATTGCGCTCCAGATCGCTGGCATCATAGGGTGTGTCCGGCCCGCCGCCATCGCTGCGCAGCATACCACGCGTTAGCAGGTCACGTTCTACCCGCTGATAGAACCGCGCCAGATCCTGACTGGCCGCAGATGGAGGTACATAGGCATTAGGGGCAGGCGCTGGGGGGACTACGGGGCGCGGTTGAGTGGCAACCGAAGACGTCAGGGCCTCGTCGCAGTTGGCCAACGCCAGCAATGCGACCAGACCCAATACGGGCTTCAGATATCCCAGTGACCGCACCTTCAATCCACCATTAGCCCGGAACAGCTGTTCCGGCGTTGTCACCGATACCGTCCTTGCGCGCTTTGGCTGCGGCCAAAGTGTCGCGCAGTTCGGTTTCCATCTTCTGCAGCTCTTGCTCGGCAGCGGCGCGTTTGGCCTTGCCTTCATCCGCAATCTCCAGGCTTTCATTGATGGTTCCGATCAGATCGGCATTGGCCTGTTTTACGGCCTCGATATCAAAGACACCGCGCTCCATTTCCTGACGGATCACCTTGTTCGACTCGCGCAGGTTGGCGGCATTCGCGGTCAGAAGGTCGTTGGTTAGGTCATTCGCATCGCGCACGGCGGCGGCGGCCTCGGCGCTGCGCTGAATGGTGACGGCTTGTGCCAGCTGGGTTTCCCAGAGCGGTACGGTGTTCACTAGGGTCGAGTTGATCTTGGTCACCAGGGATTTGTCATTTTCCTGAACCAGACGGATCGAGGGCAGCGACTGCATGGTTACCTGTCGCGTCAGCTTCAGATCATGCACCCGGCGTTCCAGATCATCGCGCGCAGCACGCAAATCGCGCAGCTCCTGCGCTTTCATCACCTGATCCTCTTCGGGCGCGGCCTGAACCTCGGCCTCTTTCTGAGGAATGTCCCGGCTGTCCAGTTCGTTCAATTTCTCTTCGCCGGCCGCGATGTAAAGCGCCAGCTCATCATAAAAGCCCAAGGTTTTTTCATACAGGATGTCCAGGGACTTGATGTCCTTCAACAGCGTATGTTCATGCGAAAGCAAGTCATCCGTGATCCGGTCGATCTGGCCTTGAACCTGTTCGTATTGGGCGGTGAACTTGGCGAACGGGGCGGCCTTGCCCAACAGTTTTTCCCACCAGCTACGCTCGCGCCGCACGTCGAGTTCGCTGACCGAGAATCCACGGATCGTGGTCACGATATTACGCAGGCTGTCACCTGCCGGACCGACATCCTTGTTGCGGACATCCGCCAGCATCGCCTGGCTGATTTCCTGCAACTCGGCCTGCGCACCCGAGCCGAAGGACACGATCGAGTTCGTGTTCCCCATGTCGATCTCGCCCATGCGTTTACGAATTTCAGCACCTACAGGCTCGTCGGCCTCTTTCAGAAGGACAACTTCCGCCGTGGGGTCGGGCAGGGCTACGGCGGTCACTTCCTGTACCAGCGTTTCGGCTTCGACCGCCTTGTTCTTTACTTCCTCGGACATGGGGTAATCCTCTCTGTATACTTTGGGCCGGTCAGTCCAACCGAACGCCTTCGCGCTGCAACCGTTCGCGCAGCACGTCAATTTCAACCGTCAGATCGCTGCGGTCATCCAATAGCATCTTACGGGTCCTGGCAGAGAAATTCTGTTCCAGGTCATCCAGTAGAGACGAGTAATTCTGCAGCGACTGTGCATCACGTGTTCTGGCATAAACATCCGAGAACTTGACCGTCGCGTCACGGGCACCCTGCAGATAGACGGTCAGGTATTTTCTTGCTCCGGCCAGATCGCGCGGGTCTTCTTCGACGGTGCGAAACAAATCGCGGGCAGTTTCCTGAAATCGCTCGACCCGCGCTTCGATCCGGCGGTCCCCAGCACGTTTGATGGCGTCGGTCATTTCGGTCAGATGCGCCTCAGCGTCTTCGACTACCCGTGCGACACGGTCCTGCTGAAAGGTATCGATGCCTTCCATGCCTTTGTCTGACATAGGGTCCAGGCCGAAGGAAACGGAATGCAACACAGCAGCGGCGGTGCCGAATAAAACTGGGGCGATGAGGCTGGCGTCAGACACGGTTGCCGCATCGAGAAACTCGGATCGGTATGAGGCCAACCCGGCCCCAAGGCCGGTCAGAACGCTGGAAAATATCTTGCGGGGAATTGCCGGGCGCCGTGCGGTGCGCCGCGCGTTATAGGCCGCTTCGGCCCGCAACCCTTCGCGCAGCAGAAAGGCTGCCCCGGTCAGCAAACCAGCGGCAACAAGTCCAATGGTCATCCCGATTGCACCGTCGTTCAGCGACAGAAACACCAATGGAACAGCCGGGATAAACAGGATATTAGCCCGTGCTCCAGCTGGTTCTACGCGCGCGCCATCAAACTGACCGCGCGCCGGTTGATCTGTCGACGAATCTGAGTCGTTTGGGCTGTATTTGCCGCCAAAGCGTTTGGCCATGTGCTTACAGCCCTCCCAGTAACCCGGTGCAGACGCCGAACAACAGAACCAATAAGGCCACGTAAGCCAGTTTTTGTACTCCGGACCCGGACATGATGCTCCCTGAGTTTCTCTTTGCGGAAAACTTAGGGGATGCGCGGCCCCGGCGCTAGGGGGAAGGTTGCCTAACCCTTATCATTTGCGAGATTTCTTGCCGATCGGAGGCCGTTTGCGCTGTGGTCGTGCAGGGCGTTTGGCCGGAGCCTCGGGCTCAGCCTCAAGACCAAGCTGATCACGCATGACCCGGCGGCGAATTTCCTCGACCTCTCCGGGTTTCAGTTTGCCCAACTGAAACGGGCCGTACGAGACGCGCAGCAACCGGTTCACGGCAAAGCCGATATCCTCGATCGCGCGGCGGATTTCGCGGTTTTTACCTTCGCGCAGGCCAATGGTCAGCCAGGCGTTTGCGCCCTGTTGCCGATCGAGTGTTACGTCCATCGGTTGGAACCGTTCACCCTCGATCACCAGCCCCTTTCGGAGCGGCGCGAAATCCTCGTCTTTTGGACGCCCGTTTACACGGACGCGGTATCTGCGCAGCCATCCGGTGGCAGGCAGTTCCAGCTTGCGCTTGATGCCGCCATCATTTGTCAGCAACAGCAACCCTTCCGAGTTCAGGTCAAGCCGCCCGACGCTCATGACGCGGGGCATGTCCTCGGGCAGTTTGTCGAAGATCGTCGCGCGGCCTTTTTCGTCCTTCGTCGTCGTAACCAGACCGGGTGGCTTGTGGTACAACCAAAGACGTGACGGTTCCGGCTCGGACACCGGCTTGCCGTCGACGGTGATCTTGTCTTTGGCGGTAACGTTCAGCGCGGGGCTGTCGATGGTCTTGCCGTTCACAACCACACGACCTGCTTCGATCATGCGTTCCGCTTCCCGGCGCGAGGCGACGCCAGCGCGGGCAAGGACTTTGGCGATCCGGTCGCCTGGAGGAGGGGTATTAGTCATTTGCAGCCCATAGCGCATCCCGCCGCCTTGCGAAAGGCAGGTTTCTGATGCAGTCAGAGGCATGGAGTTCAAATCGTACATGGATATCGCGCTTGAGCAGGCGCGCGAAGCCGGTGAACGCGGC
Source organism: Ruegeria sp. CDSA236 (assembly GCF_059611285.1). NCBI lineage: Bacteria > Pseudomonadati > Pseudomonadota > Alphaproteobacteria > Rhodobacterales > Roseobacteraceae > Ruegeria > Ruegeria sp. CDSA236. The sequence goes on from NZ_JBXWPG010000002.1 coordinate 138,707, forward strand.
GAAGTTCCGGTAGGGGCTGCTATCGTGCTGGGCGACCGGGTTGTCGCCGTGGCAGGCAATCAGACACGCGAGTTGAACGACCCAACCGCACATGCCGAGATACTGGCCCTGCGCGCCGCCTGTGCTGCGACCGGATCGGAACGCCTGATTAACCACGACATCTATGTCACACTGGAACCCTGCGCGATGTGCGCCGCGGCTTTGGCCGCCGCTCGTGTTCGGCGGATCTATTACGGGGCCTCTGATCCCAAATCGGGTGGGGTAGCTCACGGGGCGCGGGTGTTTTCCCATCCACAGTCGCACCATAAACCCGAAGTGTTTGACGGTATTGCCGCCAAGGATTGCGAAGCCCTGCTGCGCGAATTCTTCACCAAAAAGAGGACCAGTAAATAATCTGGGTTGGGACCGGCCTGCGGTGCTAGGGTTTGGCCCAGTCCACGCGATAGACCGTCTGTGGCCCACCGACCCCCTTTAGTTGAGCCGAAATCGGAGCGCTGAACCGCAGCCCGGCGGTCGCGCCCAGCAGCAATCGGGTAACGTCGGTGACAAGAATTTCATTCGCGCCACAAAGGCCAGTCACCCGTGCGGCCTTATTGACTACCGATCCAAAGAAATCTTCGTCCCGCTGAATGACATCGCCGGTATGAATGCCAACCCGAAGACCCAAGGGTATATCCGACTGTAGGGCCGCATTTTCCCTTTGGAATTCGGTCGCCGCTTGGATCGCGTCGTGGACAGAGGAGAAGATCGACATCGTGCCATCCCCAAGTGATTTGACCAGTCGGCCGCCATGGGTGTGAATTAGATTTTCAGCCAGATCGAAATGGCTGGATATGAGCGCGGTCCATTTGTGATCTCCGACCTGACGCGTGATTTCAGAAGAACCCGCGATATCAGTAAACATGACCGAAGCCGCGCCCTCTTGTTGATCCTGAGTGAATTCCTGCCGAGCTGCCGCGATCAATGCGTTCAGCGCTTCATGCTCGATCCCGATTTTCTCCATGTTCGAAGTCGGGTTGGAGACATGCATTTGGATCATCTTCCAGACACCGTTTTCCAGATGCAATACAAAGGTGAACCTATGGAGCGCGGCTTTGCCGTTTGATGTGAATGCAAGTGTTGCTTCGCAATGGGCCCATCCTATGTCACCGCATTCAAACGCCTCGAGCGAATGTTCGTCCCAGCTGAAATCCGGAATTTCGCGGGTGTGGTCGGCAAAGCCCTGGCGGAACACCTGTCCGGACCAGCTTTCGCCATCTGCCGACCCCTGATACCGCAGATGTTCAGATGACGAGAGCAGGTTCATCAGCGCGGCGCGATCCTTGAGGCGAACCGCATCATTCCAGCGCCGTATGACGGCGACCAGTTCTGGAGAGGGTGTTACCGCGTTACTCATCAAGCGGCTACAGCTTGATGGCTTGCATCAGCTGCGGTTCGATCACCTCGACACCCGGCAAACCGTCCGCCAGCACCTGCGCGGATTGTTCCAGAATCGGGAAGGTCTTGTAATGGCAGGGAATCACGGTTTTGAAATTGAAATAGCGCTTTGCAGCATAGGCGGCGCCTTTCATGTCCATGGTAAAGTGGCCCCCTGCGGACAGGATACCAATATCGGGATTATAGTAATCCCCCATCCAGTCCATATCGGCCATGATATCGGTGTCGCCCGAAACATAGAGCATGTGCCCCTCGGATGAGATCATGAAACCGACCTCGCTGCCGCCGGTGCGCAGCCCGTCTGGGGTTGAAAATGTCGAGCTGTGCGAGGCGGGTACCATCGAGACCATAACACCGTTCAGGTTGACCGTGCCGCCTTTGTTGAAGCCGACTGTTTCAAGACCCTCGGCTTCGCTCCAGTACCCCATTAGGTCATACTGGCCGACTACGGGGACGTTCAGATGTTTGGCCAATGAGACAACGTCAACAACATGATCGAAATGCGTGTGTGTCAGCAGGATATGTGTCGCGCCTTCCAAAACAGCGTCATGCTGATCTTCAGGCAAAACGGGGTTGCCGGTCAGCCAAGGGTCGATCAGCAGAACCTGTCCTGCTGTTTCAATGCGAAAGCTGCCATGCCCAAGCCAGATGATATTCATGAAAAGCACTCCCAAATGAACTGTTGGCAGCAGACTAGCATCGGGTATGTAAAATTTCATGGATTGGTTTCGGGAAATTGACAGCTATTGCGAGCGTTTATCGCCTGCCTATTGGGCAGAGCCGATAAATGCGGTTACGAATGCCGCCTTTTTGATTGCGGCTTTCATTATGTGGCGGCGGGTGCGCGGGCCGGGGATGCCATTGGCAAAAATGCTTGTGGTTATCCTGGTCGGCATCGGAATTGGCAGTTATTTGTTTCACACCCATGCACAGGTCTGGTCCGCGTTGGCGGATACTGCACCCATCCTGTTTTTTATTCTGACCTATATTTTTGCAATGAATCGCGACGTCTGGCAGTTGCGGCCGCATTACGCGGGGATCGGCGCGGCCCTGTTTGTGCCATATGCCGCTTTGACGATTCCGGTGTTTCAACTGATTCCGGGACTGGGCGGATCGGCCGCCTATGCTCCGGTGCCGCTATTGATCCTGATTTACGCAATCCTGTTGTCGAAACGCCGGCCTGATACCGCCCGCGGGCTGGCGACCGGCGCAGTGATCCTGATCGTGTCGATTACCTTTCGCGCTTTGGATGCACCGATTTGCACGCAGTTCCCGACCGGTACGCATTTTCTGTGGCACATCCTGAACGCCACGATGTTGGGCTGGATGATCGAAGTCTACCGCAGGCACCTAAGCCTTGCGTCTCAGGCCTGAAACGCAGCAGCCAGTTCTGCGGGCAGGTCAAATTCGGCAAGAACCCTGGTGCGTGCATCGGATGACATCTTACGCGCGGTTTTCTCGACAATGCTGAGGATTTTTTCCTGCGAGTGCTTTTCGGCGAAGGGAGCGAAATACCATTTGAGGAACACAAAACAGGCCACATCTTCCAGCGCCTGCACCTCGTTGTCACGTTTGATACCCTGCTTGCGCACCATGCGTCCGGCGTCTTGGATTTCGTTTTCTTCAAATCCGCACTGCTTCATCAAGGTCATGACGGTTTGCGCATGGTGTTCGCCCTGCGCCTTGCGCCAAGCCAGATACCCGGCGCGCCCTTCGGGATATTCACTTCGGGCCAGCTTCCAGCGTTCAACATGTTGCCCGCGTGCGGCGATCTCAAGCGAGTTCGATGCATCGGGAAAAAGCCTGGCCAGTTCAGCGCTCATGCGTTGTCCGTAAAGCAACGCTGCGGGTTGGCCGTTCTCTAAGGTTGGATCTTGGGTGTTGGCTGCGTCGATTGCGTCCAGGACTGCCTGTTTTCGCGCGCTCATTCTATGCTCCGTGGCCTTGCCGGAAATCCGGCGGTGTGTTCGGACGCATCGTAGCGAGTCGGCAAATCAAACGCAGCAGTCAAATGCGAAATTCCGGGTCGGAGAGGGGGGATCCGACCCGGACGAAGTTGTGGCGTCAGTTACCCAGCTTCGTTTTGTCCTGTGTAACTGGTTCGGAAACCTGATCGGGGAAAGACAGGTCGCGGGTTAGCGAACCCATGGTGGGTCCGAATGCCTGAGCTTGCGTAGCAAGAACAGTAGTGGCCAACACAAATGCGGTCATGAGCGTTTTCATCATCTTACTCCAGTTAGTGGCTGTGCCATGCTGTAAGAAGTGAACGGCGCAGTTCACTTTTTCAAGGCGAATTCTGAACTAATTGGTTTACTTTTGTGCATAGGCGCTATGCATTTTTGTATGGCTAAGCCACCTCCTTGCATAGAAGGGGCAGAACAACCGCCTGCTACCCTTGCGACCGAGGCATCAGACAGGTAAATGCCCCCTGACGCATATGAGGTTTTCCGATGTCGATTGACCAAAGCACCGCCGCAAAGGTGGCCAAACTGGCCCGGATCAAGGTCGAGGATGACGCGCTGCCTGCGCTGGCATCTGAGTTCAACACCATTCTTGGGTTCATCGAACAGTTGAATGAAGTGGATGTCGACGGTGTCGAGCCGATGGTTTCGGTCGAACCGATGCGCCTGAAGCGCCGCCAGGATGTGGTCACCGACGGCAACCAGCAGGACAAGGTTCTGGCCAATGCCCCCGACGCACGCGAGGGTTTCTTCGCAGTCCCCAAAGTGGTGGAGTAAGACATGAGCGAACTGAACAAACTGGGCCTGGCCGAGGCCCGCGACGCGCTGCGTGCCGGTGATGTCACCTCGGTCGAGCTGACCGAAGCCTGCTTGACCGCCATTGATGCAGCCGATGCGCTGAACGCTTTTGTTCATAAAACCCCCGAGATCGCGATAGAACGTGCCAAGGCAGCGGACGCGCGCATCAAAGCGGGTGATGCGCCGTCGATGTGTGGTCTGCCAATCGGCATCAAGGATCTATTCTGCACCAAGGGCGTGCCCTCGCAGGCAGCCTCAAAGATTCTGGAAGGCTTCAAGCCGGAATATGAATCCACCGTTTCGCAGCAACTGGCCGACGCCGGTGCCGTGATGCTGGGCAAGCTGAACATGGATGAATTCGCCATGGGCTCGTCAAACGAAACTTCGGTCTATGGCAATGCGGTCAGCCCGTGGCGCCGTGGCAATGATGACGCGCAGCTGACACCGGGTGGCTCATCCGGCGGGTCCGCCTCGGCCGTGTCGGCTGATCTGTGTCTGGCCGCAACCGGGACCGATACCGGTGGCTCGATCCGTCAGCCTGCGGCCTTTGTCGGCATTACCGGCATCAAGCCAACCTATGGCCGGTGTTCGCGCTGGGGCATCGTGGCCTTTGCATCCTCGCTGGATCAGGCCGGGCCGATGACCAAGAATGTCCGCGACGCGGCGATCATGCTGGAAACCATGTGCGGTCACGACCCCAAGGATTCCACCAGCGCCGAACTGGCCGTCCCGAATTTCGAGGCCATGCTGACCGGCGACATCAAGGGCAAGAAGATCGGTATCCCCAAGGAATACCGGATGGACGGCATGCCCGCCGAGATCGAAAAACTCTGGGCAGGTGGCGCCGCGATGCTGAAAGACGCAGGGGCCGAGATCGTCGACATCTCGCTGCCGCATACCAAATACGCGCTGCCCGCCTATTACGTGATTGCGCCTGCCGAGGCGTCCTCGAACCTGGCGCGCTATGATGGTGTCCGCTATGGCCGCCGCGCGCAGTTGGGGCAGGGCGACGGCATCACAGAGATGTACGAGAAAACCCGCGCCGAGGGCTTTGGTCACGAGGTGCAGCGCCGTGTGATGGTCGGGACATATGTTCTGTCGGCAGGTTTCTATGACGCCTATTACAACCGCGCCCGCAAGGTCCGCACGTTGATCAAGAAAGATTTCGAGGACGTTTTCGCCGCCGGTGTTGACGCCATCCTGACCCCGGCCACGCCTTCGGCGTCGTTCGGTCTGGGTGAAATGACCGAGGCGGATCCGGTTCAGATGTATCTGAACGACGTCTTTACCGTGACGGTTAACCTTGCTGGTTTGCCAGGTATTTCGGTTCCTGCAGGTCTTGATTCTCAGGGTTTGCCGCTTGGTCTGCAGCTGATTGGCCGTCCATGGGACGAAGGCGATTTGCTGAACACGGCCTATGCGCTGGAAAGCGCTGCGGGCTTTGTGGCCAAGCCGGGGAAATGGTGGTAATCCTCTGATCAACAAGACAACGTAGAACGGAGCAGCTGGATGCGCTTTTCGATTCTGATCCCCGCAATCGGGTTGATGGCCGCCTGTAACACGGTGGCTCCGGTTCAGGGTACAGGGTTCAACACCCCGACTTATCAGGCGCAAAGAGAAGCTGAGCTGGCAGGGCAGGGCGGCACTGGAAGCCCTCTGCCGGAACCCTATGAGGTCTCGCAGCAACCCTTGGGCTCGTCCACATCGGGCGCGGATGGCGCTGACCTGGCCACGGCCACTGCTGCAGCGCTTGCAAGCACCTCGACGCAGGCGACCGCCACTTCAGCATCGGTGCCGACTGCCAGCAACAGCGGCATCTCTGACGAACAGGATTTTGCTGCGGTTTCTGAACGTCGTAGTATCGAAACCGATGCTGCTCGAATCGAACAGAACAGCCAAACCTATGAGGTTGTCTCCCCAACCGCGGTTCCGCAACGCGGAGCGGATGGTCAGCCAAACATCGTCCAATACGCGCTGAGCACATCCAATCCGGTCGGTGCCCAGCTTTACAGCCGTGCGGGGTTCAACCTGCAGGCCAAGGCACAGCGGAATTGCGCGAAATTCCCATCGGCGGACCAGGCGCAGATCGAGTTCCTGTCAAATGGCGGTCCACAGAAGGACCGCAAGGGGCTTGACCCTGATGGCGACGGATATGCTTGCGGCTGGGATCCCAGCCCGTTCCGCAGTGCCGTCAACAACTGATCCTCAGCCCATCTGGCACCCATCCCCCAATTTCGGAGATCGCCGGGATGGGCTGACGCCGTCTTTGGTGGTTCTCCACTACACCGCAATGGACAGTGCACAGGCTGCGCTGGATCGCTTGTGTGACCCGGCCTTCGAAGTCTCTGCGCATTACCTGATCGGTTCCGATGGCACGCTTTGGCAAATGGTGCGCGAAGAGGACCGGGCCTGGCACGCCGGAGCAGGGGAGTGGCGCGGGCGAACCGATATCAATTCGCGTTCGATTGGGATAGAGCTGGATAACCTTGGCACCTATCCTTTTCCCGAACCTCAGATGACCACGCTTGAGTGGCTTCTGGCCCGTATCATGGCCCGATGGGCGATTGCACCGGACGGGGTTATCGGCCATTCCGACATGGCTCCGGGGCGCAAGGTCGACCCCGGCCCGCGCTTTCCCTGGCAACGGCTCGAACATCTCAATCTTGCTGGCCAACGCGGCCAGGATGACGGCCCGCAAGAGGCCTCGATGCCGCTGTTCCGTGCGTTGGCGCAACAGATGGGCTTTCCGCTCGAAACGGACGACGACACGCTGCTTGCCACCGTGCGTCTCAGATACCGCCCTTGGGCCAAAGGCCCGTTGGAACCTGAGGATTTCACCCCGCTCGGCCATGCGGCGCTCTGGACCTGATCCGCTTTTCATCTGGCCAAAAAATATCTCGGGGCTGAATTGACCGCAGGCCAAGAACGGGTTGCCCCTTAACGCCCTATCGGCCCTTGACGCGGCCTGACACTGCGCATACCCACGTCTCCGCGCGGAGGGCCGGATGGCCGCTGGGGCGTAAGCCCGAGAGGAAAGTCCGGACTCCACAAGACAACGGTGCCGGGTAACACCCGGGCGGGGAGACCCGACGGAAAGCGCCACAGAAATCAGACCGCCATGCGTGCATGGTAAGGGTGAAACGGTGGGGTAAGAGCCCACCGCGCCCCTGGCAACAGGGGTGGCACGGCAAGCCCCACCGGGAGCAATGCCAAATAGGGTCCCCACGCGGGCAGGTCGGCGTCCGCCGATACCGCCGCTAAGTGCGTCTTGGCCGAGAGGGACCGGGTTGGCAGCTTGAGCCGTGCAGCAATGCACGGCCTAGAGGAATGGTCATCGAAGGGGGCAACCCTGGAACAAGATCCGGCTTACAGGCCCTCCGCGCGTTAATATTGCTAAGACGAATCGCGTTGTTCCGCAGCTGGGTCACGGCTGGAGTCATCCTTTGATACAGGTCTTGCTGTGGCTGCTGAGCTGGCATCCCTTGTGGCCGAAATGGCCGCGTTAAGGTCTGCGATAAGCTGGGTGCAGGGACGATCTTGTGTTTTGATGAAATCTGCGCCGATCTACCCGAATTCAGGTTGACTCGGCTGCATGACCGGGTAAAAGCGCACGCTCATAGGAATTCAACCGAAAGGCCCCTGCCTTTTCGGACGCAGGAGATAACCATGGCGAAGCCGACGACAATCAAGATCCGTCTGAACTCGACCGCGGGCACGGGCCACTTCTATGTGACCAAAAAGAACGCGCGCACCATGACCGAGAAAATGACCGTTCGTAAATACGACCCGGTCGTTCGGAAGCATGTCGAGTACAAGGAAGGCAAGATCAAGTAATCTGCCGTCCTGCTTGGACAGAATGACAAGGGTCCTGTTTCGACAGGGCCTTTTTCGTTTGCGCGACGATGTTTCATACCTGAATCTATCGGGTCAAGGCAGCCGGAGCGCGCTTGGAGGCCGTTGCAGCGAAGCATCAGCAGCCGAGGCATTCGTTTGCCCGCTGGGTTGCTTTTTGGAATGTATTGCAACTACGCTTGAGCTAACCGTTCCAAAATGTTGGCCGTCATGAAAAAAATCTTGTTATCCACAGCAACTATTCTGGCTCTCGCAGCCTGTGAAGACCCCTATAACCGCGAGGGTGTTGGCTTTACGGGCATTGATGGTGAGCCGCGGAGCATCAGCGAAGTGCCGGGTGCGGCGGCGTTTGTTCCAGAGTCCACCAATGTTCCGGCAGAGTTGGCAGAACTGCCCCCGGTCCGAGTTTCAACGGACGAGACCGATCCGGGTAAAATTGCACGTGTTGCAATAGAAAATGGCGCGCGCAGCGATACCAGCGCAGTAGTCGTTTCCGGCTCAGATACAAACCTGTTCCTGAGCACTGTTGAAGTGAACGGAACGCTTTTCGGCGTCGTGCGTACCGAAAATAGCCGCACCAGGGTTCCAAATACGATTGGTGCTAACTTTGGTACTGGCGCTGAACAATTCACTGGCTGCTTGCCTGTCGGCGACGTTTATCGCAAAGGTTCAGAAAAGCGCAGTTCCGGATTTGCTGTTCAGTTGAACTGCAGCTAGATTCATATTACTGTGGAATTGAAGGGCCTCTCATCGTCAGGATGAGAGGCCTTTTTTGTTGCGGCATTCGAGCCTAAAGCCAGTGCGCTAACCAGAAAGAACAAAGGCGGACCAATCGGCCCGCCTTTGACGTTTTCAAAATGGTTGGTGGTCCGGACTATTCACGGCTTCCAAACAACTGCAGCAGGAACATGAACATGTTGATAAAGTCCAGATACAGGCTCAGCGCGCCCATGATGGCTGCTTTGCCCAGCCATTCCTGATCGCCGGTATGTGCCATCTGCAAGTAGGTGGTTTTGATCTTCTGGGTGTCATAGGCGGTCAGACCGGCGAAGATCAGAACACCCAGAACCGAAATCGCGAACGTCATTGCAGACGAGGCCAGGAAGATGTTCACGACCGAGGCAACGATCAGCCCGATCACACCCATGATCAGGAAGGTGCCCATTGCGGACAGGTCTTTCTTGGTCGTGTAGCCGTACAGGGAAAGCCCCGCGAAAGCGATTGAGGTGATCAGGAAAACCTGAATGATCGACTCGCCGGTGAAGACCAGGAAAATCCAGCTGATCGAAACGCCCATGACTGCGGCAAACAGGTAGAACACTGTTTGTGCCGTTGCAGCCGACAGGCGGTTGATGCTGGCGCTGAAGCCAAAGACAAAGGCCAGCGGGGCAAACATGATGACCCAGCGCAACGGCGAGGCGAACAGCGAATACCCAAGCGACGTCAGATATTTGTCAGAGCTCAGCTGTGCCGCAGCCGCCGAAGGGTCGGTTGTGGTCGCTAGGCCAGCTATGGCCCAGGCCGCTGCAAATGTAATCAGCATGCCCACGGACATTGTGCCGTAGACTTTGTTCATATGGGCGCGCAGGCCCTCGTCAATCTGGGCAGCGCGCGTACCGGTCGCCGTCCGGATCGTGTCAAATTGTGCCATTAAAAGGTCTCCCTCCACATATTCTTTTTGCGTCCTGATGTCAGGCCGCGCTCCTCGCAAATATCGGCAAGTGCGGGCTGTGTTTCAAGGGTTTAACGCGGGAAACAGGCTAAAACACGCAACAAAAATGGCGGCTTCGAGGTGTCAGCCGCCATTCAGTGGTGAAAGTAGTGGATTAGGTTCATTTTTGCCAGAATTCCGGAGCATCCCATATGCGGCGTTTTGCTTCGGCTTCGGCCTCTTCACGGGAAATACCGATATCGAGAAGGGCGCGGTCGTCCAATCTGGCGAGCTGACAGCGTTGGCGCCGTAGCGATAGTGCATCCAGAACAGAAGTGAGCTTAAAGCGCTGCCGTGGTTTGCAATATGTTGAAGCTGTGATTTGCGTCATAGCCTTGTCCTTTCGGTTTTGCTGATGTGTTGTGCCTATTGCATCAACTTCCTTGATTTATATGGAGGGCTGTGACACATTTTGAAAATGAATATTATTGAACACATCCATAAGGAATCGTGAAGATGCGAAATTTGGACATCACCACTCTCCGCTCCTTTGTGGCAGTTGCCGATCAGGGTGGCGTGACGCGGGCAGCCGGTTTCCTGCACCTGACACAATCTGCCGTATCGATGCAGCTAAAGCGGTTGGAGGAGCTTTTAGGTCTGGAGCTGCTGGACCGAAGTGGCAGAACCATCGCGCTGACAGCGTCGGGCGAACAGCTTTTGGCCTATGCCAGACGCATGATCTCGTTGAATGACGAGGTGATGTCCAAGCTGACGGATCAGGCCTATGAGGGCGAGGTCGTTCTTGGTGTGCCGCATGATATCGTCTATCCGGCGATCCCCCGGGTGCTGCAGCGATTCAACGCGGATTTCCCACGCGTCCGTGTGCAGCTTATCTCCTCCTATTCGCTGCAACTGAAGGATATGTTTAAGCGCGGAGACTGCGATTTGATCCTAACGACCGAGGCGACAGTGGGGCAAGGGGCCGAGACGATTGCCGAGCTTCCTTTGCGCTGGATTGGTGCGCCGGGCGGGTCTGCCTGGCGAAAACGCCCCATTCCGCTAGCGCTTGGGCGTCGGTGTCTGTTCAGGCCGCAGGTCATTGCTGCGCTGGACGCGGCTGGAATTCCCTGGGAGCTTTCGGTGGAAACCGAAAATGACCGTACTATCGAGGCAACCGTCAGCGCCGATTTGGCGGTTCATGCCATGCTCGAAGGGACAGAGGCCGCACATCTTGCCCAGATCGATTCGGGTGGCGTCCTGCCCGAGCTTCCTGCGCATATGATAAATCTGTATGGCGGCGAAACTGGCCGCGGAGCCGTGGTTGAGGCGTTGGCGACGCTGGTGCGCCAGAACTTTCGTTTGCTTGGGGGGGTGCCGCTTAAAGCCGTTGTCGGTTGATCATCCGTTAGGGGGTTATGACGACTTTCCCGGTGGCCGTCCTGTCGCGCAGCATGGCCAGTCCGCGTTCGGCTTCGGACAGGGGCAGAACATGGCTGATATGCGGTTTGATGCGGCCCTCGCTATGCCAGCGAAACAGCGTTTCAAAGCTGTCCGTCACAATCTGAGGTCGAAACTTCAAGTAGCCTCCGATGTAGAGCCCGATGACTGTCAGGTTCTTGACCAGTAGGTGGTTGGCCGGAATTTGCGGCACCTCACCGCCCGCAAAGCCAATGGGCAAGATGCGACCTTCGGGGTTGGTTGCGCGAAAGGCGGCTTTAAACACATCGCCGCCGATCGCGTCATATACGACATCCGCGCCTCCTAATGCCTGGACACGGGCGCGGAGATCTTCGGATGCGTCGATCAGATGATCGGCCCCGGCCCTCTGTGCCACCTTGAGTTTCTCACTGCCGCGCGCCTGCGCAATAACCGTGGCGCCCATAAGCTTGCCGATCTCTACCGCCGTCAGGCCGACGCCACCTGCCGCACCGGTCACCAGCAGGGTTTCGCCGGGCCTGAGCCGCGCACGATGATCCAAAGCAATAAGGCTGGTGCCATATGTGATCTGAATTGCGGCGGCGTCTTCAAAGCTCATAGAGTCAGGGATTGCGATTGCACGATCGGCTTCGAACACTCCGAATTCAGCAAGGCCGCCCTGGCCGGAATAGACAGCGACGCGGTCACCCGGGTTCAGGTGGCGTACATTGTTTCCAATTTCGCGAACAATCCCTGCGACTTCCATGCCCAAGGAAAAGGGCGCCACCGGGGTGTCCTGATACGTCCCCTTCTGCATAAGGAGATCCGCAAAATTCAAACCGCAGGCTTTGATTTGAATGCAGACCTGGTTGTCGCCGGGTTCTGGCGGGTCGATATTGCAAAGCTGGGCCTTGGCCCCGTTGGTCTGGATATGAAACGCCAGCATGATTTGGCTCCGTCTTTTCGGGCATAGGTCAGTTCTGTCGTGGTCTTGTCAATCTGTTACCCTGCTGAAGACCCCGTTAATCCGGTGTTGATCAGGTGATTGTTTCCAGATCGGAATCAACGTGTGCGCGGTATTCACAACACAACTATAAACCATTGTTTGTGGAATCAGATTCAACCTTCTTGAAAAAAGCGCCAAAAAACGTAATAGTGCGCTATGGTGCTGATTTGGGGGGCATGTTCCAAATTAGGGAGTAGTTAAGTCGGGCTCGCTAATGTTGCGGTAACAAAGCATGTTGCGCACCCGTTTCAGTTGTGTGTGTAAGGGAGGATAGTACCAATGACCCATCACGTCGATGTCCATGTGGGCAAACGCGTCAGGCATCGCCGCTGGCTGATTGGCATGACCCAACAGCAGTTGGCACAGCAAGTTGGTATCAAGTTTCAGCAAATCCAGAAATATGAAACCGGTGCCAATCGAATCAGCGCGTCTCGTCTTTGGGACATTGCCGAGGCATTGGATGTTCCCGTCAGTTTCTTCTTTGAAGGCCTGGAAGAGGTCGAGAAAGGAAGCTCGGATAAGAAATCGGTTCCTGCAGACCTTATGGGCGACAAAGAGGCCCTGGATCTCGTCCGCTCTTACTATGCCATACCGGAAAACCAGCGTCGCCGCTTGTTCGAGCTTGCGCGCGTTCTGAGTGATGTTGCCTGATTTCGCGGGTTGACTCTGATCCTGACGGAACGCACGGGTAGCGTATGGATAAGATGTCGCTGAGTGATCTTGAAGTAGCTGAAGAAATGGCCGACGCGGCGCGTGCGGCCATTCTTCCTTTTTTCAGGCAGTCTAATCTTGAGACTTCGAATAAGCTGGATCAGGGATTTGATCCGGTCACTGTCGCCGACCGCGCAGCTGAAAAAGCTATGCGCGCGGTTTTGGCCCGACATCGGCCCCAAGATGGAATCTTTGGCGAGGAATATGGGCAGCACGAGGGGCAAAGTGGCCGAACCTGGGTTCTGGATCCGATCGACGGCACCCGAGGGTTTATCAGCGGGACACCGACATGGGGGGTTCTGATTGCGCTTAGCACGCAGGACGGGCCAATCATGGGGATCATCGACCAGCCGTATATCGGGGAACGCTTCATCGGCTCGGCGGATATCGCGCGAAGCCATGGTCCTACGGGCGATATGTCCCTGAAGACCCGTTCAACACCTTCTCTGGACCAGGCAATTCTGTTCACGACCTTCCCCGAGGTCGGCGCGTCGGAAGATCGTGCCGGGTTTGAGGCTGTGTCACAGCACGTACGCCTGACCCGCTATGGGATGGATTGCTATGCTTATGCTCTGCTTGCAGCGGGTCAGGTGGATTTGGTGATCGAAGCAGGTCTGAACGCCTATGACATTCAGGCGCCAATCGCCGTGATTCATGCGGCTGGCGGTATCGTCACAGACTGGCAAGGCGGCCCCGCCCATAATGGCGGTCGGGCTCTGGCGGCGGCAAACCCGCAGATCCACGCGGCGGCGCTGGAAATCCTGCGCAAATTCTAAAAACTGTTGCGGCGGACTGGCAGGCCGATTAGCCTTAATCCGGCTGGTTCTTGTGCCCGTTTTCCGCCAGCTTTTGCACTCCATGCATGAAACGGGCGATGCAAGGAGAGCAAGATGACTGATATCCTCATCAAAAATGCAGACACGATCCTGACCATGGATGACCAGCGCCGTGAGCTTTCTGGCGCGGATATTCTGATCCGAGATGGGCAGATCGAACAGATCGGCCACGGGTTGCAGGCAACCGCAGAGATCCATAATGCAAGCGGATGTGTGGTGACGCCCGGCCTCGTGAACACGCACCACCATCTGTACCAGACCCTGACCCGCGCCGTGCCTGGCGGGCAGGATGCGCTTTTGTTCGGATGGCTGAAAACGCTCTATCCGATCTGGTCGCGATTTGGCCCCGAAGAGATGTTCGTATCCGCCCAGATCGGTTTAGCCGAGCTGGCGTTGACGGGATGCACGCTCAGTTCCGACCACTTGTATCTATATCCGAACGGTGCGCGTCTGGATGACACTATTGCTGCGGCTGCCGAGGTTGGCCTGCGGTTCCACCCAACACGCGGCGCCATGAGTATTGGTGAAAGTGATGGTGGCTTGCCGCCGGATTCACTGGTCGAAGCCGAAGCAGCTATTCTCGAAGACATGATGCGTGTGGTCGACGCCTTTCATGACCCGTCAGAGGGTGCAATGTGTCGGGTCGGGCTGGCACCTTGCTCACCGTTCTCTGTCAGTCGTGACTTGATGCGAGACACGGCCATTCTGGCCCGTGACAAAGGCGTTATGCTGCACACCCATCTGGCCGAAAATGACGAGGATATCGCCTATTCTCAGGAACAATTCGGGTGCCGTCCTGGTCAATATGCCGAGGATTTGGGATGGACCGGGTCAGACGTTTGGCACGCCCATTGCGTGAAACTGGACGGGGCAGAGATTGATCTATTTGCCCGGTCCCGGACTGGCGTGGCGCACTGTCCCTGTTCGAACTGCCGGTTGGGCTCGGGGATTGCCCCTGTACGGTCGATGCGAGATCGCGGCGTGCCTGTGGGTCTGGGCGTCGATGGGTCGGCCAGTAATGACAGCGGCAATCTGATCCTCGAGGCGCGGCAGGCCATGTTGTTGCAGCGCGTCGCCAGCGGTGCCGATGCCATGTCCTCTCGCGAGGCGCTGGAGATTGCCACGCGCGGCGGGGCGGATGTCTTGAACCGACCTGATTGCGGCCGTCTGGCTATCGGTAAGCGTGCCGATATAGCCATTTGGGATACGCGCGGTATTGAAAGCGCGGGCAGTTGGGATCCGGCAGCCCTGTTGCTTGCCGGTCCGACGAGGGTAAAGCACCTGTTTGTCGAAGGCCGTCAGATCGTGCGGGACGGGCAGATCGCAACGCTGGATCTGCCCCGGGTGATTGAACGGCAGAACCGATTGGCCCTTGCCTTGCAATCCTAGGTCCTGACAGGTTGACCTGCGATCCAAACCTCGGCAATCGCCCTGTCATCGCCCATCATGATGGTGGGAAAGAGGGCCTCCCACAGGTCATCGGCGCAGGCCTCGCGCTGAGCTATGGCCGGGGTGGAGGCGAGATCGAGCACGATCAGGTCGGCCTCCATTCCCGGGGCGATATTGCCGATGCTGTCATCCAGCCTCAGCGTTCGGGCCGACCCTACGGTGCCCAGCCACAGCAGTTGCGCGGCGTGCAGCGGCGTTCCGCGCAGTTGTCCGATCTCATAGGCCGACGCCATCGTGCGCAGCATCGAGAAACTTGAACCGCCACCAGTATCCGTTGCCAGACCAACTCGGTGTCCGTCGCGCATTAACCCTGCCATGTCGAACAGGCCTGACCCGATAAAGGTGTTAGAGGTCGGACAATGGATCAAAGCAGCGTCGACCTCACGCAGTCGGTCGCGTTCACGTGCCTCAAGGTGGATGACGTGGCCATAGAGGCCGTTGGGACCCAGCAGGCCAAATTTCTCATAAGTGTCCAGATAATCGCGTGCCTCGGGGAACAGCTCGCGCACCCAGGCGATTTCGTCGGTCTGTTCGCTGAGGTGGGTTTGCATCAGGCAATGGGGATGTTCGGCCCAAAGCGCGCCCATCGCCTCAAGCTGTTCGGGCGTCGAGGTGGGGGAAAAGCGGGGCGTTATGGCATAGGACAGGCGATCAATACCGTGCCATTTCTCAAGCAAGGCTTGGGATTGGTCATAGGCGGTTTGCGCCGTATCCCTCAGACCATCAGGCGCGTTGCGGTCCATGCAGGTTTTGCCCGCGACCACACGTTGGTTGCGCTGCAGCGCCGCCGAAAAGAAGGCATCGACGCTTTCGGAGTGGATGGTGCAATAGCTGCACATCGTGGTGGTGCCGTGTGCCGCTGTCAGGTCCAGATACCGGTTGGCAATCTCAGAGGCATAAGCTGCATCCCCGAATTTCATCTCTTCGGGGAAGGTATAGGTGTTCAGCCAGTCGATCAGGCGTTTGCCCCAACTGGCGATCATGGCGGTCTGCGGATAATGCACATGCGCATCAACAAATCCTGCAAGGATCACGTGCTGACCATGATCCACGACTTTTGCCTCGGGGTGGGCATTGTTCAGACTGTCGGCATCCGATACGCTGGAAATCCGACCGTTTTCGATCAGAACCGCTTCGCTGATTTTGACAGCCTCGGTCGGTTCGCCCTCGAACGGGGAGCCGGTGAAACTCAGGACGCGCCCTTTCAGCAGCGTTTTATGCGCCATACTCATTCATCTCCGCCTGTCTGGGACTGCGAAACAGCATAGGGGCAGGAAAGTTGTCGGTAAATCGGCGCATTGTCATTGTTTTCCGGTAGCTGCTTCTTCTATTTAGGGGCCAATGGGCGAACAGAGCGGGGGCAGATATGACAACAGGTATTAACGAACCCGTAACTGAACCGACTTCTGATGATGACGCCTATGCGCTGGATCGTCGAACGGTAGCATCCATTCTGTATGCAGTTGATGTTGATGACCGCGACAAGCTGGTCGAATTGATGGACCCGCTGCATGCTGCCGACATCGCCGACCTTCTGGAACAGATCAACCCCTATGACCGCGCCCGGTTGATCCGTCTGTATGACAAAGAGTTCGACGGCGATATTCTGTCTGAACTGGACGAAGGTGTCAGGGAAGAAGTTATTGAAGTCCTGCGTCCCGATGTTCTGGCGGATGCCGTACGCGACATGGAAAGCGACGATGTCGTCGATCTGCTGGAAGACCTTGAAGAGCCTCAGCAAGAAGCCATCCTGGGTGCGCTGGAGGATTCCGAACGGATCGCGGCCGAACAGGCGTTATCCTACCCGGAAAACTCGGCCGGACGGCTTATGCAACGCGAGGTCGTCATGGCGCCCGAGCATTGGACAGTTGGGCAGGCCATTGACTTTATGCGTGCCAATGACGGACTGCCAGAACAATTCTACCATTTGGTTCTTGTTGATCCGCGGCTGAAGCCAACAGCACAGGTAACACTGGGCAAACTCATGGCCACCCGGCGCGAGGTGCCTCTGCACGAAATTGCCGAAGAAGAGTTCTATACCATTCCCGTCGATCAGGATGAAGAGGACGTGGCCTATGCGTTCAATCAGTACCACCTGATCTCGGCCCCAGTGGTGGATGGTGACGGACGGCTTGTTGGTGTGATCACCATTGATGACGCGATGGTGGTGCTGGATGAGGAATACGAAGAGGATATGTTGCGCCTAGCCGGTGTCAGCAACGAAAGCTCGCTGTCCGACAGTGTGGCCGCGACCAGCAGGCGACGCCTGCCATGGTTGGCGGTAAACCTGTGTACTTCGATCTGCGCCTCGCTGGTGATTTCCCAGTTCGAGGCGGCGATTGATCAGTTGGTGGCGTTGGCCATTCTGATGCCGATTGTGGCCTCGATGGGGGGCAATGCGGGGACACAATCGCTGACCGTCGCAGTGCGAGCCCTGGCAACGCGCGACCTGACAGGTGCGAACGTGATGCGGGTGATCCGACGGGAACTGCTGGTGGGCATGTTGAACGGGCTGTGTTTTGCCACCGTTCTGGGCGTGGTGGGAATGTATTGGTTCGGCTCGCCGTTGTTGGGTGTCGTGATTGGCTCCGCTCTGGTCGTGAACATGGTGATCGCAGGCTTTGCAGGTACGGTAGTACCGGTCGTGCTAGACCGGATGGGTGTTGACCCGGCGCTGGCGTCAGGGACCTTTGTGACGACAACGACGGATGTCATGGGATTCTTTATCTTTCTTGGGCTTGCCAGCGTGGTGCTATTGTGACCGATCTGACCGAAATCAAAGCTGCCGCGCGCAAGGCGGCCTTTGCCCGGCGCAAATCTGCGTTTGATGCAAATCCGCCCGGTGCCGCCGGGCGACTGTCTGAAATTCTGGCCGGGCACCGCGGAGTACCCCTGTCGGGTTATATGCCCATCCGGACCGAGAGTGACCCGCTGCCCGCCATGGCCGAGGCGTCCGCTTATGGCCCGGTGGGCGTACCGGTTATTCAGGCGGCCGGGCAGCCGCTGAAATTCTCTCGTTGGACGCCCGAAGGCAGGCTGAAGGATGGCCCGTTTGGCGCCAAAGTGCCCGAGGTCGATGACTATTTCGATCCCGAAATTCTGATCGTGCCACTGGTGGCATTCGATGCAAATGGAGGGCGTCTGGGTTATGGGGGTGGGTTCTATGACCGGACATTGGAAGGGCTGCGCGCGAAACGCCCGACTCTGGCCATCGGTTTTGCCTTCGATGCGCAAGAAGCAGACGGGCTGCCGCTGGAACCGACGGATCAGCCGCTTGATATGGTAGTAACTGAAAGCCGTGTATTGACCTTTTAACGAAGGTATCAGCCCTGGTTTTTAGCGCGAAAATATTCCCAGGCATTTTTTTCGGTGCCATCAGGCAATATGCACACGCCGGTCTGGCCATTCTCTCCGTCCCGAATTTCATACCTCCCACCGCTGTCGATGCAATAGATGGCCGAGGGGTTTGGCAGCTGTGGGTTTGAGTTGACTGCTTGCCCTTCCGAGCAGGCAGCAAGCGTGGCACAGACACCAAAGGTCAGACCGATCCGAAACATAAAGAATCTCCTAAATAAAGAGTTTTGCCGTTCATTGGGTCAGCTTAACGGCTTGTACTTGCGAATTGCCACACTTAGACGGTTTCTATGAGGATACTTTTTCTGGGTGACGTTATGGGCCGCGCTGGACGCGCGGCTGTTCAGCAACATCTGCCACGTCTGCGCGACGAATGGCGGCTGGATTTCGTGGTGATCAATGGTGAGAACGCCTCGAACGGAATGGGTTTGACCGGGGATCATGCCAAGCTGCTGTTAGATGCAGGGGCGGATTGCCTGACGCTGGGCGACCACGCTTTCGACCAGAAGGACATGTTGCAATTCATCGAGAGCGAACCGCGCATTGTGCGCCCTGTTAACTTTGCCAAGGGTGCTCCGGGGCGCGGGCATCGTCTCTATACCGCCCCTGGCGGGCGCAAGGTTCTGGTCGTACAGGTGCTGGGGCAGGTCTTTATGAAGCGGCCCTTCGATGATCCGTTTTCGGCGATCGAGCCAATTCTGAAGTCGCACCCGCGCGGTGGGCAGGCGCAGGCGATCATCGTCGACATGCATTGCGAAGCCACATCCGAGAAGATGGCGATGGGGCATTACTGCGACAAGCGCGCCAGCCTGGTGGTCGGGACGCATACGCATGTGCCGACCGCAGATGCTCAGATCCTTCCGGGGGGAACGGCCTATCTGACTGATGCTGGGATGTGCGGGGATTACGATTCTGTCATTGGTATGGAAAAGCTGGAACCGATGCGCCGGTTCATCACCGGCATGCCCAAGGCGCGGTTTACGCCTGCAAATGGCGAAGCAACGCTAAGCGGTGTGTTCGTGAAAACCGATGATCGCAATGGTCAGGCAAAATCCGTGCAAATGGTGCGCGTTGGGGGTCGCTTGCAACAAGCCGGGCCGCAATAGCGCGACGTTGGGCTTGCCCTGCTGCCCGCAATACGGGAAACTGCCCGACGGGCGCGCAAGCTGGGCCAGGGTTCGGACTGAATACCACGAATGCAATTTCTTCAACTGACAGAAACGGGCAGCGCGATCGTGGCGCTATTGGTTGTCGCAGGCATGTTTGTCATGTTCCTGCGCGAGGCTTACCCGACCGAGGTTGTCGCCATCGCGGGCGTTGCCCTGATGCTGGTGACCGGTATCCTGCCCTATCAAAGTGCGTTGGCAGTTCTGTCCAATCCTGCGCCATGGACGATTGCGGCGATGTTCATCGTCATGGGGGCTCTGGTCAGAACCGGGGCATTGGATTCCTTTACCGCAACTGCGCAGAAACAGGCGCAGGTTAACCCGCGTATCGCGATTGCCATGCTGATGGGGTTTGTGGTTCTGGCCTCGGCGGTGGTGTCAAACACACCCGTGGTCGTCGTGATGATCCCGGTTTTTGTACAGATTGCCCGCACGTTGAACGTGCCGGCCTCGAAACTGCTGATCCCGCTCAGCTATGCTGCCATCATGGGGGGGACGCTGACACTGATCGGCACCTCGACCAACCTGCTTGTGGATGGTGTCGCGCGATCTCAGGGTCTGGCTGCATTCACGATTTTCGAAGTCACGCCCTTGGGCATCGCAGTGGTGATCTACGGCATGATCTATTTGCGCTTTGTTGCGCCGCGCCTGCTGCCTGAACGCGATAGCATGGCCTCGCTTCTGAGTGACCGGTCCAAGATGAAATTCTTCACCGAGGCCGTCATCCCGCCTGACAGCAACCTGATCGGGCGCGAAGTGACAGGAGTGCAACTGTTCAAGCGTCCCGGCGTACGCCTGATTGACGTGGTCCGCGGGGACGAGTCTTTGCGGCGCAACCTCAAAGGGGTGACGCTTGAAGTTGGGGATCGCGTGGTTCTGCGGACCGAGATGACCGAGTTGCTGAGCCTGCAAAGCAACAAAGAGTTAAAGCGTGTTGATCAGGTTTCTGCGGTCGAGACCAAAACGGTCGAAGTGCTGATCACACCGGGGTGCCGTATGGTTGGGCGAACGCTGGGCGTGATGCGCCTGCGCCGCCGCTATGGTGTCTACGTTCTGGCGGTACATCGGCGGAACCAGAATATCGGTCGTCAACTAGACGACCTCGTGGTGCGAGTCGGGGATACTCTGCTGTTGGAGGGATCGCCTGCCGATATCCAGAAGCTTGCCGCTGATATGGATATGGTCGACGTGACACAGCCCTCGGCGCGGGCGTTCCGCCGCAATCACGCTCCGGTGGCGATTGGCGCACTTATCGGGATCGTCGTATTGGCTGCTTTAGGTGTGGCGCCAATTCTGCTGCTGTCCATTCTTGCGGTCGCTCTGGTTCTGGTCACCCGCTGCATAGACGCGGATGAGGCGTTTTCCTTTATCGAAGGGCGACTTCTGGCATTGATATTCTCGATGCTGGCCATCGGGGCCGCGCTTGATAAGTCCGGGGCGGTTTCCCTGATCGTCGATGCAATCGCACCTGGGCTTAGTGCGCTGCCACCGTTCCTGATCGTTTGGGCCATCTATGTTTTGACCTCGGTGCTTACCGAACTCGTCTCCAACAACGCCGTTGCGGTAGTGGTCACGCCAATCGCAATCGGGTTGGCGCAGGCCGTCGGCGTAGACCCAAGGCCGCTGGTAGTTGCGGTGATGTTGGCGGCATCTGCATCCTTTGCGACACCAATCGGATATCAGACCAACATGATGGTCTATGGTCCGGGGGGATATCGGTTTGTCGATTTCATGAAGGTTGGCATCCCCTTGAACCTGACGGTCGGGCTGCTTGCTTCGTTGCTTATTCCGATCATCTGGCCGTTGTGACACCGGCGCGAACCCGCCGGTTTTGCGCTGACGGTCTTGTAAAGGCTGATCCAGACACAATCTTTTCCTCTAGAACTTGGACGAAAGGACAGGATTATGCCTTTTCCAAAATTTGGTCAGTTGATCGTAATGGGTGCGATTATGGTGGCGCTGATTGGCAGCGATGTATCGGCTGGTTCGGTGACCGGTACCGCCTCCTACCGCGAACGGATTGCCGTGCCTGAAGACGCGACGCTATATATCGAGCTGCAGGATATATCGCTTGCGGATGCGCCAGCGGTAACGCTGGCTGCGCAGCGCTACGTGCTGAGCGGGGTGCCTGCCGAGTTTGAATTGACCTATGATGATGCTCTGATCCGTGACGGGATGACCTATGCGGTGCGGGGGGCAATATATCGTGGGTCACAACTGCTGTTTACGACCGACACGGTGTATCCGGTCCTGACCAATGGTGCGCCGGATACAGCCGACCTTTTGTTGGTCAAGACGGGCGGCCCCACGTCGGCGGGGCTGGAAAACACAAGCTGGACGGCGATTGGTGTGGATGGGGCCGTGCTGAACAGCGAACGCGCCCCGCAGCTTGAGTTTGCGCAAGGCGGTGCCTTTAGCGGCTCAGGCGGTTGCAACCGTTTCACAGGGCAGGTCGAAATTTCCGGAAATTCGCTTACGTTTCCAGGCAATATTGCGGCCACTTTGATGGCCTGCCCGCCCGAGATGGAGCAGGTCGAGGATCAGTTCTTTGTCGCCCTGCAAAACGTGGCCACTTATGCGGTGGCAGGCAATAGCCTTGCGCTGCTGGACAGCGCAGGCGACCCGGTTCTGAAATTCATACGCACGCAGTAATCAGGCCACAGCGCGCGACCGTCCTGCGTTGCGCCCGGAAAAGATGCAGCCGCCCAGAAATGTGCCTTCCAGCGCGTTGTATCCGTGATAGCCGCCGCCGCCGAAACCGGCGACCTCTCCTGCGGCGAACAGCCCGGGAACGACCTGACCGTTTGCACCGATCATCTGACTGTCGAGGTTGGTCTGCAAACCGCCCAGCGTTTTGCGCGTCAGCATGTGAAGTTTGACCGCGATTAGCGGCCCATTGGCAGGATCAAGGAACTTGTGTGGTTTGGCGGTGCGGATCAACCTGTCACCCCGATAGTTGCGGGCCGCCAGAATAGCCGCCATCTGCGCGTCCTTGGTAAACGGGTTGTCGACCTGTGAGTCCCGCGCTTCGATCTGGGCGCGCAAATGCGCCTCATTGATCAGATCGCCACCCAATTGGTTCATGCCGCTGACCAGTTCGGTCAGAGTGTTGGCAACGATGAAGTCTTCCCCGTGTTGTTTGAAGGCCTCGACCGGCGCGGTGGCTTGCGATCCTGACAAAATGCGCTGACGGATAACCTCTTTCCAGCTGCCCGAGGTGAAATCCGGGTTCTGTTCCGACCCGGAGAGCGCAAATTCCTTTTTGATGACTTTCTGCGTCAGTACAAACCAGCTGTATTCATAACCGGTCTTTAGGATCTCTTTCAGCGTGCCCAACGTGTCGAACCCCGGCAAACAAGGGGGCAACAGACGATTGCCGCGCGCGTCAAACCACATAGAGCTTGGGCCGGGCAGGATACGAATTCCGTGCGATGGCCAGATAGGGTTCCAGTTTTTGACGCCCTCGGTGTAATGCCACATCCGGTCGCCGTTGATCACATGTCCACCGGCCTTTTCGCTGATGGGGATCATGCGGCCGTCAACGTGGAACGGCACGCCCGCGATCATGTCTTTGGGTGGTTCGCCCAGGCGGTCGCGCGGCCAGTTCTTGCGCACCATTTCGAAATTGCCACCAATACCGCCCGAACTGACGATGACCGAAGGAGCATAGACCTCGAATTCCCCAACCTCTTCTCGGTTGGTCTTGGCGCCATGCGCGGCTGCGTCCTCAGCCAAGACCTCTCCCGAGACGCCTTTGGCACAGCCGTTTTGCATAATGATATGGCTGACTTGGTGGCGGAACTTCAGCTGGATCAGGCCTGTGCTGACATGTTCGCGCACGCGACGGATGAAATGTTCCAGAACACCAGGGCCGGTGCCCCATGTGATGTGGAACCGAGGTACCGAATTGCCATGCCCATCGGCATAAGAACCGCCACGTTCGGCCCATCCAACCACAGGAAACCATCGCAGCCCCATATCGTGCAGCCAGGGCCGCATTTCACCGGCGGCGAATTCGACATAGGCCTCGGCCCATTTGCGGGGCCAAGCGTCTTCTTCGCGGTCAAACTGCGCGCTGCCCTGCCAGTCACGCAAGGCCAGTTCGTGGCTGTCCCTGATGCCCATCCTGCGCTGTTCTGGAGTGTCGACCATGAACAGTCCACCGAGGCTCCAGAATGCCTGACCGCCGAGGAAATGACCGGGTTCCTGATCCAGTATGATCACCTTTTTTCCGCGGTCGCCTAGCTCGGCCGCGGCCGCAAGCCCGGCCAGCCCAGCCCCAACGACAATGGCATCTGCGGTGTTATTGGTCATGTTTTTTCCTCTCAGCTGCGGCGCAGCCAGGCGATAAATGGCAGGGCGACGACATACATCAAGATACCATAGACGGCCGATGGCAGAGCAAGAGGGCTTAGCCCGTTTTCCGTGCTGGTAATCAGCGCTGCCAATGTGATGCCAAGAGTCGAGTTTTGGATGCCAGTTTCGATTGAGATCGTCTTGCTCTCGTTCCATGACAGGTTCACAGCGCGGGCCAGTCCCAGCCCGATCAGCAGCAGCGCAATGTTCAGGGTGATCAACGCCGACCCCATCAGCCCCAAATTTTCGACGAACATTTCCCAGTTCCCGGCCAGCGCGGCGAGAACGATCAGGACGAAAAGAATCGAAGCCAGTTTGGACAATGGGGCATCGACCCGCTCTGCGAATCCTTTTGCGAAATGCCGTATACTGACGCCGATAGCGACGGGCAGGGTGGTGATAAGGAACATCGCTATGGCCAGCCCGGCGATCGAAACCTCGGGTGCGTCCTCGCCCATGAAGTGATTGATCGACCATGCGGCCAATACGGGTACCGTCACCATCGACAACAAGCTGATGATGGCTGTCAGGCTGACGGAAAGAGCGACATCACCCTTGGCCAGTTTAGTCAGGATATTGCTAGTAACACCGCCGGGGCAAAAGCTGAGGAGCATAACACCGACTGCTATTTCCGGTGGCAGTGCAAAGAGTTTGACCGTCGTAAATGCCGCAATGGGAAGCAAGATCACCTGGCAGAACGCCCCTATCGCAAAAGGGTATCGTCTGCTGACAACCCGGCGGAAATCGGCGATCTCAAGCCCGACACCCAAGGACAGCATGATTATGGCCAACGATAGTGGCAGGCCGACATTAATAAGCAGATCCAACTACAACTCCTCCCAAAGCCGTTCGGACTAGCGTAAGCGAGGGTCAAAGCCGCAGGCAACCGCGCCGTAGGGTCAGCCGTAGCGTTGGGCGAACCTGCGCAGGATTTCACCGGGCAGAGTGACATTGGCGGCGTGGCAAATGTCGATCAGACGCTGCGCATCTTCGGGCGGGAAATAGCCGTGGTGTTTGTAGATGGTGATACGTTCTTCAAAGTCGCGGGCATCAGCCTCGGGGTGGAACTGTGTGGCATAGACATTCTGGCCCCAGCGGATCATCTGGAAGGGGCAAGGGTCCGAGGCAAGCAGATGCACGCACCCATCTGGCAGGGATTGCACAGCCTCTTTATGGCCCACAAAAGCATCAAAACTCTGACCCAGCCCCGAGATCAGTGGATCGGTTGCACCGTCCTCTGTCACGTGGCAGGTCGAGGGGCCGACGGGCTCTCCGAACTGGTCCTTGCTGACATCGCCACCCAGATGCGCGGTAAGAATACCCAGCCCATAGCAGCACCCCATGAACGGATGATCGCACGCGGTGATCTGCGGCATCAGGCCCATGATCGCGGCTTCGATTCGGGCATCCATGTGCGACTTTGCAGTCGGATCATCGCTGACACAGCCGGGGCCACCGCCGACGATCACCCCGGCATAGTCGGTCACGTCCAGACCGTCGGGCAGGTCTTCGCAGTCCAGCCGGATGCGGTGGGTCTGTTCGGGGCTCAAGCCGGTTTTGTCCAGAATCGAGGCATATTCGGCATCGGACGCATCGGTTTCCGGGCGTAACTGCAGGATCAGAAATCGTTTCATGAAACGGCTCTTACCCGTCACAGCGGCCAGAACACAAGGATGGCGGGTATCGAAACCGCAATGATCAGGATTTCCAGCGGCAGGCCCATGCGCCAGTAGTCTCCGAACCGATAGCCACCCGGTCCCAGAACCAGCGTGTTGTTTTTATGCCCGATAGGCGTCAGGAACGCGGCCGAGGCTGCAACGGCGACCGTCATCAGAAACGGGTCGGGGGAAACCTCAAGTGTGCGGGCCATCTGAATGCCGACCGGGGCCGCCACAATCGCCGTGGCGGTGTTGTTCAACACGTCCGACAGGGTCATGGTGACCACCATCAGAACGGTCAGAATAGCCCATGCAGGCAGGCCGTCAGTTAACTGGATCAGCGCATTGGCGATCAGTTCGGTGCCGCCCGAGGTTTCCAGCGCGCTGCCCAGCGGGATCATCGAGCCCAGCAAAACGACCACCGGCCATTCGATGTGAGTATAGAGATCCGCGATTGGCATGATCTTGGTCAGCACATAGGCAACCACAACAAGCCCCAATGCGACCGGCAGGTAGATCAGCCCAACACTGGCCGCCAGCACCGCGGTGGCAAACAGGCCAATCGCAAGCCACGCCTTTTCATTGGCGGTGACGTTCAAACCACGTTGGGCCAGCGGTAGGCATCCCAGCCATTCGGTCACATCGGCGCTGCGATCACGCGGGCACAGCAACAACAGGATGTCGCCAGCCTCAACCTCGGTTTTGCGGACCTGTTCAGTGATGCTGCGGCCCTGGCGCGAAATGCCCATCAAAACGGTGCTCTGCCGCCATGCCAATCCCAACCCCTGCGCCGTACGCCCGGTGATGCGGGCGTTTTCGGTCACGACAACCTCGACGACTTCCAGCCCGTCGCCTTCAGCGGTCAGAAGCTCCTGTCGACGTGTGTCCGAAAAATCCAGCTTCAGCGCCGCGCGGAATTCATCCAGCGCCTCGGGGCGGGCCTCAAGCACCAGCGCGTCACCCTGATTCAGTGTTGCATGGGCCGACCGGCCATAGCGGCGCTTGCCGTCGCGGATCAGGCCGATGATGGCGACGTCAGATTTCTCGGCATCTTCATAAAGCTCGCTGACCCGTTTGCCGATCAACGGCGATTCCGGTGGGACGGTTAGTTCTGCGATATATTCGGCCAGCGCCTCAGAGGTTTCGGTTTGCGGTCCCCGGTTCGGGATCAATCGCCAGCCCACCAGTGAGACAAAAGCAAGCCCGGCAATCGCAGCAATGCCACCCACAGGGGCGAAATCGAACATACGAAAGGGCTCGCCCAGAGTTTCTGCGCGGATTGAGGCGATGATGATGTTCGGTGGCGTGCCAATCAGGGTCGCCATCCCACCCAGAATTGTTGCAAAGCTGAGCGGCATTAGGGTCAGGCCGACGGCTCGTCCGGCTTTTCGTGCGGTCTGAATGTCGACCGGCATCAATAGGGCCAAGGCAGCGACGTTATTCATGAAGGCGGACAGAACAGCCCCGATACCGCCCATCAAGGCGATATGGGCCCCAAGGCCGCGTGACGCGTCAACCAGGGATCGCGTGATCAAGAATACCGCACCGGACCGGACCAGCCCGGCCGAAACGACCAGAACCAGCGCGACGATGATGGTTGCCGAGTGACCAAAACCGGCAAAAGCGTCATCGACGGGTACGACACCCAACACCACTCCGATCAGAAGCGCGGAAAACGCAACAAGATCATAGCGAAACCGCCCCCAAAGCAGCATTCCGAATACGGCGGCAAAGAGAGCGAAAAGTATGATCTGATCTGTCGTCATACCGCCAACATACTCGCAGAAGAAGCCGTCGCAAGCCGGTCTCTTGATCCCATGGCCCGCAAACGTCTATATGGGCGCCAAATACGCAATCACTATCACGAGGACGCACCATGGCAGGCCACTCCAAATGGGCCAATATCCAGCACCGCAAGGGACGTCAGGACGCCGCGCGGTCCAAACTGTTTTCCAAGCTGTCAAAAGAGATCACCGTTGCCGCTAAGATGGGCGACCCCGATCCCGACAAGAACCCGCGTCTGCGTCTTGCGGTGAAAGAGGCCAAGTCGAACTCGGTCCCCAAAGACGTGATCGACCGGGCGATCAAGAAATCGCAAGCAGGCGACGGCGATGACTATGAAGAAATCCGGTATGAAGGCTATGGCCCCAACGGCGTGGCCGTCATCGTCGAGACGATGACCGACAACCGGAACCGGACCGCATCGACTGTGCGCTCGACCTTTTCCAAGAATGGCGGCAATCTTGGCGAGACAGGTTCCGTCGGCTTTATGTTCGAACGCAAGGGTGAAGTGGTCTATCCAGATACGGTTGGTGATGCCGACACCGTGTTCGAAGCGGCCATTGAGGCAGGCGCGGAAGATGTTGAAAGCTCGGACGAAGGTCATATCATCTGGTGCGCCGACACCGATCTGAACGACGTCTCGAACGCGCTCGAGGCCGCGCTGGGTGAAACGGAATCCACCAAACTGGTTTGGAAGCCAAGCACCACGACCGAGCTGGGGCTTGAGGATATGCAAAAGCTGATGAAGCTGGTCGATGCGCTGGAAGATGATGATGACGTTCAGCGCGTCACTACCAATTTCGAAGCCTCGGATGAGGTGATGGCGCAGCTTTGATCTGCCCCCATCTTGAGATTTGGAAACCCGGCCGTCAGGCCGGGTTTTTTGTTGGTTGGAGGATAGGGCTATTGGCCGATCAGGTTCGAACCCATAGGCTGGGTCGAATAGCTGGAGCAGCGAGTCAAAGTGCAGATGACCGAACCCCAATCTGAATTGGCCAAACGTAATGTGCCCGTCCTGACCGGGCAGAGCATTCTGTCCCAGGTCGCCTGGACCCTTGGCAGCCCGTCCATTGTCTTGCCGTTTCTTGCGGTTTCGCTGGAACTTCCGATGTTCATCGCCGGTGCGCTGGTTTCGATCCGTATGGTCGGCAGCATGATCGCCGATGTGTTTCTGGCCCAGGTGATTGCGCTGCGCGAACAGAAGAAACGCAGCATCGCTATGACCGAAGTATTGATCGGGGCCTGCCTTGTCATGGCTCTGGCGGCGGCCGCGACGGGTAGTCTCGTGTTCACGGCCACAGCCTTTATCGCCGCATTTTTTTTGATCGGTCTTGTGGGTGAGATCCAGACATTGCTGCTTACTGACCTGCTGGGCGTGCACGTTCAGTCCAGGTCACGGATGATCATGCGATATCTGCAGTTAGGCGCCGGCGGATTGGGCGCAATCGGTCTTGTTCTGTTGGTCCATCAAATCACGCTGGGCAACCCTCCGTTTGCGCGCCATTCGGTTGTGATCGGAGTTGCAGTGGTGTTTTTTCTGTTGTCTGGCCTATCAATCCTCGCGATGTCCGAAGTTCCGCATCAGAAAATTTCCACATCGCCTGAGGACGAAAGCAAAAGACATTGGTCCGAATATTTCACCGATATTCTGGCGATGTTCAACCAGACCTGGTTCCGGCGCTATATGGTCATGCGCCTTCCGATTGTGGTTGTCAGTCTATCGGTTCCGTTCTTTGCCCTGATGGCGGCCGAGGCACATCACAGTTCGGCCAAAGGTCTTACCGCAATGATCATTTCGTCGGCCTCTGGATATCTGGTCTCTGCGCCTTTGTGGCAGTTTGTTAACCTGAAATCCCACCGGGCGGTCATGGTATCCGGAACTCTGATGGTGGCCTTGACTGGAGCAGGGCTGCTGACGGTCCATTACCTCCATATCGGTCATCAAGTGCACACTCACGCGGTTGCCCTGTTTGTGGTGACCGTGGCGGTTACAGGCATCAGCAGTGCCCGAAAGTTGTATTTTCTGGATATCGCCCCGTTTGATCAGCGGGTCAAAGGGGCGGCTGCGGTGAAAAGCATCTCGCGGATTGTTGCGGTCATCGTGTCGGCGGCGCTGGCTGGTCTGGCACATATGCACGAGGTCTCGGCGGCGGTTTTGATCGTTGTCTTGGTGAGCCTGATCGCAGCTTTTGCCTGTTACCGGGTGGTCACGCCAATTCCTAAAGCGCCCGAGCCATCCTGATCGGCCAATCCTGTCTATCGTTGAATAAGCGCGTCGACAGCCGCGCGCTTTACAGCGGCGGTCAGCGGCGAAAGGGCCGAGGATAAGACACGCCCGACCTGCCAGGTCAGCGGAACATCAAGGGGCGTGTCTGGTATCAAGGGGCACAACAGGCCATCTGCCAAAGGCTTTTGTACCAGCTCAATCGGGTTCATTCCCCACCCGATGCCGGCGATCGCTGCATCCACAAATCCGTGTGAGGATGGCAGAAAATGCGATGGCGGGGAAATGAGGTGCCCAAACTCTCTCGCAAACCAGGCTTTCTGAAGACCGTCCTTTTGATTGAAGGTCAGGCACGGTGCTATGGCAAGGCTGCTTTTGGTTACACCGTCCCGGAACCATTTTTGCATAAAACCTGGGCTGGCCGTTGGAATATACCTGAAATCCCCAAGTGGATGGGCATCGCAGCCAGAGACCGGTTGCCCTCCGGTGGTAACAGCCGCGCTGACCTCACCGCGGCGCAACCAATCGGCCGAATGGTCCTGATCATCAATTACCAGATCGAACAGCAATTCATCTGTTTGGGCCATCGCAGCGATGAACCATGTGGCCAAACTGTCTGCAGGAATTGCAATGCGCACCTGGGTCGGGCCAGAGGTTCCCTCCAACGCAAGTTCACGGGCCAGCTGTGCCTCAAGCAGCCCGATATCCTCGGCGTATCTGGCAATGCGCAAGCCGGCGGGTGTCGCTGTGCAGGGCGCACCACGAGTGATCAGAGCGGCGCCTATCCGATCCTCTAATGACTTGATCCGCTGCGATATCGCCGAAGGCGTCACCGACAGCTCTGTGGCGGCGGCGTCAAAGCTTCCGTGGCGTAGAATGGCCGAAAGTGCGGCAAGGTGATTGGGATCCAGCAACATTAGCAGAGCTTAACCAAGTGTAACTTCTTTAATTTGATAAGTCGACTGACTGGCTCTAGTCAATCAAATCGAACACAGGAGGTTTCATGTCCGCATCTCTGATTTCCGGATTCGCTCTGGGCTTTAGTCTGATTTTGGCCATTGGTGCGCAGAACGCCTTTGTCCTGCGTCAAGGGCTGCGCCGCGAACATGTTTTTGCCCTATGCCTGACCTGCGCCGTATCGGATGCCATTCTGATTGCGGCAGGGGTTGCCGGGTTCGGAACGCTTGCTCAGACTGCTCCTTGGTTCGAGCCGGTCATGCGCTATGGCGGGGCTGTGTTTCTGACCTGGTACGGGTTGCGCAGCCTGCTATCGGCCTGGCGCGGCGGGTCTTCCATGGATGTCAGCGAAGGGACACGTTCAAGTCTGAGGTCTGTCCTGCTGACCGTGCTGGCATTCACCTGGTTGAATCCGCATGTCTATCTGGACACGGTGGTTCTGATCGGGTCGATATCTGCACAATATGATGACCGGTTGGCCTTTGCTATTGGAGCGATGCTGTCCAGCTTTGTCTTCTTCTTCTCGTTGGGCTACGGGGCAAGGATTCTGTCGCCGGTCTTTGCCCGCCCAAGGGCATGGCAGGTGCTGGATGTTGTTATCGGTTTTGTCATGCTGGCGATTGCGGTCAAGCTGGTGGCGATCTGAGGTCTTGTTCCCACCTGTGTTTCGGTGTTGAACCGTTAACATGACAACTCAACCTAACACCTATCGGCCATTGGCGGGAATGTTCTGGATGTTTTCCGCCGGTCTGTCCTTTGTTGTCATGACTGCGCTCGTCAAATCTCTGGGCACCTCCATGGACCCGATACAGGCCGCATTTCTGCGCTTTGTCTTTGGGTTGGTGTTCCTACTGCCAGCGTTAAGGCTGATCGTTACGACACCTCTGACACGTAGGCATCTGACACTGTTCGGCATCCGCGGGGTGGTTCACGCCATTGCCGTGATGCTGTGGTTTTTTTCCATGACCCGAATTCCGTTGGCCGAAGTCACGGCCATGAACTACATGACGCCAGTCTATGTCACATTGGGTGCTGTCCTGTTTCTAGGCGAGAAACTAGCCTTCCGCCGGATTGCCGCCATTGGTGTCGCATTGATCGGTGTCGCAATTATTCTCCGACCTGGGTTTCGGGATATCTCGGTTGGTCACGTGACCATGTTGGGGACTTCGTTGACGCTTGGTGCATCCTACCTGCTGGCCAAGATGCTGGTGCGAGATCTGCCGCCCTCGGTCGTGGTTGCACATATGTCCATATGGGTGACGATGGCGCTGATACCTTTCGCCATTGCCGTGTGGTCCCCTCCAAGTCTCCATGATTTGGGTGTGCTGTTTCTGGTTGCCTGTTTTGCCACACTTGGACACTATCTGATGACCTTGGCCCTGCAGGCCGCCCCCGTAGCAGTGACGCAGCCCGTCACATTCTTACAGCTGATCTGGGCCACGCTGGTTGGGGCGTTGGTTTTCCACGAAAGCGTAGATTTGTGGGTGGTCGCCGGCGGCACGCTGATTCTGTTGGCAGTCAGTTTTATTGCCTGGCGCGAGGCCGTGTTGAACCGCAGCAGCCTGACGACCCCCAGTATTGCACCTAAACTCTAGCCGATTTTTGCCGAAAAAACGTTATTAATTGACGAGTCAATAAAAATCTCCTAGCGTTTTTCTATCAAAAGCAGTTGAGGGGTACGGATGCCGAAACTCGGAATGGAGCCAATCCGCCGTGATGCGATCGTAAAGGCAACGATTGCTGAGCTCGGGTCGAAAAAATCCCTCGATGTAACCGTCAGCCAGATCGCTAAGCGGGCTGGCATGTCCAGCGCGCTGGCACATCACTATTTCGGCGGTAAAGATCAGATTTTTCTGGCAGCGATGCGCCGCATCCTGTCGGATTTCGGGGCAGAGGTCCGGTCCGAACTGAAAGCAGCCACGCCAAGTGGACGCGCGCAGGCGATCATCCGGGCATGCTTTGCCCCATCCTGTTTCACGCCGGATGTGACGGCAGCGTGGATGACATTCTACGTTCTTGCGCAGACCAATGACGACGCCCTGCGATTGTGGCAGATTTATCAGGCCCGAATCCGGTCGAACCTGGTTTATGCGCTGCGCCCGCATTTGGCCGATCCGGTTGAGGCGGCCGGGAACATGATCGCCTTGATCGACGGACTTTATATCCACGCCGCGCTGAGCGCCCCGGAAGAACCGCAACTGGCTGTAAACCACGCGATGCGCGTGCTCAGCACCTTGCTCGAGGCCGAGAAATGACTAAACCTAATATTCTGATCCTGATGGTGGATCAGTTGAACGGGACCCTTTTTCCTGACGGTCCTGTCGACTGGCTGCATGCGCCAAACCTGAAAAAGCTGGCCGAACGATCCACGCGATTTGCGAATGCCTATACGGCGTCGCCCCTGTGTGCGCCGGGTCGGGCCAGTTTTATGTCCGGTCAGTTGCCGTCGCGCACTGGTGTCTATGACAATGCCGCCGAGTTTGGCAGTGATATTCCGACATATGCCCACCATCTGCGCCGTGCAGGGTACTATACCTGTCTGTCGGGCAAGATGCATTTCGTCGGGCCTGATCAGTTGCACGGGTTTGAAGATCGCCTAACCACCGACATCTACCCCGCCGATTTCGGCTGGACCCCGGACTACCGTAAACCAGGCGAGCGGATTGACTGGTGGTATCACAATATGGGTTCGGTCACGGGCGCAGGTGTAGCCGAGATTTCCAACCAAATGGAATATGATGACGAGGTGGCCTATAACGCCAAGTCCAAGCTATACGATCTGGCCCGTGGCAAGGACGACCGTCCATGGTGCCTGACTGTAAGCTTTACCCACCCGCATGATCCCTATGTTGCACGTCGCAAATACTGGGACCTGTACGAAGATTGCGAGCACCTTCTGCCCGAGATTGCCGACCTTGGTTATGATAATCAGGACCCGCATTCGAAACGGATTTTTGACGCCAATGACTGGCGCAGCTTTGACATCACTCAAGAAGATACCCGCAAATCACGCCGCGCTTATTTCGCCAATATCTCTTATCTGGACGACAAGGTCGGAGAAATCCTCGAGGTGTTAGAGACTACGCGGCAAGAGGCGATCATCCTGTTCGTTTCGGATCATGGCGATATGCTTGGTGAACGCGGATTGTGGTTCAAGATGACCTTCTATGAAGGGTCATCCCGCGTCCCGCTGATGATCTGTGCACCCGATCTGCCAGCGGGCCGGATCGACGCTCCGGTTTCGACCATAGATGTGACGCCGACCTTGGGTGCTCTTGCCGGTGTCGATATGGCAGAGATCGCGCCGTGGACAGATGGCGAAAACCTTGTGCCGCTGGCCATGGGGCACGAGCGCAGTGCGCCGGTCGCGATGGAATATGCAGCCGAGGCCTCTTATGCGCCACTGGTGTCCTTGCGTTATGGCAAATGGAAATACAACCGATGTGCGCTAGACCCTGATCAACTGTTCGACCTCGAGGCGGACCCTTCCGAGTTGGAGAACCTCGCAGACAGGCCAGAGCATGCAGGAACGTTGCAGACCTTGCGTGCCAAGTCCGATGCCCGTTGGGATCTGGATCGGTTCGACGCCGAAGTTCGCGCCAGCCAGGCGCGTCGCTGGGTCGTGTACGAGGCGTTGCGCCAGGGCGGGTATTATCCGTGGGACTACCAGCCCCTGCAGAAAGCATCTGAGCGGTACATGCGTAACCACATGGATCTGAATATCGTCGAGGAAAGCCAACGCTTTCCACGCGGAGAGTAACAACCCGAATTAACAAGACCCTCTCCGGTCAGGCAGAGATTTTTCGATGAAAAATCTTGGCTTCGGTTGAGAATGGAGACCCGAAAATGGAAGCAGATTTCGTCATCGTCGGCGCAGGTTCCGCAGGCTGCGCGATGGCATATCGTTTGAGTGAGGCCGGTGCCTCGGTTCTGGTGATCGAGCATGGCGGTACCGACATGGGCCCGTTTATCCAGATGCCCGCCGCGCTAAGCTATCCGATGAACATGTCGCGCTATGACTGGGGCTATCAATCCGAGCCTGAGCCGCATCTGAACAACCGCCGTCTGGCCTGCCCGCGAGGGAAGGTGATTGGTGGGTCCTCTTCGATCAACGGAATGGTTTATGTGCGCGGCCACGCCCGGGACTTCGATACCTGGGCCGAGATGGGCGCGGATGGTTGGTCTTATGCGGATGTTCTGCCGTATTACAAACGGATGGAGACCTGGCATGACGGCGGTCATGGTGGTGATTCCGCGTGGCGGGGCACTGACGGGCCGCTGCATGTGTCGCGGGGCCCGCGTGCGAACCCGCTGTTCCAGGCCTTTGTCGATGCGGGCCAGCAAGCCGGGTATGAAGTCACGGGCGACTATAACGGTGAAAAGCAAGAAGGCTTCGGCCCGATGGAGCAGACCGTCTGGAAAGGGCGGCGCTGGTCGGCGGCAAATGCTTATCTGCGGCCTGCGCTCAAGCGCGAGAACTGCGATATCGTGCGCGGTCTTGCGACCCGGATTGTTCTGGAAAACGGAAGCGCTGTTGGTGTTGAACTGATCCGTGGCGGCAAGACAGAGGTCATCCGCGCCCGCCGCGAAGTGGTCATCGCAGCCTCGTCCATCAATTCGCCGAAACTTTTGATGCTGTCTGGAATCGGCCCGGCTGCGCATTTGGCTGAGCAGGGGATCGGAGTTGTTGCAGACCGTCCGGGGGTTGGCGCAAATCTACAGGACCATTTGGAGCTGTATATCCAGCAAGCCTCGCTTCAGCCGATCACGCTCTACAAACACTGGAACCTGGTCAGCAAAGGCCTGATCGGGGCGCAATGGCTGTTCACCAAGACCGGCCTTGGTGCCTCGAACCAGTTCGAAAGCGCGGCCTTCATCCGATCAAGGCCGGGTGTCGAATACCCCGACATCCAGTACCACTTCCTGCCGATGGCGGTGCGCTATGACGGGCAGGCTGCGGCCGAGGGGCACGGGTTCCAAGCACATGTGGGTCCGATGCGATCGGAATCACGGGGTGCTGTGACATTGCGCTCGGCTCGACCCGAGGACGCACCTGTCATCCGGTTCAATTACATGAGCCAGGAAAAAGACTGGGAGGAGTTCCGCACCTGTATCCGCCTGACGCGAGAGATTTTCGGGCAAGAGGCGTTCAGACCCTTTGCCGGGAAAGAGATTCAGCCCGGTGCTGCGGTACAAACAGATGAAGAGTTGAACGCCTTTATCGCTGAGCATGCCGAAAGTGCCTATCATCCCTGCGGCACCTGCAGGATGGGACGGGCGGATGACCAGAACGCGGTTGTCGACTCCGAAGGCCGGGTGATCGGCGTGGATCGGCTGCGTGTGGCGGACAGTTCGATCTTTCCGCAAATCACCAACGGCAACCTTAATGCGCCGTCGATCATGGTGGGCGAGAAAGTCTCGGATCATCTGCTGGGCAAAGATCCGTTGCCCAAAGCCAATGATCAGCCTTGGATTCATCCGCTATGGTCCTCGGCGCAGCGCTGATTTGATCCGCGTCAAAGCGGGGGGAGTGGGACCAATATAGACTTGAATCGCAACGCATTTTCTAAGGAGCGAACAGGAATGTCCCACACCCCGCACGAATTGGCCGAAGAGTTTCCCGACAAGGTCGAATTGATCAGTCAGCTTAAACAGTCCGATGCGCATTTTTCTCGTCTGGCTGAAGAGTATCATGAGGTCAATCGTATCGTGCACCGCGCGGAAACTAACGTCGAGCCGATGGAGGACCTTGCCGAAGGCGAGCTGCGCAAGAAACGCGCCGCACTGAAGGATGAGATCTGGGCGATTTTGTCGAGCGCTTAAGGGTTGGGCGGGGGCATTGCCCCCGTTTCGGCTGGCCGCGGTTTTAGGCCGGGTAAAGCTCAGGTGACCTCATAGGGTAGGGTTCCGCGGGTATGAGTGTCGATGGACAGGCGACGTTCCAGCGGAGGAACTGACCGTTGGTGGCAGTTCTGGCGTTCGCAGATCCGGCACGAGATACCTATGGGCTCGTAGGCACTGGCGTTTGAGATATCCAGATTGTCCGCATAAACCAACGCTTCAGCGTGGCGGACCTCGCATCCCAGCGCAATCGCATAGCGCCGGACAGGCGCTCCGTACGAACCGCCCGATTTCGAAACATCCCGCGCCAGCGAGATATAGCGGACCCCGTCCGGGGTTTCGGCAAGCTGCCGCAGGAAGTGACCCGGAGTTTCAAAGGCGCGGTGCACATTCCACAACGGGCACGCACCGCCAAAGCGCGCAAATTGCAGGCGCGTGGCGGAGTGGCGTTTTGTGATCGTTCCGGCCTGATCCACCCGAACAAAGAAAAATGGTATCCCCTTTGCACCGGGGCGCTGCAGTGTCGAAAGCCTGTGGGCCACCTGTTCGATGGATGCTCCAAAACGATTGCTGAGCAATTCCAAATCATGGCGGTAAAGCTGGGCTGCACTGAGAAATTCGCCATAAGGCATCAGAGAGGCGCCAGCGAAATAATTCGCCAGGCCGATCTTCGCAATCGCGCGCGCCTCATCACTGTGAAATTTGGCGAAATCCAGTGTCGCTTCAAGCAGCTTGTCCTGATTGATTAGGGATACCTGCAAGAGCAGCTGAAACACTTGTGTTTGCGGTGCAATCCGTGATGACAGCAGCAATGTTTTGCTATCCGCATCGTATTTCCGGGTTTCTTCGATATCCGGGAACTGAACGCGAATACCGTTTTCACCCAAGCTTTCGATTGCGGCGGCGCGAATTCCGCCTTTGTCCTGGGCGCGGCCAGAAAATCGTTCTGCGGCCCGGTCAACCGCGTCTATGTAGTTGTCGCAATAATGGAAAAAGTCTCGCACTTCTTCCCAGGGGCTGGCCTGAATCTGTGCGTCTTCACGTCCCAGGGCTTCGTCCAGCGAGGCCAGCCTTTCATGCGTCTGGCGATACGTGCGGTGCAGGGCGATAAACGCTCGGGCCATTGCGGGGGCGTTTGAAGCTGTTAGGCGCAGATCAGCGAGCGGTGGCATGGCGTCATCAAACACGGGGTCCGCCAGCGCCTCGCGCAGGTCTGAGACCAGACGTTCGCTGTCGCCAGTGCTAAGTTCGGTCACGTCCATGCCGAATTCCTGCGCCAGAGCCAGAACAACCGTGGTCGAGATCGGGCGGTTGTTATTCTCCATCTGGTTCAGATAGGGAAGCGAAACCCCCAGTTTGGCTGCGAATTCCTTTTGTGTCAGCGTCAGGCGCGTGCGCATTTCACGCAGTTTTGCACCAGCATAGAGCTTTTGGGTCGCCATGGCGTACCTTTGCAACTTTTCTAATCTTGAACGCTAGCTTTGCAAACCGTCCTGCGCAAGGCGTGTTACAGGCCCAAATACCGTTCGCGCCGGATCACGATGGCAATAGCAACGATGGCAAATGTTGCAGAGGCCAACATCAGCCACAGCAGCGGCATCGCGCCTGTTTCATGGGTTAGTATTGCGCCCGTGAGCGCGCTCAGGCCAGCTCCGCCGCCCAGCATGATGGCCCCGCTCAGCCCAGATGCTGTCGCGGCCAGGTGCGGGCGGACGGACAGTGCGCCTGAAGTTGCGTTTGGAATGGTCATACCATTGCCCACACCAACAATGGTCATGAACCCAAAGAAGCTGAGAACCGAGCCGAAGCCCGTAAGGAACACGATAGTCGACAGTGCAACGCCGGTTGCGTTCATCCAGCACCCCCAAAGAACCATCCGGTTCACGCCAAAGCGGACAGAGAACCTGCCGCTGAAGAAGTTGCCGAAGAAATAACCCACCGCAGGGGCGCCGAAGTAAATGCCCAGTTCTGACGCTGTTAGGCCGAACAGTTCAGTCCCGACGAAAGGCGCGCCGCCCAGATAGGCGAAAAAAGCGCCCGACGACAGGGCTGAGGCCATGGAATAGCCCCAGAACCGAGGGGATCTGAGCAATTCCGGGTATTCACGAAACTGCTGCAGCAAGGTCAGCCCGCTTTTGCGGGATGTTTCTCCGAAGTCGGAATAGGTCAGCATTAGCGCCAGTAGGCCCAGCCCGAAAGGAAGCCAGAAATTTGCCTTCCAGCCAAAGCTCTCTTCCAGAAAGCCGCCGATGGCAGGGCCGATCATTGGAACAATGGCCATTCCCATGGTGACATAGCCGATCATTGAAGCGGCTTGATCTGCTTCGTAAAGGTCTCGCACCGCTGCGCGGCTAAGGACCATTCCAACAGCTACGACCGCTTGAAACATCCTGAAGGCCAGAAATACTTCGGCGTTCGGGGAGTAGATGCAACCCAGTGTCGCAATCAGAAACAGAACCAATCCCCAGAGAATAACCGGCCTGCGGCCCACCTTATCTGCGATGGGGCCGATCAGAATTTGGATTACTGCGCTGATCATCAGATACAGAGCGATCGACAACTGCATGACTTTGTAGTCTGCGTCAAAATACGCGGCCATATTGGGCAGGCTGGGAAGGAAAAGATTCAAGCTCAGTGCTGACAGCCCGGATAGCATCACAAGTGTGGCAATGGTGGGGGGCGAACGACGCGCTGGCGAAAAAGTAAACTGCATGGTTCACATGTATAGTGACGGTTTTTGGGATTGCCATCCGTGACCGTGTCTCAGTGCGAAACTTTGCATGTTTACAATTACCCGGAACTGTATTTTCAAAGATTTGCAAATTTGCCGAATGAGGCTTTGGTCTGAACGAAACTAGGTATAGTGTCGCGCCAAATTTCAAAGGGGATCATCGTTATGAAAGACATCCTTTCCGAGCTTGAAGGCCGCCGCAACGATGCACGGCTGGGGGGTGGGCAAAAACGTATTGATGCGCAGCATGCGCGGGGAAAGCTGACCGCACGCGAACGCATAGAGCTGTTAGTGGATGAAGGCAGTTTCGAAGAATTCGACATGTTTGTCAGCCATCGCTGCACGGATTTCGGGATGGAAAATCAAAAGCCTGCAGGCGATGGTGTCGTCACCGGATGGGGCACAATCAACGGTCGTATGGTCTATGTCTTCAGCCAGGATTTCACCGTTTTCGGCGGGTCTCTGTCGGAAACCCACGCGCAGAAAATCTGCAAGATCATGGACATGGCAATCCAGAATGGTGCTCCGGTGATCGGCATCAACGATTCGGGTGGTGCGCGAATCCAGGAAGGTGTGGCCTCGCTTGCGGGTTATGCCGAGGTGTTCCAGCGTAACATCATGGCCTCGGGCGTGGTTCCGCAGATCAGTGTGATCATGGGCCCCTGCGCCGGTGGCGCCGTCTACAGTCCGGCGATGACCGACTTTATCTTTATGGTCAAAGACACCTCGTACATGTTTGTGACGGGCCCCGATGTCGTCAAGACAGTCACCAATGAGGTTGTAACCGCCGAAGAGCTGGGCGGTGCATCGACCCACACCAAGAAATCTTCGGTTGCCGACGGTGCATTCGAAAATGATGTCGAAGCACTGGCCGAAGTGCGCCGTCTTGTCGATTTCCTACCGTTGAACAACAAGGAAAAACCGCCCGTTCGTCCCTTCTTTGACGAACCGGGCCGGATTGAGGCTTCGCTGGATACGTTGATCCCGGACAACCCGAACACGCCTTATGACATGAAAGAACTCATTGCCAAAGTGGCGGACGAGGGTGATTTTTACGAAATTCAAGAAGATTACGCCAAGAACATCATCACGGGCTTTATCCGTCTGGAAGGTCAGACCGTAGGTGTTGTAGCCAACCAGCCGATGGTGCTGGCCGGCTGTCTGGATATCGACAGCAGCCGCAAGGCCGCGCGTTTCGTCCGGTTCTGTGATTGCTTTGAAATTCCGATTTTGACACTGGTCGACGTGCCGGGCTTTTTGCCGGGAACCTCGCAGGAATATGGCGGTGTGATCAAACATGGCGCAAAACTGCTGTTTGCCTATGGCGAGGCGACCGTTCCGAAGGTCACAGTGATCACCCGAAAGGCCTATGGCGGTGCCTATGACGTGATGGCATCCAAACATCTGCGTGGCGATTTCAACTATGCTTGGCCAACCGCCGAGATCGCGGTGATGGGGGCCAAGGGCGCGACCGAAATCATCCACCGTGCGGATCTGGGCGATGCCGACAAAATCGCACAGCACGCTCAGGACTATGAGGACCGGTTTGCCAACCCGTTTGTGGCTGCGGAACGTGGATTCATTGATGAGGTGATCATGCCGCATTCGACCCGCCGCCGCGTATCGCGAGCTTTTGCCAGCTTGCGTAACAAGCAACTGAAAAACCCCTGGAAGAAGCACGATAACATTCCGCTGTAAGCTGACGGTCGCGGGGCAGGCGCTCTGGTGTGCCTGCCTCTCGGCACGTTGGTGGAAAGACCCCCAAACGGCGAATTTGACTTTGAGAGCAAAGCTGCTAAATGAAATGCCTTATTGGACATAGAAAAGCGCGGGCCAGTAGGCATGCGCGCGCGATCCCGGAGAGAGGAGCTCACCTTTGGTGGGTCTGGGATC
The DNA here is from genome assembly GCF_059611285.1 of Ruegeria sp. CDSA236. Taxonomy (NCBI): domain Bacteria; kingdom Pseudomonadati; phylum Pseudomonadota; class Alphaproteobacteria; order Rhodobacterales; family Roseobacteraceae; genus Ruegeria; species Ruegeria sp. CDSA236. Next base: position 179,786 of record NZ_JBXWPG010000002.1, read on the forward strand.
GCGCCTTATGTCTGGCAATTCTCTGTCTTGGTTCGCCTACATTCGCTGAAGCATTGGTGCCGGTTCCCTCTGGGCAGCCTGTACATCTGAACGACGTCCTGCTGGACAACAATCCGGGCGAGTTATGGCTGCGCTTTCGGTTCATCGCGCCAAAGATCGGCTCGGATGTGGGACGCATTGGATATGATGTCGCCACGATCGACATGGAGCACCTGTGTCAGACGCTGGCCGTGGCCTATGTCGCGCACCACAAGCTGGAACCAGCCAGGGTTGTGATTTCCCTGTCGAACAAGCCGATAGATTTTGGCCATACCGCACCGGATGCCACGCAGTTCTTCGAAGCGTATCTTCTGCAGGATTCCCAATGTGTCTGGGACGGAGGGATTTGAGAATGGTTGTCAATTACCACAATTTCTGTGCATTCCCCTTCGCCTCAAAGGACCTTAGCGAAGAGGCGCTGAAATGTTGAAACATCGCGGATTTCCCGGCCGTCTGACCGGGACGGATTATCAATTCACTATCAGACGGGCCAACCCAAAGGGTGTTACCCCACTGACAACGCGTGAACGGTTCCGGGATCGTAAACCTGCTGATCGTCGCGCGGATGCAGCCTTTATCGAGGCCTTGTGGGAGCATTTCGGCGACCAGCCATTCGAACGTGGCAATCTGGATGCCGGTCGCCTGAGCTGGTTTTTCGGGCGTGAGGTCATTCCGGCGGAGGATCCGTTTGACCCCGCCAGCTATGATGCATTGCTGGTCATTGATCCGAGCGTGGCCAGAGCCTCGTTTCCTGACATTTTCGGCGGGGATAGCTGAAGGTGATCGACGTCGTCGCACATAAACGCCTTGGAAATTCCAACAGGGTTTCTTTGCCCCGGTTGGGCCAAGAAGGATATGTGCGCTGTGCAGATCGGGCGCGTGACAATCGCGCAAAATACCTGAGGGAAACGGCGCAAACCGCTGATTCTATGGCGTGTATAACCCGTGGCTTGGTGGCGGGAGAACCATCAAGGCTTGGGCAGGAAAAAGGCCGGTCGGCGGGGGTTGGCCGCGGCGACTTAGGATCGAATTCTTCAGGTCATGTGATCTCAGGTAGTGTTGATAAAACAAAGGTTTGCGTGACGGTCGGGGTGCGAATTTCGCCCTGCCCAACCAAAGTTCATGCGAGCGGAATCGGCGCGTTTCTGCGCGATATTTCGCTGAATGGGCAGATTCTGGCCGGAAATTTCACCACTGGCCAATCCCGGTTTGCAGGTGCAACCGGGCCGTGCATGGTGAGCGGGTCGTGCGGCTCTACTTTGCCTGCGTCGCACGCGCACCTACTATTCCGTACCCCTTCCTTCCGCGGGCAGGCTTGTGGTTTTCACAATGTCCTGCCCGCGTTTTTCTTTGTGCAAACTTCAGTCATTGGATGGCATAAAACTGCGCAAATGGGCATTTCAGTACGCTCGTTATTGAATAACAGTGGCGATTTCCCGCATCTGGCTCTGAAATTGTTAAAAAACCAAAAAGGGCAGACATCATGCGAATCTCGAAAGTCATTCTTGCAATGGCGACCTGTGCAGGGCTCGCGGCGTGCGGAGACTCGACCGGCGAGCAGGCGTTGCTTGGCGGCGGAGCCGGCGCCGTTGGCGCGGCAGTCGTCAGTGCCGACCCGCTGTTGGGTGCCGTGGTCGGCGCGGCAGGCAACGTGCTTTACTGCAAGACCCAGAACAACTGTAGATAACGAAATCTTCGGGGCCCCCGTCGCCCCGACCGTCATCGCGCGACACGCCGCCGCGGGGCTATTGCCCCGCGGCGGCGTTTTGCGTTTCCAGAACTTCAAGACAGAGGACGTTCCATGTTCAACAAGATCCTGATCGCCAACCGGGGCGAGATCGCCTGCCGGGTTATCAAAACCGCCCGCAAGATGGGCATCGGCACGGTCGCCATCTATTCTGACGCGGACAAGAACGCCCTGCATGTATCGATGGCGGATGAGGCGGTGCATATTGGCCCACCGCCTGCAAACCAGTCCTATATCGTCATCGACCGGGTAATGGAGGCAATCCGTCAGAGCGGCGCGCAGGCGGTTCACCCGGGGTATGGTTTTCTGTCGGAAAACTCGAGATTCGCCCAAGCGCTGGATGCCGAAGGCGTGGCCTTTATCGGCCCTCCGGTCGGTGCGATTGAAAGCATGGGTGACAAGATCACCTCTAAAAAGATCGCGCAAGAGGCCGGCGTCTCTACGGTTCCGGGCTATATGGGCCTGATCGAAGACGCCGACGAGGCCGTCAAGATTTCGAATGAGATCGGATATCCGGTCATGATCAAGGCCAGTGCTGGCGGCGGTGGCAAGGGTATGCGGATCGCATGGACCGACGACGAGGCGCGCGAAGGGTTCCAGTCCTCCAAGAACGAAGCCGCGAATTCCTTTGGAGATGACCGGATTTTCATCGAGAAATTCGTGACCCAACCCCGTCACATCGAGATTCAGGTTCTGTGCGACAGCCATGGTAATGGCATCTATCTGGGCGAACGCGAATGCTCGATTCAGCGCCGAAACCAGAAGGTTGTGGAAGAGGCGCCATCGCCTTTCTTGGACGAGGCGACACGCAAGGCAATGGGCGAACAGGCGGTGGCCTTGGCCAAGGCTGTGGATTATGCCAGCGCTGGCACGGTCGAGTTTATCGTTGATGGTGACAAGAACTTCTATTTTCTGGAAATGAACACACGCCTGCAGGTGGAACACCCGGTGACCGAACTGATCACTGGTGTCGATCTGGTCGAACAGATGATCCGCGTCGCGGCCGGTGAGAAGCTGTCGATCTCGCAGGACGATGTCACACTGACCGGCTGGGCGATTGAAAACCGTTTGTATGCCGAAGATCCTTACCGTGGCTTCTTGCCGTCCATTGGTCGTTTGACGCGCTACCGCCCGCCGCAGGAAACTGCCGCTGGTCCGCTGTTGGTAAATGACAAATGGCAGGGTGAGGCCCCCAGCGGAGAGGCCGCCGTTCGCAACGATACCGGCGTCTATGAAGGCGGTGAGATCAGTATGTATTATGATCCGATGATCGCCAAATTGTGCACCTGGGCCCCGACCCGTGATCAAGCGATTGAGGCGATGCGGGTGGCGCTGGACAGTTTCGAGGTCGAAGGCATCGGGCACAATCTGCCGTTCCTGTCGGCAGTGATGGATCACCCGATCTTCATCAAGGGCGAGATGACTACCGCGTTCATCGAAGAACAGTACCCCGATGGGTTCCAGGGCGTAGAGCTGCCCGCGGCTGACCTGCGCCAGATCGCAGCCTCCTGCGCCGCCATGCACCGGGTGGCCGAGATTCGCCGCACCCGTGTATCGGGCCGGATGGACAACCATGAACGCAAGGTCGGCAAACGCTGGGTCGTGACCCTGCACGGCCAGGAATACGCAGTTCAGGTGAATGCGGATAAAGAGGGCGCGACGGTCAAATTCGAAGACGGCGCGACATTGCGCGTAGCCTCGGAGTGGACGCCGGGCGACCAACTGGCGGTGCTGGACGTAGACGGTAGCCCCCTGGTTCTGAAGGCCGACAAAATCTCGGGCGGGTTCCGGATCCGCAACCGGGGCGCGGATATGAAGGTGCATGTGCGCCGTCCGCGTCAGGCGGAACTGGCCAAGCTGATGCCCGAGAAACTGCCGCCGGATACCTCGAAACTGCTGCTCTGCCCGATGCCTGGCCTGATTGTGAAGGTCGATGTCGAAGTGGGCCAAGAAGTGCAGGAAGGTCAGGCGCTGTGCACCATCGAGGCGATGAAGATGGAAAACATCCTGCGCGCCGAGAAAAAAGGCACCGTTGCCAAGATCAACGCAGGCCCCGGCGACAGCCTCGCCGTGGATGATGTGATCATCGAGTTTGAATGATCATGACCACGCGTTTGTCATATCCTGCAAGGGAACCGGCGGTCGCCGCCGGGGCCGTCGGGTATGGGAAACGCGTTCAGCCGCCCTCGCGCCGTTCACGGATTTCGCGTTGGCGCAGGGGGGTCTTGTCGATGGAGCGACCGATTTCACGCACGCTCCAAGGGGAAGGTTTGCGCAGTTTGACCACGCCGTCCTTGTCGACAAACACCATCTGGAACCCGCGCGGGCGCAGTTTTGACCGGATGGGTGAGCGGGCGTCAGGGTCAGTGTCGATCAGAACGACCACATCGCGGTCGCGCATGACGTCCTCCCCTTCCAAAAGCATGTCGACCTGCTGCTGGAATCGCGGGTCAGCAGGTGTATCGGCGAAGACAACAATGGGCCGCTTGATCCACAGATATTCGCTGAGCTCGCTATCCCCCACAGGGCGGACAAATTCATCGTCAGCCGGGGCTGCCCCGTCAGCTGCAAGCGCCGCCAGTGGAAATAGCGCCGAAAAAACAAAGGCTAGCGTTCGTGTCATTGGGCCTCCTGTTGGATTGAATATAGTCCCTGCGCGCCCGAATGCGACCAACGAAATGCACGCAGCCCATAAAATATTGCGTCCCACCCAATTCGAATGGGCGCAACCACGGATGATAACGCGCGGGCCATGCCCTTGCGCGACCCGAATTGAGAAAAGGATATCGCAATGACCAATAGGAAAGACTGGCAGGCGCTGGCCGAGAAAGAGCTGCGCGGTCGCCCGTTGGACGACCTGACCAAAGAGACGCTGGAAGGCATCGCCGTCAAGCCACTCTATACGCAGGAAGATACGGCTGATCTGCCGCATATGGGCTCCATGCCCGGGTTTGGGCCGTTCACGCGCGGGGTAAAGGCGACAATGTATGCCGGTCGTCCCTGGACGATCCGCCAATATGCGGGGTTTTCCACCGCCGAGGAATCGAATGCCTTCTACCGTCGCAATCTGGCGGCGGGTCAGCAGGGGGTCTCGGTGGCTTTCGATCTGGCCACGCACCGCGGATATGACAGCGACCACCCACGCGTTGTCGGCGATGTGGGCAAGGCCGGTGTGGCCATCGACAGCGTAGAGGACATGAAAATCCTGTTCGACGGCATCCCGTTGGACAAGGTCTCGGTCTCAATGACCATGAACGGTGCCGTGGTTCCTATCCTGGCAAGTTTCATTGTAGCGGGTGAGGAACAGGGCCACGACAAATCCGTCCTGTCCGGCACTATTCAGAATGACATTCTGAAAGAATTCATGGTGCGTAACACCTATATCTACCCGCCTGAGCCTTCGATGAAGATCATCTCGGACATCATCGAATATACGTCGAATGATATGCCCAAATTCAACTCGATCTCAATCTCGGGCTATCACATGCAAGAGGCCGGGGCGAACCTGGTGCAGGAGCTGGCCTATACGCTGGCTGATGGGCGCGAATACGTTCGTGCAGCGACACAGGCCGGAATGGATGTCGACAAATTCGCTGGTCGCTTGTCGTTCTTTTTTGCCGTTGGCATGAATTTCTTCATGGAAATTGCCAAGCTGCGTGCGGCCCGTACCCTTTGGCATCGGGTGATGACCGATTTCGGCGCGAAATCCGAGCGCTCTAAGATGCTGCGGACCCATTGCCAGACCTCGGGCGTGTCGCTGCAAGAACAAGACCCCTATAACAACGTGATCCGCACCGCCTATGAGGCGATGAGTGCGGTTCTGGGCGGCACCCAATCGCTGCATACTAACGCCTTGGACGAGGCGATTGCGCTGCCCACCGATTTCTCTGCTCGCATTGCACGGAACACGCAGCTGGTGCTGCAAGAGGAAACCGGGGTGACCGATGTGGTCGATCCGCTAGCCGGGTCTTTCTATGTCGAAAGCCTGACCAATGAGCTGGTCGAAAAAGCCTGGGCTCTTATGGAAGAGGTCGAGGAAATGGGCGGCATGACCAAGGCCGTTGCATCCGGCATGCCAAAGCTTCGGATAGAAGAAAGCGCCGCCCGACGGCAGGCGATGATCGACCGGGGTGACGAGGTAATCGTCGGCGTCAACAAGTACCGCAAGGAACGGGAAGACCCGATAGACATTCTGGATGTCGACAACGTGGCTGTCCGCGAGGCGCAGGTGGCACGTCTGGAACGCATCCGTGCCACGCGCGATGAGGCTGCCTGCCAAATGGCGCTGGACACCCTGACGACCACCGCCCGCGATGGCGGCAACCTGCTGGCCGCTGCTGTCGAAGCCGCCCGTGCCCGCGCATCCGTAGGAGAGATCAGCATGGCAATGGAAAAGGAATTTGGTCGCCACCGCGCCGAGGTCAAAACGCTGGCCGGTGTTTATGGGGCCGCCTATGAGGGCGACGAAGGCTTTGCCGCCATCCAGAAGTCCATTGAGGATTTTGCTGAGGCCGAAGGCCGTCGCCCGCGCCTGCTGGTTGTCAAGATGGGGCAGGACGGGCATGACCGGGGAGCCAAGGTGATCGCCACAGCCTTTGCCGATATCGGCTTTGACGTGGACGTTGGCCCGCTGTTCCAAACGCCGGCCGAGGCAGCACAAGACGCGGTGGACAATGACGTCCACGTCGTCGGCATTTCGTCTCAGGCAGCCGGGCACAAGACGCTGGCCCCGCAGCTGGTCGAAGAACTGAAAAAGGCCGGGGCTGAGGATATCATCGTCATCTGCGGAGGTGTCATCCCGCAACAGGATTATAAGTTCCTCTATGATCACGGGGTTAAGGCGATCTTTGGTCCGGGTACGAACATCCCAGAGGCGGCACAAGATATCCTGCGTTTGATCGGCGAAGCCAAAGATTGAACCGGCACCAAGATTTTTCGTCGAAAAATCTTGTGATCCAGCGCCTTTGAGGAAAACATACGGCCAGACCCTTGCGGTCTGGCCGTTTGTCATCTGGGGGGCTCATCCGTGTTACTTGATCACTTGGCGGTTGCTGGCGAAACGCTTGAACAGGCTTCGGCTCATGTCGAACAGGCGCTGGGCGTACCCTTGCATGATGGCGGCAAGCACGAGAAATTCGGAACTCATAACCGGTTGTTGGGCCTGCGGGACGGTTTGTATCTGGAAGCCATCGCGATTGACCCCGATGCACCCAATCCGCAAAGAACCCGCTGGTTCGATCTAGATCGGTTTCAGGGCGCTCCCCGCCTGACCAACTGGATTTGCCAGGTTCCGGATATCGAGGCCTCGCTGACGGTCTTTCCTGACGGAGTCGGCCAACCGATCGACCTAAACCGTGGCGCGCTGCGTTGGCGCATGGCGGTGCCTCCCAATGGGCGCCTGCCGTTTGATAATCTTTTCCCGGCGCTGATCCAGTGGCAGGGTGACCTTCACCCGGCAAACATGCTGAACGACAGTGGCTGCCAGCTGCGCCGCCTAGTCGTCTATCACCCTGATGCGCTGGATCTCGCCAAAGCGGTGGGGCCGTTGGGGCAAGTTGAGTTCGACAGCGGTCCGGCGGCGTTGCGTGCCGAAATCGACACACCGCACGGGGTACGGGTATTGGAATGAACATCCGGCAAGCCCAGCCAGAAGATGCACCCGCTGTTGCGGCGATCTGGAATGCGATCATCCGCGATACGCTGATCACATTCACCACTGACTTGCGCAACGATGACGCCGTTGCCTTGGATATCGTCTCCAGGGGGGCGGCGTTTCTGGTGGCCGAGCGTGACGGCGTTGTTCTGGGCTTCGCAACCTATGGTGCGTTTCGGTCAGGGCCGGGCTATGCCCATACGCGTGAACACTCGATCCTGTTGGCACCGCAGGCGCGGGGCCAGGGGATAGGCCGCGCATTGTTGCAGGCCTTGGAAGCCCGCGCACAGATGGACAATGTTCATGTTCTGATTGCGGGCATTTCCTCGGCCAACCCTGCGGCCATCGCTTTCCATACGGCTGCCGGATTTACACAAGTGGGCCAGATGCCCGAGGTGGGGTTTAAATGCGGTCAGTGGTTGGATCTTGTGCTGATGCAGAAAATTCTTGCCCCGCAGTGATCTGTCGCACCTGACAGTCGCGACAGAGCGGGTTAGGGTGCGCTCATGTCGATTTGGATCCGTATATCCGATGCGCTAAGCGCGCTTGCACAGGGCGAAAGCCTGACGGCCGTGTTCGAGAAACTGCGCACGCCGCCGGAACGCTCGGTCGCCTTTGCGATTGCGGTCATCGCCCTGGGGGCCAAGATGGCCAAGGCCGACGGGCAGGTCACGCGAGACGAGGTTACTGCCTTTCGGGATGTATTCCAGATCGCGCGCGAAGATGAGGCCGGTGCAGCCCGTGTCTTTGACATGGCGCGCACCGATGTCGCCGGGTATCAGGAATATGCCAGCAAAATTGCCTATATGTTCGCAGAAGACAGCACCACCTTGTGCGACCTGATGGAGGGGTTGTTTCATATCGCAATGGCCGACGGGTTTTATCATCCCAACGAAAATAAGTTTCTGGAAGATGTCAGCCGGATATTCGGTCAGACCGATGCTCAGTTTCTGGCCTTACGCGCACGGTTTGTACCGGATGCACCAAAGGATCCCTATACGGTGCTGGGTGTGCCGCGGAATATGCCGCTGCCCGACATTCGTAAGGTCTGGCGGCAACTTGTACGCGACACTCATCCCGACGCCATGATGTCACGAGGCGTTCCGGAAGAGGCCATTCGTCTGGCCGAAAAAAAGATGATCGACATCAATCGCGCCTGGGATGAAATCAAAGGCGCGCAGGCCTGAACCGATGCGATTGGCAACCTACAATATTGAATGGTTCGCCAATCTCTTCGACCGGCAAGACCGCTTGATCGTAGATGACAGCTGGTCCGGCAGATACAATGTCACCAAAGCTGAACAGATCGAGGCCATTGCAAAAGTGCTGACGGCAATCGATGCGGATGCCGTGCTGATTGTTGAAGCTCCGAATACTGGTAAGACGCAGAACACGGTGCGTGCGCTGCAAGGGTTTGCCGAAGCGTTCGATCTGCGCATAGGAAACGCGATCATGGGGTTTCCGAACGATACCCATCAGGAACTTGCGTTTCTTTTCGATCCTCAGATCCTGTCATTGCGCCATGATCCCAAAGGAAACAAGGAAGGAAAAGGGGCTGCCCCTCGTTTTGATGGCGTTTTCAAGATCGACCTGGATATTGATGCAACCGAGGATCATGTGCGCTTTTCCAAGCCGCCAATGGAGTTGTCAGCGCAGACGTCAGGCGGGGCGACGTTTCGCCTGATCGGAGCGCATCTGAAATCCAAAGCCCCGCATGGGGCAGAAAGCCGCGATGAGGCGATCCGGATATCCATCGCCAATCGACGCAAACAGCTTGCACAGGCTGTCTGGTTGGGGCGGCGAGTACAGGCGCATATTGCGGCTGACGAGCATGTCATCCTTTTGGGCGATCTCAACGACGGGCCGGGCTTGGATGAGTTTGAAAACCTGTTCGGGCGCTCATCTGTCGAAATCCTGTTGCAGACCGGTCTGTTCGATCCGCATGCGGTGATGGCAAATGAGGCTGAATCCGAAATCTTACCCTCGTCCGCGCGCTTTGTGCGCCGCGACAGGGCTGATCATCTTGAGGCGCTGTTGGATTATGTCATGATCAGCGAAGGGCTGCGTGTTAAGCGCCCGAAATGGCGCATATGGCATCCTTTCCAGGACCCTGCATGCTATGCCTCGCGGGACCTGCACGAGGCGCTGCTGACAGCCTCGGATCACTTCCCTGTCACGCTGGATATTGATCTGTGACCTTTCATCGCCGGCGTGGGCGACTTATATCTGAAGCATGAAAAAGTTCATTTCAATATGCGTGGTCACAGCTGCCATGGGCGTTCCGGCACAGGCAGAGGACGACACAGGCAAATCCTTGATGGAACAAGGGGCTGAGTTGTTCTTTGAAGGGCTGCGTCAGGAAATGGAACCCGCGCTTGAGGATTTGTTGGGGCTGGCAGATCAATTCGGCCCCGCGATGCAGTCGTTTTTTGAGGAAATGGGACCGGCCCTGGCGGAACTGGCCGCCGAAGTACAGGACTGGAGTGTTTATGAGGCTCCGGAAATCCTGCCGAACGGGGATATCATTATCCGCAAAAAGCCGCCCGAGCCCGAGGTTGAGCCGGAAAAACCCGAAAATGAGCCCGAAGGCGAGATTGATATCTGAGGGTCAGCCTTTGATGATCAAGCGGGGTTCGGATTTCAGCGTGCTTGCCAATGAGTTCAGTCGTGCTTCGGCCACTTCGCTAAAGAGAGGGGCTGCGGCTTCGGGCAAAATCAGCTCTAGCTGACGTTTTTTAGGGTACAGCCGAAGCGTGCCCATCGTGGCTTCGTTCTGCATCCACAGCATTGCACCGAAGCGCATGGCTTTGCCCAGAATCTCGGCCTGTTCCTGATCTTTTTCACCCAACAAGTCATAGAGAGGGGTAAACCGGTTGCCCTCACGCTTGTTGCGATACCTGTGCTGCAGGGCCAGCCCGATATAGACCCGTTCGGAATGCTTTAAACCGCCCAAGTTGGCGCGAGTTACGTAATCAAAGCAGGTTTCAGCTCGGTAATCCGGATGGGCGCGCCAACTGACATCGTGCAATAGACACGCAGCCTTGATCAGCCTGACCCGCGCGGCCGGCGCGGATTTGAACAGAGGCATGACGAATTCGAACAGATGTTTGCCAAACCCGGGCAGGCGGGCATCTTTGGCTTCGGAAAAATAGCTGGCTTCGATCAGAGGGTCACGATCGCGCAGGATTTGTGGCATCTGTTCGTAAAGCAGGCCTTCGCGGATGCCATAGCTGGAAACGGCAATGTCCTTGGGTTTGAACGTTCGCACCAGTCGCGCAAGCACATCCATAGCATAAGGGATCAGCGCCATCCGAGAACCCGAGACGCCTGCCAGACTGCGCAGTTTTTCCGGGTCACCCTTTTCGATGAATTTGATGGTCTGATGCACCTGCTTTGTCGTCATCCGATATTCATGCAGCACGTTCAGGGGATATCCCCGGCGCAGCATGTCGAGCCTTGCAAAGGCCCGCCAGCTTCCGCCCACCAGAAACAGACGATCGCGCTGAGGGCCCATCTGGTCGCGCAGGTTTTCCATCGTCTCCTTGATTTGCGCCTTGCGCGCGCGACGACCGCCCTTGATATCCCGCAGCTTCAGCGGACCCAGGGCCGATGACAGGCGACGACCAACGTCGCCGCCACCGATCTCGGCCAGCTCCATCGAGGACCCGCCGATATCACAGATCAGACCATATGCACCGGGCCAGCCCAGTAAAACGCCCTGAGCGGACAGGCGTGCCTCTTCCCCGCCGTCGATGACCGAGACCGTCAACCCGGTTAGCGCGTGAACTTCGGCGCAGAAATCCGAGCCATCCTTGGCCTCTCGCACGGCGGCGGTGGCCACGACGTGCAGCCCCGGCAGACCCAGATCGTCTGACAGCCGGGAAAAACGCTTCAACGCAGCCAGGGCACGTATCCTGCCAAGCGGGTTCAGGCGGCCGGTCTCGGACAGGCCCGCGCCAAGCTCGCACATGACTTTTTCATTGTAGAAATAGGCAGGCGATCGCGCCGCACCATCAAAGATCACCATCCTGACCGAGTTCGACCCTACATCAACAACGCCGACGCGCGACAGGGCGCGGGCCTCGGGGTTGTCAAACAACGGCTTTCCGAAAGGTCCCCAGTCGGGAATGTTGGTATCTACGGCTTGATCCATATCTCGTCCAGATATTCCAGGCTTAAGATGCGAAATCACCGGGGACGGGTCAATCGCTGGTTTCGGCATCTTCCAGTTCCGCACTCAGTACCCGTACGGCCAGAGCCCGCGTGATGTCTCGTTTCTCGGACAGCGCCAGTTGATCCAGCAGCGCCACAGTGCTGGCGGCGGTTTCGAAACGGCGATCCATATGTTTGACGAGGTAAGCGATGACCTCGGGTCCGGGGTTCAGCTGTCGGTCTACGAACAGTTTGGCCAGCACGGCGCCCAGTAGCGCGTCATCGGGCGGGTCCAGCGCAACGTGATGTGCGCCTTCGATCCTGCTTTGCAGGTCAGGCAAGGGCAACTGCCAGAAATTTGGCGCCAGGCGCCCGGTCATCAGCAGGGCGTGGCCTTCTGCCAACACAAGATTGTGCAAATGGAATAGGGTTTTCTGCTGGTCCATATCGCCAGCAATCATGGGGACATCTTCCACTGCGATCGGTGTTTGGGCGAGGTCAGGAACCTCGTCGTGCTTGATCTGCGAGGCCTGCACAATTCGACCACCGGTCTCTGCCGCCCACACATGGGCCAGATGTGTCTTGCCCGCACCAGCAGGTCCGCTGAGCACCAGTTTATTCCCCGGCCATGAGGTGGCCGAGATCATGGCCACGGCCAGCGCATTTGCGGGCGAGACGAAAAAATCCTCGCGCCCCAGCGCAGTCTTGGCCGGTAGATCAAAGCTCAGCTGTAGGGCCATTCAATCGTCTTCCTGGTCCAAACCCACAAGGCCAGTATACAGACGGCTATCCAAATAGATCGACGTGGCAAAGCGCGCCAGAACGCCAAGAGCTGCAGCGACCGGCACCGCGATCAGCATCCCGACAAATCCGAACAGGGCGCCAAAGACCGACAATGCCAGCAACAGCCAGACCGGGTGCAACCCGACCGAGCTGCCGACGAGCTTTGGCGTCAGAAAATTGCCCTCGGCCACCTGACCCAATGCAAAGACCGCTGCGACCAGCCCAATTTGCGTCCAGTCTCCCCAGAACTGGAACAGTGCCAAACCAATGGCCAGTGAGCCCCCGATCAGGGCGCCCAGATAAGGGATAAACGTGACTAAGCCGGCGATAAATCCAACGACCAGTCCGAACTGCAGTCCGACGGCCATCAGCGCGACGGCGTAATAGGTGCCCAGGATCAGGCAGACTGTGCCCATTCCACGTACAAATGAGGCCAGAACGCTGTCAATCTCACCAGCCAGCCGCTTGATGGTGGGGGCGTGGTCGCGGGGCAAAAGCTCTGCGATACGAGCAATCATGCGGTCCCAGTCCAACAGCATGTAGACGGTGACTACTGGGACAATCACCAGCAAAACCACCACGTTGATGGCTGATCCAAGCGACGCAGCGACAGATTGCAGGACATCACCAGTTTTGGACTGAAGCGTCTCACCCAAGGACACCAGAAACTGGTGCGTGTTGGATTCGCGGTCCAAAAGCGACGGGAATTGCTGTTCGATAAACCCTCTTAGCTGCTTGAGAAGGCTGGGCATAACCTCGACCAGGTCGATCAACTGGGTGATCAGCGCCGGAACGACCATCAGGATAAGCAGTACGAAACCCAAAACGCCGACAACCGTGATTACCCCCGTAGCGGCCATGCGGGACAGGCCCAGCTTTTCAAGCCTATCCGCAACAGGATCAAGGAAATAGGCAATCGCGCCACCGATTACAAAGGGCAGCAATACATCGCCAAGTGCCCACAACAGCAGTACAATAACCACTGCGGCGATGCCCCAGTACCTGAGTTGATCTCTTACCGGCAAAGCCATGGCTGTCCCCTTGTTTCGGCGCGTGCAAATGTTCTTGGCGTATGCGGCCCCACGATGCAAGCGCTTCATGACCCGCCAGAATCGCGCGGGGCTAGTCGCTTAACGTGCCCAGTTCAGGGGTGCCGTCATGGGCTGTTTCGTCGGGCCAGTTGGTGCGCCAGACTTCGGCAGACCAATGGCCGCAATGAACGGATGGACGGTCAAATCCGGGCAGAGGCGTCAAAAGCGGTTCGACAACCACATCATGCCGCGGCACCGCGAAATACGGGAAGGAATAGCGTTCCTGACCCGATCGGTTGACCACTCTGTGAGGGGTGGATTTCAACCGGCCACCCGACCAAAGCTCTAGCATGTCGCCGATATTGACGACAAATCCACCCGGCGGGCAGTCGGGTGTGATCCAGCCGCCATCGCGGGTCTGAACTTCAAGCCCGCCGACCGGGTCAGGGGCGATGATGGTCAGCGCATCTGTGTCCTTATGCGGGTGGATGCCATAGCCGGTATCGTCCGGGGCCTGAGGGGGATAGTGCAGCAGAGACATATTGGTCATAGGATCATGAAACGCGTCTCGCAGCTGGTTCGCAGGTAGCTTCAATCCCATCTCCAGCGCGCCCAGCAGCATATGCGCGACACCGTCCAGCTTTGACCAGTAATCCAGAATCACTGCCTGTGCCCGTGGAACATGACAGGGCCAGATATTGGGGCCATAGAGGGCACAATCTCGGCGGATGGGTGCATCCAGGTCCACCTGATAATGCAGCTTGTAGCCTTCGTATTTATCCGCTTTGCCCGACCCGTCATTCGGGGTGAAAAACCCCATCGGGATAAAACCGCGATAATTCTCGCGTGTGATCGCCTGATCCCATTTCGCATCATCGTCGATGTCGAAAATCTCCCGGACGCAAGTGCGCATGTTGTTGACGGTGTCCCGCGAAACGCCGGTGCCGGTAATCGACAGGAACCCAATCCGGGTGCAGGCATCCATGACTGCCTGAACGGTTGCGTTGAAATCGGGGTGGCTGGAGTCACCCAGCGGAGCAATGTCGATTGTTGGGATGTGGTCCATCAGCGCATCCTCACGCCTTGCCGTGCCAGTTCTTTATGCACCGGGGCAAGGTTCAATTTATCGAGGTCTTGGTTGCTTTTGAGTGAAAGCGCCGCAGCAATCCCCGCGCCCTGACCCATGACCGCACAGCAAGCCATGTTGCGCGTCGCCGCATGGGCAACCCGGTCCGCCCCATGTGACCGGCCCGCGACCAGCAAGCCTCTGATCCCTTTGGGCAGCATCGACCGATAGGGGATATGCATGTACCGACCAGTCGTGGGCAGGATCAAAATGCCATAGCCGTCGATGAATTCGGGATAGATGCCGATGGTGTCTTCGAACCGGCCCTGATGGCGGGCGTCATCCTCGGTCATGTTGTACACCGCGTCGATTTTGCGGGTGTCGCGGATGCCGATGGTCATCCCGAAATTCCGCAGCCGGGCGTTCTCACACCCGGGCATGAACCGGCGCAGCGCCTCGATGGCGAGCATTGACTGACGCCGCCCTTCGATCTCACCGCGGGTCATGCTGTCGGGATCGGTGCCATCGATCCCGGCCAGAT
Organism: Ruegeria sp. CDSA236; assembly: GCF_059611285.1. Classification (NCBI taxonomy): domain Bacteria; kingdom Pseudomonadati; phylum Pseudomonadota; class Alphaproteobacteria; order Rhodobacterales; family Roseobacteraceae; genus Ruegeria; species Ruegeria sp. CDSA236. Next base: position 194,798 of record NZ_JBXWPG010000002.1, read on the forward strand.
GAATAAGGTTCATATAGGTCAGCTCACCGGTGTCATGCATCGCGCCCCAAGTGCCCGCGATGGTGTTCAGATGTGCCGGGATCAGCCCCTGATCAATCGCCTGCTGGAACGGTTTGTGCACAAAGGGCGAGTACATGTCGTCCTCTTTACCGCTGGTCTCAATGTTCCATTCGCCACCACCGCCCCAGTCCTTATAGGTCTGGGGGTCGGCCTTTACGCCTTCGATAAAGGCGCGCTTGTCGACGCCCGCCAGATGGAACATGACCGAGGCCGCCATCATGTCTTCGCGTGCGGTCTTGTGCGTGGGCGCACCGGCGCGATGGGCGACATCTGCGTCCCCGGTAGCGTCAATGACAACCTTCGCCAGTATCGCCTCGCGCCCGGCTTTGGATTCGGTGATGATGCCGGTGATCCGCTCGCCGTCCATGATCGGAGCCACGAATTGCCGGTGCAGCATCGGATGCACACCGGCCTCTTCGATCAGTTTGTCGGCGACCAATTTGAACCCTTCGCTGTCCAACTCATAACTCAGCGACTGACTTTCTGGCACCGCCGCACCCATTTCCTTGGCGCGGGTTTCGAACTCCATGCCGATGCCGCCAGCCTCGACCGTTTGCTCGTGGCGATACCAAGCAAAGCCTTCAACGCCGACAGCAGTGATATTGCCGCCCATGCAGCCGAAGCGGTCGACCAGCGACACTTCGGCCCCGGCTCGTGCGGCCGCCAGCGCTGCGGCCAGACCTGCAGGGCCAGAGCCTACGACAAGAACATCTGTGCTGTGCACAACCGGGATCTGACGGGCGGGTTCTTGAATGGTCTGCATGGGCGCCTCGGTGACTTTACATTGCCGCCACATTTGACGCAGCTGACTGGCGGGTCAATCAAAAAACCGACAGGCCCGTGGTCGTAAAATCCCAATGCGTGATTGCCCCCGGCGGGGCTTTGGCATAATCACCTTTGAAGTCGAATTTTACCTCTAAAGGTCAAGCCATGCGCCTCAGCCGTTACTTTCTGCCCGTTCTCAAGGAAAACCCCTCCGAGGCTCAGATCGTCAGCCACCGGCTGATGCTGCGCGCGGGCATGATCAAGCAGGCCGCTGCTGGGATCTATTCCTGGCTCCCGCTGGGGTTCAAAGTTCTGCGCAAGCTGGAAAACATCGTGCACGAAGAACAGGCGCGAGCGGGTCACATCGCCATTCAGATGCCTGTCATGCAATCGGCAGATCTGTGGCGCGAATCCGGACGTTATGACGACTACGGCCAGGAAATGTTGCGAATGAAAGACCGGCATGACCGGGACATGCTTTTTACCCCGACTGCAGAGGAACTGGTGACCGACATTTTTCGGGGTCATGTCAGTAGCTACAAGGACCTGCCGCTGACGCTCTATCAGATCCAGTGGAAATTCCGCGATGAAATCCGTCCGCGTTTCGGCGTGATGCGGGGCCGCGAGTTCTATATGAAGGACGGATATAATTTCGACCTGACCAAAGAGGATGCGTTGCACGCCTATAACCGCCACCTGGTTACATATCTGCGCACCTATGAGCGCATGGGCTTGCAGGCGATCCCGATGCGCGCCGATTCCGGCCCAATCGGTGGCGACGATACGCATGAATTCCTGGTTTTGGCTGAAACCGGCGAGTCTGAGGTATTCTATGACAGCGCCGTCACCGACCTGACTTTTGGCGACCGTCAGATTGACTATGACGACCGTGGTCAATGTCAGTCCATTCTGGAAGAGTTCACTTCAAAATACGCCCGCACCGACGAGACGCATGACGAGGCGCTGTTCAATCAGGTGCCGGAAGATCGGCGCCGTGTGGCGCGCGGGATCGAAGTTGGCCAGATCTTCTATTTCGGCACAAAATATTCCGAACCTCTTGGGGCAACCGTTCAAGGCCCCGATGGCAAACCAGTTCCGGTCCATATGGGTAGCCACGGCATCGGTGTCAGCCGCTTGGTTGGCGCGATCATTGAAGCCAGCCATGACGACAAGGGCATCATCTGGCCAGAGGGTGTGACCCCGTTCCATTGCGGTATCGTGAACCTGAAACAAGGCGATGACGAAGCGGACGCAGCCTGTGAAAAACTCTATGCCGCGCTGACCGTGCTGGGGTTGGAGCCACTTTATGATGACCGTAACGAACGGGCAGGCGGTAAATTCGCCACGATGGATTTGATCGGCCTGCCTTGGCGGATCACGGTCGGTCCGCGCGGCCTGAAGAACGGTGTGGTGGAACTGACTTGCCGCCGCACAGGCGAAAGCGAAGAGTTGAGCCCCGAAGCCGCCGTCACCAAGATCGCCGAGATCTATGAGCGTATCGCCTGAAACCGACGCGCCGCTGATCTCGGTCATCACGGCGACATATAACCTACTGTCCCAAGGGCGGCAGGACAGTTTCCGCGAAGTCATAGCCTGTATGGCCCGGCAGAGTTGCGACCGGGCCGAACATATCATTCAGGATGGCGCATCGGATGACGGCACGGTGGCGTTTCTGGAAGAGCTGACGGCAGGTGCACCACGAACGCGCGTGATCAGCGCGCCTGATACTGGCCTGTATGATGCCATGAACAAAGGCGCCGAGGCTGCACAGGGTGATTATCTGCTGTTCCTAAACTCGGATGACTCGCTGGCATCGGATGGCATTTTGAACACCCTTGCCGACCGGCTTGCGGAATCTCGACCGGATTTCCTGTATGGCTCGACCCTGCGCAAATACGAGGACGGTTCGGAAAGTCGGGAAAAGCGCATGTCGCTCAAAGCGATCCTGCAGCGGATGCCGTTCTGCCATAATTCGGTGTTGCTGCGGCGGGATGTGTTTCAGGCGCTTGGCGGGCATGACACGCAGTTTCGGGTGGCTGCGGATTATGACCTGATGCTGAGGCTTGTCGCTACCGGATATCAGGGAGAGCGCACGGATGAGCCTGTTTCCATGTTCTGGGGCAGGGGCGTAACCAGCGACATTGTCAAAACCGCCGAGGATTATGCCCGTGTCTGGGTTCAATTCTATTCAGGTTTCAATGCAGCGCGGACCCTGACCCAACAGGATTTCTTCCGGTTCTACCGCCGCGGACACATGCCTGCCAATCTGATGATCGAATTACTGCGGCGCCCAGATACCCCGGAAGGGATCAAACTGGCGGCACGCCATAGCCTATGGAAAACGGCCCGCCGATCCGTACAGTTTTGGCGGCGCTATTAGTGGCCTGCCGCAGTCGGTCGGACGGATAGCAGATCACCATCAGCCTCGGATCCGCGTGGAACAACGATCGGACGGCCCAAGCGATTGACCAGGTCCTTAAATTCGAACCCCAGAAAGCGTATTCCGCAAACACGGTCGCCAGTCATGCGATCGGTGATACATAACCGCCCCTGTCGAAACGCCAAATGGTACCCTTTATCTTTCAGGATATCCGTCAGATTGCCCCAGCTTGCGGCACCGGAAAATATCGGGCGTATCGCCGCGCGCAGCAGTGCTGCGGTCTCGCAATCAATTTCTGTAGATAGTTTCCGGGCCGAAATTGCGCCCGGTTGTTCTGTTTCAGTACGAATATTCATGAGCGACCCCCGCTCTGGAAATGAATTCCCCCACAAAGTAGGGTGACAAAGTTTCGTTAAATAATCAAAAAGCGAAATAATATTGCGTCTAAAATGTTGCATTTTGAGTGCAGTATGACCCTGAATGCTCACATTGACTTCATAGCTGAAACAATGCGGCGCTGTCTGTGAAGGGCTTCACAACCAAGGGTATAATCGGGCAGGTGGAGATCATCCGTTTGTCAAAAAATGCCCGACTGATTCGGCGATTGCTGCGCTTGTTGCGGAATTGGATCACCTGGAATTTGCTGATACACGGGCCGAAAATCACAAAAGGATCCACGGTTTGCTGAGCTTCACAACCGTCGTCTATTCCAAAGACTTCCCCTTGCTTGAATTGCAGGCATTGTCTTTTGCCCGATTTGTTGACCCTGATCAGGTCGGCTCGATCCGGGTGATCATGAACGATGTCGACGAACCGGCACTGCGCGCGATGGTGGATCCGATTTTGACCTCTTACGGTCCGTTGCGGTCAAAGGTCGAAGTTCTCAGCGGCGATGACGTTTTGCTGGCCCCGGGGCAATCTGCGCAGCGGACGATCTCGGACAGAATTCTGGTCGAGAACCGATATCGCATTCCAGGGGCGCGCAAAGGCGGGTGGCGTGGCAACAATGGCTACCGAACACAGCAGGTTCTGAAATTGGGCTCTGCGCGGGCTGCCGCCACAGAAAACATGGTGATACTGGACACCAAAAACCTGTTCCTGCGCCCCTTTAAGGAGGCCGAGTTTTTCTCGGCCAGTGGTGCGGCGCGGATTCCGTTTATCGGTGTGAACAGCGATTATCATCAGCGCTGGCTGGAACAGAGCTTTGATGCGCTGGGGGCGTCGATCCCGAATATGGAGGGCCTGCAGACCACAAATTTCGCAACGCCGTACCCCGTGCGCCGGTCGCTGATCATAGCCCTGCTGGAAGAGATAAACGCGCGCCATGGGTCGGTTCAGTCGTTATTTGCCTCGCGCAGGCGCCCGTCTGAGTTCATGTTGCTGAATGCCTATTGTCTGAAATCCGAAGCCGGGTTTGCGCCTTGGTTCGAACCCTCGGGAAACACCAGCATTGGGCTGTGGCCGTCCTTCTCGGCCCAAAAGCTGACAGAAGAGCTTGCCCGCCTGGACGATCCGGAAACCCTGACCCTTGGCTTGCATAACAGGGCGCTTTACAAGCTGCCCGCCGACATTCGAGACCGGGTGTTTCATGAGCTGGAAAGCCGGGGTATTTGTGATCGTCCCACCGCCGAGGCTGCCTTGAACAGAACCGCTGCTTTGACAGGGCAGGTCGAAGTGGGCGGATAACCGGCTTGACCCCCGGTCGAATTGCCGAGAGGGTCGCCACAAAACAAAACCAGCGGAGCAGACATGGCCAAAACCCCACCGCCATTTGCGCTTTTTGAGTGGAAAATCGCCTGGCGCTACCTGCGCGCGCGCCGTGCCGAAGGCGGTGTCAGCGTGATGACTTGGATATCGCTGATCGGGATTACCCTGGCAGTGTTTGCTCTGATCGCCACATTGGCCGTCAGGTCCGGTTTCCGGTCCGAATTCGTCGGCACCATTCTGGGGGCCAACGCCCATGTGACCGTGTATTCATCGGGTGAGTTCACCGCACAGGGGCAGGTAGATCGCACCATTGCGGATTATACGGACATGGCCGACCGGATCGCTCAGGTTCCGGGGGTTCAACGTGCCGCACCTTTGGTGAAAGGCCAGGTTCTGATCACCAATCGCGACCGCAGCAGCGGGGTTGAGGTATTTGGCATCCAGCCCGAAGATTTGCTGGAGCTGCCCGGTGTCGCCGAAAGCGAACAGGCGGTTGGTGATCTGTCGATGTTTCAGAACGGCCAGGACGTCATTGCCATAGGTTCAGGCGTCGCGCGCAGCATCGGGGCGACGGTGGGCGATACCATCAAGCTGACCTCGCCCAATGGGGTGAAGACCGCGTTTGGCACCTCTCCCCGGGTGAATGCCTATCAGGTGGTCTATGTGTTTTCTGCTGGGCGTTATGACATCGACCGGACGCGGGTCTATATGCCCTTCGAACAGGCGCAGGGTTTTTTCAACCGCGAGGGTGTGGCTGATGAGATCGAAGTTATGGTTGACCGCCCCGAAGAACTGACGCCGATCCTGATCCCGATCCTTGAAGCCGCAGGCGAGCGCAGTCAGATCTGGACATGGCAGGATGCCTCGGGCGGGTTCCTCCGCGCGCTTGAAGTGGAAGACAACGTCATGTTCATCATCTTGTCGATCCTGGTTCTGATCGCGGCGATGAACATCGTCTCGGGTCTGATCATGCTGGTGAAAAACAAGGGCCGAGACATCGGCATCCTACGCACCATCGGGCTGAGCGAAGGCTCGATCCTGCGCGTGTTCTTTATCTGCGGCGCGTTTACCGGGATCATCGGCACTGCGTTGGGCGTGGTGCTGGGCTGTCTCTTTGCAATCTATATCGACCCAATCTTCAGTTTTGTGAACTTTGTGATGGGGGGCGGGGTTTGGGATCCGTCCATCCGCGGCATCTATGCGCTGCCTGCCGAGCTGCATCTTTCGGATGTGCTCAAGGCCGTTGGCCTATCTCTGGGCTTGTCCTTCCTGGTCACCTATTTCCCCGCCCGTCGCGCGGCGCGGCTGAACCCTGTTGAGGCGCTGCGCTATGAGTGATGTAATGATGCGATTGGCCGGTCTGACCAAGACTTACCTCAAAGGCACGCCGGGCGAAGTTCAGGTGTTGCGCGGTGTCGATTTGGACCTGCGTGCGGGCGAGGCCGTGGCTCTTGTGGCGCCCTCTGGTGCCGGTAAGTCGACGCTGTTGCATATTGCCGGATTGTTGGACACACCCGACACAGGATCGGTTGAGATTGCAGGCCAGAACGTGACCGGGAAAGGTGATCGCACGCGAACTGCGTTGCGGCGGCAGGATGTCGGCTTTGTCTACCAGTTTCACCATCTGTTGCCAGAATTCACCGCGTTGGAGAATATTACCCTCCCGCAGCTGGCCAATGGCGTGTCCGAGAGAGCGGCCCAGGACCGGGCGATGTCCCTTCTGGATCATGTCGGCGTCGCTGCGCGCGCCGATCACCGGCCGGCCGCCCTGTCTGGTGGTGAGCAGCAACGCGTGGCCTTCTGCCGCGCATTGGCCAACAAACCTCGGGTTCTTCTTGCGGATGAGCCGACCGGCAATTTGGACCCTGAAACCTCGGATCAGGTTTTTGACGCACTGATGGCTTTGGTGCGGGACGAGGGGCTCTCGGCTCTGATCGCCACACATAACATGCAGCTTGCCGCCCGGATGGACCGAACACTAAGGCTGGACGGAGGCGCGCTTAGGCCAGTTGAGTGATTGCAACGCCTGCAGCCATCACTGCGATACCGCTTGCGCGAACCCATGTCAGCGGGGTGACCTGCGCGCCAAACAAGCCGAAGTGGTCGATGGCTGCAGTGCTGACGAGTTGCCCAAGAAGGACAAAGAACACCGCGTTGCCGACCCCGAAATGTGGTGCAACATGGGTGATCGACAGAACATAAAAGGCGACAAGCACACCGGCCAGAAGCAGGTGCTTGGGGGCATCGGCAATTTTTGAAAGGGCGCCAAAGCCGGGAAAAACCACCATCAAGGCTGCACTTGATGCAAAGGCTATCGCAAACAGGACCACAGCCGCTGTTGTTGGCGACCCGATCAATTTGCCCAATGCGGCATTCAACGCGGCAAGGATCGGAACCCCAATTCCAGCCACAAGCATAATAGCAGCATATTGTGTCATGCGGTTTTCCTATTGCCTCGTTGATCTGGATCATTGCGCCAAGCCCAGGCACGGGCAAGCCTGAAAATGTCAAATCTGACAGGAGGATGTGATGATCAGACAGGCAATGGGGGCGCTATCGATAGCGGCGTTTGTGACGGCGTCTCAGGTCAGCGCGCAGGATGCAGATACCGGCGCCGAGCTGTACCAGCATTATTGTGCAACCTGCCACGGGATCGACGCGACGGGCTATGGTCCAATGGCAGGCGTCCTTGTTATTCAGCCAACTGACCTGACGCGGCTTGCAAGCAGCGAAGGGGTATTCCCGACCGCTCGTGTTGTGGCGCGCATAGATGGACGAGACCCGCTGGTCAGCCATGGCAGCCCGATGCCAGTCTATGGACCGTATTTCGAAGGGCAGGATACGGCGATGAAAACACCAGATGGGCAGCCGATCCTGACCAGCCAGCCGATCGTGGATCTGGTGGCTTATCTGCAGACGCTGCAGGCCAACTGAACGTTACCGACAGATTCCTTTGATCTCGGCATCGGCCCAGGGGATGACCACTGCGCTTTCACGCTTGTCACCACGTAGCGGAGCCAGATCGAAATGTGCGCCCAGCATCTCGTGCAGACGTCTGGTGCGGGGTGCCGAAGGATCCAGCGCCCGGCAACAAATGTATTCTTCGACAATGGCGCCCTGCTGTTCGAACCCGTAGGAAAGGAAATCTGGCGAGCTCTCCAGATCGAATTGATAGGGGTCGTTATTCCCGCCATGCTCGGCTGCGGCGCGCAGCGGATGATAGCCGGTCTTCTTGCGGTTTTGCCATTGCCACACATGGGTCAGTTCATGACCCAGCAACATCGCCGCGATCAGGTTCATCCGATCCGGGAATTCGGACATGTAATCGTCCAGATACCAGTCACGCGTGAAATAGACCTTGTTGAACAGGGCCACTGCCGCGGGTTTTGCGGTGACGACACCTTCTTTCGGGGCGGGAAAAATGCGCTCGCGGCAGGCAAGGCGTGACCGATCTTTACGATAGAAAGTTATTGGCGCAACTGGTGCGCCTTCGACCAACCGCACTTTGTTGAGTTTCAGCGTATCACCCTGAAGTGTGCGGGTAAAAGCAGCCTCCTGATCAGTCAGGGGGCGACCGCAAGCGGTGAGTACCAAAAGGGACGTCATCAAAATGAGGCGCAACATGACAAAAAATCTATTCTGGCAGCACTCGTGTGCAAATGGTTTTTTACAGGCTCATTGCTAGGACGCGGCTGATTTCCGTCAGAGATTGCCCGGACTGTTCCATCCATGTGTTGAATGCCGCTTGAACCGAGGCCATGGCCTTTTTCGATGTCGGCGGCTTATCGACCACACCCTCGGCCACCAACCGTGCTGTCACATCCTGCGACAGGATGAAACTGTCACGCCCCGCAAATCGCATCGCATATTGCGCCGATGCGCCACCCAGGCGCGACCCTCGCTTGCTTAGCATGTTCAGCAAACCGACATAGTCATCCGAAGGCCACCCTCCCAGAATCTTTCCGACGCCACCTTCTTGGCGCAGTTCCAGCAAAAAGGCGGCATTGTCGCGGACCGTGGCGATCTTGGTGCCATTGCGCACGATCCGAGTGTCCTGTAGCAGAGCATCGAACTTTTCGTCGTCCATAAAGGCGCAGCGTCCAATGTCGAACCCGTCAAAAGCGGTTTCGAACCCGTCCCATTTGTTTTCGATGACCTTCCAGTTAAACCCGGCCTGAAAGATGCATTTCGTGATAATCGACAGCCAGCGATCTTCGGGCATTTCAGCCAGTTCCGCAGGGCTTTTGGGTTTGGAAAGCTTGTTGCTCAGGGCATCTGTCCCGCCGTGACGGTTGGCGGCTATGGCGAAAATCTCGTCGAAATGGCGCATCTGCAGAATCCTCCAAACCTAGCGTCGCGTTTTGCGGTCGATGTTGCAAGGTGGCCCGGGACACATGCCTGCCAAGGTAAAAAAACATCCCAAGCCCAAAAGAAATGCTCGACAAAGTGGGTGATTCTGGTTTGTGATTGACTCGTCAATCAATATCCGCACCGCAATGCTGGGGAAATGCAGTGGGCGCGGGCGCCTAGCATGATGCTGAAAGAGGGGAAACACTGGGGCAAAGGGGTGAGTTATTCCGTGCCGCGCCGAACTGTCTGCTTCCCTTCTTCGCCAGTTTTTGTGCATGTTGCGACATGGATTTGTCACATGACAAGCCGACTGGCGCGTAACAGCGCGTCGGACCGGGCAAAACGAATATTGCAGGGAGAAAATCAATGAAAAAACTGAGTGTAAGCCTGATGGCGCTGACCGTTGCAGGCTCTGCCTATGCCGCCGAGATGGGGGCCGTGGATCAGCCGATCAAACTGGCGATCAACGAATGGACTGGCCAGCACGTGACCACCCATGTCGCGGGTGAGATGCTGAAAGCTGCCGGATACAATGTGGAATATGTGACTGCAGGCATGATGAATCAGTTCCAGGCGTTGGCCGATGGTGACATCGACGCGACCCTGGAAATCTGGTCGTCCAACGTATCGGATGAATATGCCAAGAAGATCGACGAAGGCACCGTCGTTGAAATCGGCGATCTGGGCCTCGACGCCAAAGAAGGCATCGCCTATCCCGCGCATGTGGCTGATCTGTGTCCCGGCCTGCCCGCATGGGAAGCGCTGAAGGACTGCGCGCAGGTGTTTGCGACGGCCGAAACGCTGCCCGGGGGCCGTCTGGTCGATTACCCGGCCGATTGGGGTACGCCCGGCGCTGACCGTATGGTGGGCCTGGATCTGCCGTTCAAAGCGGTTCCCGCAGGTTCCGAGGGGGCTTTGATTGCCGAGCTTCGGGCCTCGACCGAGCGCAACTCGCCGCTGCTGATCACCTTCTGGCAACCGCATTGGGCCATGTCGGCCTATGATGTGCAATTCGTCGAACTGCCAGCCGGGGAAGACGCCTGTTTCACCGATCCCGCTTGGGGCCCGAACCCGAACGCTGTGAACGATTGCGATTTCTCGCCGTCGCGCATCTTCAAGGCGGGTTGGAGCGGCATGGAAGACAAATGGCCCGCAGCCTATGAAATCCTGACCAACTATCAGCTGGCGGTCGAAGATCAGCAGCCGATGATGGGTGCGATCGACGTTGAAGGTGGTTCCGTCGAAGAGGTCGTCGGCGCTTGGATGGCTGAAAACGAAGGCAAATGGCGCCCTGTTGTTGACGCGGCAACGCAGTGAGCTGACATCAGTGACTGATGTAAATTCGCCAGCCATCGCCTGCCAGAATCTCTGGCAGGTGTTTGGCCCCGGCGCTGACAAAGCCCTGACCGACGCGCTGTCTCGGTCAGGGAATGACGCTGACAAAGCCGCTGCCGATCTGCGGGAAAACGGGTTCATCCCCGCCGTTCAGGATGCCAATTTCGAGGTCAAGGAGGGCGAGCTGTTTGTGATCATGGGCCTGTCCGGATCGGGCAAGTCCACTTTGATCCGCTGTATCTCTCAGCTTTTGCCGGGCACAGGTGGCGAAATCCGTGTGGATGGCGAGAACGTCATCGGCGCGTCAAAGAAAGCCATGACCGAGCTGCGCCGCAAAAAGCTGGGCATGGTATTTCAGCATTTCGGCCTGTTCCCGCATATGACCGTTGCCGAAAACGTCGCCTATCCGCTGCGTGTTCAGGGTGTTAGCCGCAAAGAGCGGCAGGCCCGTGCGCAGGAGGTGATCTCGTTGGTCGGGCTGGAAGGGCGCGAAGACAGCTTCCCGCGTCAGCTTTCGGGTGGTCAGCGGCAGCGCGTCGGGATTGCCCGGTCTCTGGCCGTGAACCCCGATATCTGGTTTTTGGACGAACCATTCTCGGCCCTCGATCCCTTGATCCGCCGTCAGTTGCAGGATGAATTCCTGCGCATTCAGGCGACGTTGCAGAAATCCATCGTCTTCATCACCCACGATATTCAAGAGGCGCTGAAACTGGCCGACCGGATTGCCATCATGCGCGACGGAAAGATAGTCCAGATCGGTACACCCACCGATATCGTACTGCGCCCGGTGGATGATTACGTGCGAGAGTTTTCAAAGGATGTCGCCAAGGGTCAGCATGCCAAGGTCGCATCGGTCATGCGCCAAGACGGAGAGCGGGGACCAGATGACCCTGGCCTGACAACCTCGATGACATTAGACGCTGCATTGGCGCACTGCATGGAGTTATACGAACCGGTGCCCGTCAGGGATGCCGATGGTAACATCGTCGGAACGGTTCATCCGTCCGATCTGGCCGCCGCCCTGCAGGTTGATGAAACATGACTGTAGCGACGGAAGTTTCTGTGCCGCAGGCGCGCCTGAGCATTGGCGCGCGCGCCGCACTGATCACAGTCATCGTCGGTGCGTTGTGTCTGGCGCTGGAAGGCGTCGCGCCCTGGCTGGTCAAATGGCCCGCAGGCTGGGAACTGCCTGCAACGCAATGGGTCGGCACGTTTCTGGACTGGTTCCTGAACGGGATCAAACCGGCGGCGCGGCTGTTTTCCGATCTCATGGCCTATCCCATGAACTGGGCCAACTTTGTGCTCGGCAATACGCCATGGCCCATCCTGATCGGTCTGGTGACTGCGCTGGGTTGGTATCTGGGCGGTTTGCCGATGGCGGCGCTGGGCTTTGTGGGCCTTAGCTTTGTGTTGGCATCGGGCTATTGGGCCGAAAGTATGAACACCCTGGCGTTAGTGGCCGTTTCCGTGCCGGTTGCGCTGATCATGGGCGGAGCTATCGGTATCCTTGCCAACGAAGTACCGCGCGTGAAGTCATTTGTGCAGGCCGTGCTGGACGTGATGCAGACCGTGCCGACATTCGCTTATCTGACGCCGCTGCTGCTGCTGTTTGGTTTCGGTCCTGTGGTTGGGCTGATCGCCTCGGCCATCTATGCGGCCCCTCCGATGGCGCGCAACGTGATGTTGGGGCTGGAGCGGGTCGAACCGGAAATCAAAGAGGCTGCCATCATGTCCGGCGGCACGCGGTTTCAACAGCTGTTTCAGGTCGAGATCCCGGCTGCAGCCACGCAGATCATGGTCGGTGTGAACCAGTGCCTAATGGCTGCGCTGTCGATGGTTATCATCGCAGCCGTCATTGGCGGCTTCAACGATATCGGTTGGGAGGTTCTTCTGACCATGCGCAAGGCACAGTTCGGCGAAGCCTTGATGGCCGGTCTGGTGATCGTGGTCTTTGCCGTCGTCATCGACCGGATGAGCGGGACGCTGGCGACCGAACGTAAACGCTATGACCAGCGTGTCGCCTGGGCAGTAATTGGCGTTGCCGTGCTGTTCACCGCTGTCTTTTGGACCAGGCTGCCGAACCCGTCCGAACTGACCATTCTCGACCCGCTGGCCGGGGTGATTGACGGCGGGCTGACGGCGTTTACCCAGGCTAATGGGCCGTGGCTTGACGCGCTCAAGAACAACTCTTTGTTCTATGTGCTGCTGCCGCTTCGGATTGGTTTGGACCAGGCCGTGCTGCCGTTCACATGGGGTTTTCAGTGGACGCCCGTGATGAGCTATGGCCTGTTCGCCGCTGCCGCAGCGATTGCTGTGCTAATGGCATGGCGCGGACATCTGACCGGCGGGCTTGTGATGCTGATCCTGATCGGGATGCTCGAAACCGGCATTGCCAATCTGCCCTGGCCTTTCGTTCTGACTGCCGCCGCCGCGTTGGGGTGGGTGGCAGGGGGCTGGCGATTGGCGGCGCTTTCGGTCGGATTGCTCTGTACCATTCTTGTCTCGGGCCTTTGGGAACGGGCGTTGTTGTCGCTGTATCTGAGCGGTGCTGCGGTGTTTTCCTGTGCCGTAGTCGGCGGTGTGATTGGTCTGGCCAGTGCGGTCTGGTTGCCTGTTTGGAAAGTAGTCCGCCCCGTCTGTGACATGTTGCAGACGATCCCACTGTTCGTGTTCCTGATTCCTGTGTTGATGGTGTTTCAGATCGGCGAGTTTTCGGCCTTTCTGGCAATCTGCGCCTATGCCGTTGTTCCGATGATCCGCTACACGCGGCACGGGCTGGTCAATACACCGGATGAGATGATGGAGGCCGCCATCTCTAGTGGCGCGACCGAGTGGCAGATCATGCGTGACGTGCGCGCGCCTTATGCTGCGCCGACTATCTTACTGGGTCTGAACCAGACCATCCTTTACGCCTTTGCCATGCTGGTGATCGCTGCGCTGATCGGAACCACCGGTCTGGGCCAGTCGATCTATCTGGCGCTGGGGCAGGCGGATGTGGGATTGGGGATTTCAGCAGGGGCGGCGATGGCTATCCTTGCGCTGATAGCTGACCGCATCGTGCAGGGCTTTGCCGAGGAACGTCGCAAGGCGCTGGGCCTGTAAACATCGGCAGAAAGGCGGAACAACCGCCTCTCTGCCTCATTTGATTTCGGGCAAGGACGTTCCGGCGCGGGTGATTAAACCTGGCGCAAATGATCGGAGACTACCATGGCAGGCTGGCCCCTATTCTTTGCTGCACTGATAGCGTTTCTGGCGACCCATGCGATACCAGCGCGCCCCGCTGTGCGCCACCGCCTGATCACTACGTTCGGACGGCGCGGGTATTTCGTGGCTTATTCCATCTTGTCTCTGCTGGTTCTGGGTTGGTTGATCATCGCCGCAGCGCAAGCCCCGTATGTCGAGGTGATCCCACCCATTTGGATTTTCCGCTGGGTTCCCGTTCTGATGATGCCCGTAGTGTGCTGGCTCGCGGTTGCGGGCTTGACGATCCAGAACCCGTTTTCATTTGGTGGCTTGGGCCAGCGCCCGTTCGATCCGGAAAAGCCCGGCATTCTGCGCACCACGCGCCACCCGGTTTTGGTGGCGCTGTTGGTGTGGGCTGTCGCTCATCTGCTGGCCAATGGAAGCCTGTCCCACGTGATTTTGTTCGGTTTGTTTGCGGTATTTGCTGCGATGGGGCTGCCGCTGATTGATCGACGCAAGTCCCGTCAGATGGGTGCTGAATGGGGTCGGCTGTCGCGCAACACTGCAAGGTTTTCTTTGCGTGCGCCACGCCCTTGGCCGCCTGTTTGGATCGGGCTTGTAGCGCTGGCGGCATTTGCAATCCTGCTTCACCTACACGAACCGGTGATCGGATTGTCTCCGCTGCCATAAGCTGAGTGGTGGTCGGGGCGGGTCGTGCGTGCTATTTGATGTTTCGAATTGTTGCGACAAGGGGATTTGCATGTACCTCGCCTATGTTACGACCACCGACCGCGGTGCAACCGACCGTCTGCTGAGCGCGGCTGCGGATCGCCTTTTGGCCGCAGATGCGCAGTTGGCGGGTGTGGTGCAAACCAACACCGAATGCGCCGACAGCAGCAAGTGCGACATGGACGTCCGTGTCCTGCCCGAGGGCGAGACCATCCGGATTTCGCAGTCTTTGGGTACACAGTCGCGCGGCTGCCGTCTGGACCCTGCGGCACTTGAGCGGGCAGTTGGATATGTGACGACATCGCTGGCAGAGAATCCCCATTTGCTGATCGTTAACAAGTTCGGCAAGCACGAGGCGGATGGGCGCGGTTTTCGCCCGGTCATCGCTGAAGCACTGGCGCAGGACATTCCGGTTCTTGTCGGGGTGAACGGTTTGAACACGGCCAAATTCGAAGAATTCACGGGCGGCGGTGCCGAGCAGATTGAGCCCGACCTTGAGGCGATCTTGGCCTGGTTTGACCGGGTCACTGCGCAACGTGAAGCTGCCGCCTGACAGAACGGTCATAAGGCGGGGCCATCGGTCCTGCCAATTTCTGCATGGTGCGGTGTGATCAGCCATCCATCACTCGCGCTGGCAAAGCTTGCTGGATGTCTGGAAGAAAATGGTGGGCGACCCTGGAATCGAACCAGGCGTGCGTCTCCGCGAGGGAGTTACAGTCCCCTGCCACACCTTGCGGCCTGTCGCCCACTGTCAGGCGTTGCACCTGACGTGGAGGCGTGATTACTAGCGCTCTAAAGGAGCGTCAACAGGAAAATACTGCTTTGACGCAGGAAACCGAATTCGCGGCCCGGAGGCCAAAGAAATGAAGAAACCCAAGTGGGTCGTCGAAAAAGAACAGGCGCGCAAAGCTGCCGCATCCGAAACTGTTTGGCTGTTTGGTCTGCATGCGGTGCGGGATGCGCTGATGAACCCAAACCGCACAAAATTGCACCTGATTGTGACGCGGAATGCGCGGGACAAGCTGGTGGAAGCCATTGAATTTGCAGGTATTGAGCCCGAGATGGTTGATCCACGCAAATTTACCGCTCCGATTGACCCGGGGTCGGTTCATCAGGGCGCGGCCCTTGAGGTTAAGCCTTTGGAATGGGGTGGTCTGGCGGAAAACTGCATCGGGCGCGAACACCCGCGCGTCATTTTGTTAGACCGCGTAACCGACCCCCATAATGTCGGAGCGATTCTACGGTCAGCTGAGGTTCTTGGAGCCAGCGCTGTAGTCGGTATGCGCCATCACGCGGCGCCGGAAACTGGCGCGCTAGCCAAGACCGCCAGCGGCGCACTGGAACGTCAACCCTATTTGCGGGTGCGTAACCTGGCTGATGCCATTGTCGAGTTGCAGGGAATGGGGTTTCTGGTTCTAGGACTGGACGGCGAGGCGGACGACACGATCGAGGCCGCCTTGAGAGGTAACCCGGACCAGCCAGTGGCATTGGTGTTGGGCGCAGAGGGGCCGGGCCTGAGGCAAAAAACCAAAGAAACCGTCGACAAGTTGGTCAAAATTGACGCTGTGGGCGGGTTTGGTTCTCTCAATGTCTCAAATGCGGCGGCGATTGCCCTATATGCTTCTAGGCAAAGATAACGACAGGAGAACGTCATTTCCACGCCATCCAAAATTGCGACCTGCTGTTACTGTGGGACCCGGGCAGCGCTTGTTCTAAAAGGCACGCAGCGCCAAGAGCTCAGTTGTTCAAGCTGCGGTGCCCCGCTGCATAACCTCAAGATGATGCCAAAGCGCAAACTGGACGATGCCAAGGCGAACCGTCAAACAGCCAAGCAGGATCGTCCCTACAAAGGCAAAAAGAAGAAGAAAAAAGGCGTTTTCTCACGGGTGCTGGATGAAGCCTGGGATGTGATCGAGGACATTTTCGACTAAAGGCTGGCGTTGCCGGTTCGAATGTTCACAAGCGCGTTAAAAGGGGTTTCAGTTGCGATAATAAATTGCATCTTGATACCCTGAGTTTCTATTTGTGATCTGATGACCATGAACAGACGTTTCCTTTTTGGCGCGATTGCCGCCAGTGTGATTGCTCTTCCTGCGTTTGCGCAGGATCTGCCCGTCTTCTATCGGACGGACGGTGCAGCCATGGCCGGATATGATGCGGTGTCCTATTTCAATGGCGAAACACCTGTTCGGGGTCAGCCTGAATACGCGGTTATGTGGAAAGGCGCTGAATGGCACTTTGCCACCGCTGAGAATCGGGATGCGTTTGAGATGAATCCGCGTGCCTATGCACCTCAGTTCGGCGGGTACTGCGCCTTCGCAATGGCGCAAGGAGAGCTTGTCAGCACCGATCCGACTATTTGGCAGGTGATTGACGGTCGGCTGTATCTTACCCACTCGCCCGAAATCGAGCGCATCTGGCAGACCGATACCGCCGCCTATATCCGCGAGGCCGAAGCGCATTGGCCGAGCGTTCTGTACAAATAATCGGCCGGCGACCGCTTTTTTCTGATCTGTCATCACAAAATTGCGCGCTACCTCTTTTTTTCTCCGAACTCATGCTTAAATGTCACAGTGACCGCGGAACGGAACTGCCGCGGGTCATTTCACTGTCCCTCGTTCCAACAACTGGCGCTCAGGTATTCCTGGGCGCTTTTTTCTTTTGGAAAGGGCGACTAGGGTGCCCAAATGACTGAATATTCCGATGAATTCCTGACCCAGATTCTAAAGCGTACAAAAACCATTGCTGTGGCGGGCGTGTCGATGAATCCGGTGCGACCCAGCTATTATGTGGCGCGGTATTTGTCGCTTAAGGGATACAAAGTGATCCCTGTGAACCCCGGCCATGCGGGCAAGATGTTGTTTGGCCAGACAATCCGTGTGTCACTGTCCGAGATTTCCGAACCGGTAGACATGGTCGATATCTTCCGCCGGTCCGAAGCCGTCCCGCCCATTGTCGATGAGGCGTTAGAGGCGTTCCCCAATCTGCGCACAATCTGGATGCAGATCGGGATTGAGCATGCCACGGCCGCGGCCACAGCGCAGGCGCGTGGGGTGGATGTGGTAATGAACCGCTGTCCCAAGATCGAATATCAACGCCTGTTTGGTGAGTTGCGCATGGGTGGTTTTGCCACCGGAATGATTTCGTCGAAACTCTGAGCGGTTATTCACCGAGATATGGTTGCAGTTCGCCGAATTGTTCCAAACGCCGCTTTTCCAGAACCACTTCGCGCGGAACCCAGTCATAGCGCGTGTCTTGTTGTAAGGGCGTCCAGTACAGCACGCCGCCATAGCGCCAGGGGTCCAGGACAACACCGTCATACATTGTCTCGCCTTTGCGACTGATGATTGCCGTGCTGTGGTCGATCCGGAACGGGTTGTCGGCATTAGCGATGGCGCGGTGCATTTCCAGCGTCTGGAAGTTTTCCTGATCCAGCCGCCGTTCGATATCCTCGGCCCAGTGCCAACACAGTCCGCGCGGCTTCAGGCCCTTGTTGACTTTGGCATTGTGGATCAGTGGCGGGTCGGTGATCTGATATTCCTGAGCCAGTTGATCGGTGTAGGCATAGGCAATGCGCGCGGCGCGGTTGGCCTCTTCAGGGTCGATGTCAGGCCCGAGGTTGCGGATTTCAGACGCCAGGCGCTGAACTTCATCACTGGTGGACGGCGGGGCAATTGCGCAGGACCCCAGAACGGCTAGCGCCAGCCCAAATACCAAAGCTCTGATCATCTGCGCGCCCTTTGACCTGCGAACCTGTCAGGATCAGAATAATGGATCGACAACACCTGCGTCACCCCTTGGGTCGCGCGGCCTTTTCCGCGATGCCGCTGGTGCCCTGACGCCGGGCCAGTTCGGCCAGCACATCATCCAGCGCCACATCGCGCGCGGCCAGCATGACCAGCAGGTGATACAGTACATCCGCCGCCTCTGAGGTCAGCTTGGCCTGATCGCCCTTGACCGCCTCGATGATGGCCTCAACCGCCTCTTCGCCGAATTTCTCGGCGCATTTCTCGGGGCCTTTGGCCAACAGCTTGGCGGTCCAGCTGCCTTCAGGATCCGTCCCTTTGCGGGCCTCAATCGTTTGGGCCAGCTCGTGCAGAATGCTCATGTCAGCCTCATCGGGATGCCAGCGGCGGCCATGTGTTCCTTGGCCTCGTGGATGGTGAATTCGCCGAAGTGAAAGATCGATGCGGCAAGGACAGCGCTGGCACCGCCTTCGGTGACGCCTTCGACCAGATGATCCAGAGTTCCAACCCCGCCCGAGGCGATCACTGGTACATTCACAGCATCCGAAATGGCGCGTGTCAGCGGCAAGTTGAACCCGGCTTTGGTACCATCGCGATCCATCGAAGTCAGCAGAATTTCACCCGCGCCCTTGGCGACGACGGTTTTGGCGAACTCGACCGCGTCGATGCCAGTGGGCTTGCGTCCGCCATGAGTGAAAATTTCCCACTTGCCGGGGCTGACGGTTTTGGCGTCGATGGCACAGACGATGCACTGGCTGCCGAATTGATCGGCGGCTTGGGCGATCACATCCGGGTTTGCCACTGCCGCCGAGTTGAAGCTGACCTTGTCTGCACCCGCCAGCAAAAGAGCGCGCACGTCTTCCTTGGTCCGCACGCCGCCGCCAACGGTCAGGGGTACAAAGCACTGTTCCGCTGTGCGCTGCACCACATCGAACATGGTCCCGCGGTTTTCATGGGTGGCATGGATGTCCAGAAAGCAAATCTCGTCAGCGCCTGCCGCGTCATAGGCCTTGGCGGATTCCACCGGGTCACCCGCATCGCGCAGGCCAACAAAGTTAACACCTTTGACAACGCGGCCATCGGCGACATCCAGACAGGGTATGATACGGGTTTTCAGCATCTCTCGTCCTTTGTTGGCGCACCTCTAACGGCAAAGCCCCGCCGATGCCAGACTTGTGATTGTCACAACTCTGGAACCTGTGAAAACTGTCCCCAATTCATCAGGAGATCAATGAGATGCGTAGACTCTTTTTAGCAACCACTTTCATTTTCGCAGGAGCAGCTGCCGCAATGGCTGACGATATCATCAAGATGAAGACCGACAAATCGGTGACCCAGGCGCTGGACGCGCTTGAGACGGCGATTGGCAACGCGGGTGCAACGGTTTTTGCGCGGATCGACCACGCCGCCGGAGCTGAAAAGGTCGGAACGCCGATCCCGCCCAATCAGGTGCTGATTTTCGGCAATCCTGCGCTGGGTACGCCTGCAATGCAGATCGACCCCCGTGCCGGACTGTTCCTGCCGCTCAAGGTGCAAGCGTATGAAGATGCCGACGGTCAGGTTTGGCTGATCTATGAAGATCCAAAAGAGACGATGGATGAGTTCGACGCGGTTGAAAACTCTCCGATCATCGAGAAAATGCGCGGGGCGCTGGCAAAGCTGACTGCGGCTGCCGCGCAGTAAATCAGGTCAGGGCGCGAATGGCCTCTGCCAGGTCAATCGCGCCGTCATACAGCGCCCGGCCGGAAATCGCGCCGTTCAGTTCCACACCGCAATCACGCAGAGCAATCAGATCATCCAATGAGCTGACGCCGCCTGACGCGATCACCGGGATCGATACGGCACGGGCCAAGTCCGCGGTGGCCTCAATGTTAGGGCCCTGCATCGCGCCATCGCGGTTGATATCAGTATAGATGATTGCAGCAACGCCGGCATCCTCGAAGCTGCGCGCCAGATCAGTGACCTGCACATTCGTCTCTTCAGCCCAGCCTTTGGTCGCGACCATGCCGTTGCGGGCATCAATGCCAACGGCAACTTTGCCGGGAAAGGCTTTGGCCGCCTTGCGCACCAGATCCGGGTTCTCGACCGCGATTGTGCCCAGAATCACTCGGGCCAGACCTTTGTCGATCCAGGTTTCAATGGTGGCCATGTCGCGGATACCGCCGCCAAGCTGGGCGGGAACGTTGCATTCCTTCAGAATTGCCTCGACTGGGGCGGCGTTGACCGGCTCACCGGCAAAGGCACCGTTCAGGTCAACCAGATGTAGCCATTCGCACCCCGCGTCGACAAAGGCACGGGCCTGGGCGGCGGGGTCTTCATTGAACACGGTCGCTTTGTCCATTTCTCCGCGCAGCAGGCGCACGGCCTGTCCGTCTTTGAGGTCGATGGCAGGATAGAGGATCATGTTGTCAGGCCTTGAATCGCTGTTTTCCCGGCGGGATATCGCACAGGCAGGGCAGGGGATGCAACGCGACGCAAAGTCAATCTTGCCCCACGTCCACCAGCGCGCCAGACTGCTGGTCAAATAGGGAGGATTTTATGAAGAAAACAACTTTTGCAGCAGCCTTGGGGCTGGCATCTCTGATTTCGGGAGCGGCGATGGCCGACCCGGTTGATGGTCTTTGGAAAACCCAACCCGGAGACACCGGCGGATATCTGCATGTTTCGATCGCCGAATGCGGAAGCGCGATTTGCGGTACCATCGATACCGCTTTTGACAAAGACGGGAATGAACAGCTGGAATATGAAAATCTCGGCAAGCAGATCATCTGGGATATGGTGTCCGATGGCGACGGCACCTATGGCGGGGGCAAGATCTGGGCTCCGGACAGAGACAAGACCTACAGCTCGAAAATGACCCTGGACAGCCAGAACAAGCTGACCGTCAAAGGTTGTGTTGCGGGTGGATTGGTGTGTCGCGGGCAGGACTGGACACGGGTTCAGTAACCGCTCAGGGCGTCCAGGTCAGGAAATTCCCGATCATGCGCAGGCCCACATCCTGGCTTTTCTCAGGATGGAACTGCATCCCGACCATAGTGTCACGGCCAATTACGGCCGTGACGTCCTGACCGTAATCCACATATGCCAGACGCTGTGCGGGATCGCTGACCCGGAAATGGTATGAGTGGACGAAATAGGCGTGATCGCCTGATGTGACCCCGGCAAAGACAGGGTGTTCGCTTTCCAACACCAGATCGTTCCAACCCATATGCGGCACTTTCAGCGACCGGTCTGACGGCGCAATTTGCACCACATCCCCGGCAATCCAGTCCAACCCATCGGTTTCAGTGTACTCATGACCTTTCGAGGCCATCAGCTGCATACCCACGCAGATACCCAGAAATGGGCGGGCTTTCTGCTCGACCGCTTCGACCATCGCGTCATAGATACCCTTGTGCCCGCGCAGCTCGGCCGCGCAGGCAGGGAAAGCGCCGTCACCGGGCAGCACCAGCCGGTCGGCGCGTGCAACGACATCCGCGTCTGAAGTTACTACGACCTCGCCGGCGTCCAGTTCCCGCGCCATGCGCTGAAACGCCTTTTCAGCGGAATGCAGATTGCCGCTTTCATAGTCGACAATGGCGGTGAGCATTTACAACGCGCCCTTGGTCGACGGAATCGCATCTGCTTTGCGCGCATCGGTCTCAACCGCGTCGCGCAATGCGCGCGCGACAGCTTTGAACGCCGCTTCTGCGATGTGGTGGCTGTTGAACCCGTGCAACTGGTCGATATGCAGAGTGATGCCGCCATGAGTGGCCAGCGCCTGAAAGAACTCGCGCACCAGTTCAGTGTCGAAGGTGCCAATCTTGGGTGTCGGCAGGTCTACGTTCCAGATCAGAAACGGTCGCCCTGACAGATCCAGCGCACAGCGCACCTGTGCATCGTCCATCGGCAGGTGACATTCGCCATACCGCCGGATGCCCTTTTTGTCGCCCAAGGCCTGTGTCAACGCTTGCCCCAGTGCGATTCCGGTATCCTCGACCGTGTGGTGGTCGTCGATGTGGTAATCGCCCTTGGCGCGGATCGTCATGTCGATCAGAGAATGGCGCGCTAACTGATCCAGCATGTGGTCAAAGAAACCGACGCCGGTCTGATTGTCATACTGGCCAGTCCCATCCAGATTGACCTTGACCGTGATCTCGGTTTCGGCGGTCTGACGGCTGATCTTTGCGCTGCGCATGGGCGAATTCCTTTTACTACAGGCGTGCTTATAGACGGGGTAGGGCGGGTTGATCCAGACCATCCGTCGCAATCGCCGCAAACTGTTGCAGGGGATTGCGCCCGGGCGCAGCCCATGTCAGCCTGCGGCCAACTCAACCAACAAGGCTCGGCCCATGTCCACTTGTGTTTTCATCCAGATCCGCTGCAAACCTGGCACCACTTACAAGGTGGCTGAAGAGATCGCGTTGCGCGAAATCCACTCGGAGCTCTACTCTACCAGCGGCGAATATGACCTGCTGCTGAAGCTTTACATCCCCGAGGCCGAGGATGTGGGACATTTCATCAATGAAAATCTGCTGGTGATCTCGGGTATAGAACGCTCGCTGACCACAATGACGTTCAAGGCCTTCTAGCCCTGCTCAAACGTGGTCACGCGGAAGATTCGGTCCGGGTCGTGATTGGAGTACTTCGGCGCGGTGTCAAAGACGTTCTTACGCGCCGTCCGCGCGGCCAATGTGAAGGCGGCTTTGTTCGGTTGCGGCATATGAACATATACGCGGGTCATGCTTTTCAGCAGGCCGCGCCATAAGAAAACAGCGTTGAGTGAGAGGGTTTGTATCTGGAGCGGGCGAGGCGATTCGAACGCCCGACCCTAACCTTGGCAAGGTTATGCTCTACCCCTGAGCTACGCCCGCATCAGATACATATTTGGTCCGGAGACCTCTCAATGGAGCGGGCGAGGCGATTCGAACGCCCGACCCTAACCTTGGCAAGGTTATGCTCTACCCCTGAGCTACGCCCGCGCCGTTGAGTGAGGCGTGAAGTATTAATTCTGGCGGAAAGCTGCAAGGGGAAAAACGCGACTTTTGCAAAAAATCTTATCGTGCGGAGGAAATCCAGACAGACTTGACCTTGCGTAGCAGCAGCCCAGTTCAACTGGACCGGTCGAGATTCCGCGTTAAGCTTTGCCCAGAGCTTAGGAATATTAATAGACGGAGCCACCCATGCTGACAATTACACCGGTTTATGCGGCATTAGCCGCCTTTTTGTATCTGGCGCTGAGCCTTCGGGTCATTGGCCACCGACGGGGCGAAAAGGTTTCCTACGGGGATGGTGGCAAGGGGCAAATGATCAAGGCGATCCGGACTCATGGCAATTTCGCCGAATACGCGCCGTTTGCGCTGTTATTGATGGCAATGGTTGAATTGCAGGGCGCCAGCGGGTTGCTGTTGAACCTGTTGGGATTGGCCTTGCTGGGTGGTCGCCTGCTTCATGCATATGGGTTTGGCAGGTCTCCGCAGATCGTTATCCTCAGGCAAATCGGAATGCTGCTGACATTTGGTTCAATCCTCGTAGCTGCAATAGCCAATATTGTGTTGGCGGTGTGAGCGCGGTGGGTCGCTCACGCCGAAAAAGGCCACCGTTTTACCCAGATTCAATTATTAACTAACTGTCAACGTTGTCTCAGGTGCTTGATTTTGTGGTATCTGCTGCCACTGCTCAAGAAGGACAGGTGAATAATATGAAGCGGTTCTTGTTACTTTCGCGTGTAGTTGCACCTCATTTCTGCTGCTTGGCGCTGTAAGCTTTGTGGCAGTTGTTGCCGCACCTGATATGGCCATCGCCAAAAATGGTGGCGGCAAAGGCAATGGCGCTGGCAAAGGCAATGGCGGTGGAAATGGGAACGGCGCGGATAAGTCTGGCGACAAGTCCTCACAGGTGAAAGGTGGCAAGTCCTCGGGTAAAAAGGGGACGGGCAAAGGGTTGCTCGCCAGTCTTGGCCTAAAAAAGCAAAAAACTGCCAAAACGGGCGCTACGACTCAAAAGAAAAACGGGCTGGTCGCTTCGATTGGTAATCTGGTCAAGGGCAATAAGAAACCTGCCAAGATGACCAAAGTTACCACTGCTGTCGTTGATGAGAAGCCGGTTCACCCCAACAAGCACGGCAAATTGCATCGGAGCTTAAAGGTCTGAACGCGGCCCATGCCAGCCAAACGGCTCTCATGAATGCGTCCCCGAACAGTATGCCAGGAAAGCTGTACTCTTATCAGCAGAACATCCTTGGTCATACCGACGCGACGACAGATCTGCAGGATAAGAACGACGAACTGGAAGACCTGCAGGAACTGACCGCAGAAGAGATCGAAGAGGCCTATGAGCCGACCGAGGACGAGCTTGCCGAGGGCATCACCGCTCAGGACAAGTACGACGACGCGGTCGAAGCGGCTGAGCTGGCTGTAGAGGAGGCCGAGACAAACCTGGCCGGATTTTCTGACCCGCAAGAGGCTCTGGATACTCTGACCGGCGGTCGCGAGTTGTCTGACGACGCCCTGAACGAGCTGCACGACCTGCTGGGTCTGCCGGCGCTTGCGGATTATGATGTTTCTGATGATGAAACAGAAAAGGAATTGGTCGAAGATGAGGTTGAAGAAGAAACCGTAGACGGCTGAACCTTAACCCAATGAAATGGAAAAGGCGCGCCCCAGAGGCGCGCCTTTTTTGCTATTCCAGCTCGATCAGCAGGTCCTTGGCGTCAATTTGGCCGCCTGGCTGAACGTGGATGGCTTTGACTACGGCGTCCCTTTCGGCGTGAATGCCAGTCTCCATCTTCATGGCCTCGATGGTCAAAAGCATATCGCCTTCTTTGACCTCTTGTCCCGCAGTAACCGCAACGGTTGCCACGACACCCGGCATCGGTGCGCCGATATGTGCGAGGTTGCCGATTTCTGCTTTGGGTCGGGCCTGCGTGGTTGATGTCACCAAACGGTTTGGCACCCGGATCACACGGGGCTGACCGTTCAGTTCAAAGAACACTTTGACCTCACCATTTTCATCGGTTTCACCGATGGCCTGACAGCGAATTTCCAGAGTCTTGCCGGGATCGATTTCCGCGGCGATCTCTTCGCCGGGCTCCATTCCATAGAAGAATGTGCGCGTGGGCAGGGTGCGGACGGGGCCATAGATCCGATGGCGACCCATGTAATCAAGGAACACCTTGGGATACATCAGGTATCCGTTCAGATCCTCGTCGTCGACCTCTTTGCCGTCCAGTTGTTTGGATAGCTCGGCGCGCGTTTCCTCCAGATCGACCGGGGGTACGTCTTTGCCGGGGCGGTCAGTGTTGGGGCTTTCGCCCTTAAGCGCCTTGCTGATGATCGCATCAGGGAACCCGCCCGGAGGCTGCCCCAGATTGCCGCGCATCATGTCGATGACCGAATCCGGGAAGGCCACATCCGAGTCCGGGTTTTCGACATCGGCGCGCGTCAGCCCCTGGCTGACCATCATCAGCGCCATGTCGCCAACCACTTTTGACGAAGGCGTGACTTTGACGATATCGCCGAACATCTGGTTCACGTCCGCATACATCTGCGCCACTTCATGCCAACGCTCTTCCAGGCCAAGGCTGCGCGCCTGAGCCTTGAGGTTGGTGAACTGGCCACCGGGCATCTCGTGCAGATATACCTCGGATGCAGGGGCCTGCAGGCTAGATTCAAAGGCCGCATACTGGCCTCGGACCACCTCGAAATAGTCGCTGATTTCACGGATGGCCTTGATGTCCAGGCCGGTGTCGCGTTCCGTATGGCGCAGCGCTTCGACCACAGTGCCCAATGTCGCCTGAGAAGTGTTGCCACTGAAGCTGTCCATCGCGCAATCCACTGCGTCCACACCCGCCTCGGAGGCGGCCAGAATGGTGGCGCTGGCGATACCGGCAGTGTCGTGCGTGTGGAAGTGGATTGGCAACCCGACCTCTTCTTTCAGCGCACGGATCAAAATCTTGGCCGAGGCTGGTTTCAACAGGCCGGCCATGTCTTTCAGGCCCAGAATATGAGCCCCGGCATCGCGCAGCTCTTTCGCCATGCCAACATAGTATTTTAGGTCATATTTGGCACGGTTCGGGTCCAGAATATCGCCAGTATAGCAAACGGTGCCTTCACAGATTTTACCGTTCTCGACCACCGCATCCATTGCGACACGCATATTTTCGACCCAGTTGAGAGAGTCGAAGACGCGAAACACGTCGATATTTTCTGACGCCTGACGAACGAATTCCTGCACCACGTTGTCGGGGTAATTGGTGTATCCAACCCCGTTTGCACCGCGCAAAAGCATCTGGGTCATCAGGTTCGGCATCACCTCGCGCAGGTCACGCAGACGTTGCCACGGACATTCCTGCAAGAACCGATAAGCCACATCGAAAGTGGCGCCGCCCCAGCATTCGACGCTGAACAGCTGCGGCAGGTTGGCCGCATAGCTCGGGGCCACTTTGATCATGTCGATCGACCGCATCCGCGTCGCCAGCAGCGACTGGTGCCCGTCGCGCATCGTGGTGTCGGTGATCAGCAACTGGCGCTGAGCCTTCATCCAATCGGCCACCGCCTGCGGGCCCTTTTGTTCTAGCAGATTGCGGGTGCCCATCTGCGGTTCACTTTTCAGAGCCGGGGCCTTGGCCTCTTTCAGATCGGTACGCGGTTCGGGACGATCCTTGGTTTCGGGATGCCCATTCACGGTGATATCCGCAATATAGGTTAGAACCTTGGTGCCCCTGTCACGGCGTCGTTTAAAGGTGAACAGCTCGGGCGTCGTGTCAATGAACTTGGTGGTGTATTCATTCGACAGGAAGGTCGGGTGTTTCAGCAGGTTGATGACAAAGTCGATATTGGTGCTGACGCCACGAATACGGAACTCGCGCAGCGCTCGGTCCATTCGCGAAATCGCGGCCTGTGGCGTCGGGGCCCAGGCCGTGACCTTGGTCAGCAGCGAGTCGTAGTACCGCGTGATTACACCGCCCGCATAGGCCGTGCCGCCATCTAGGCGAATGCCCATGCCAGTAGCCGAGCGGTATGCGGTGATGCGACCGTAGTCGGGAATGAAGTTGTTCTGCGGGTCTTCGGTTGTGATCCGGGTCTGAAGGGCATGACCGTTCAGGTGCACATCCGCTTGGCTGGCGGCGCCGGTGGCTTCGGCCAACGATTTACCCTCGGCGATCAGGATCTGTGCCTGCACAATGTCGATACCTGTGACTTCTTCGGTGACGGTATGTTCCACCTGAACGCGCGGGTTCACCTCGATGAAGTAGAATTTGCTGGTTTCCATATCCATCAGGAACTCGACGGTGCCTGCGCATTCATAATTTACATGGGCGCAAATCTTGCGGCCCAGTTCGCAGATTTCCGCGCGTTGTTCTTCGCTGAGATACGGGGCAGGCGCGCGTTCCACGACTTTCTGATTACGGCGCTGGACCGAGCAGTCGCGCTCATACAGGTGGTAAATTTCGCCATGTTTGTCGCCCAGAATCTGCACCTCGACATGGCGGGCGCGGATAATCATTTTTTCCAAATAGCCCTCGCCATTGCCAAAGGCAGCCTCGGCTTCGCGGCGGCCTTCCAGGACCTTTTCTTCCAGTTCGTCCTCGGATTTTATTGGGCGCATGCCGCGGCCACCTCCGCCCCAGGATGCTTTGAGCATCAGGGGATATCCGATCTCTTTGGCTTGTGACCGGATCGCGTCCATATCGTCGCCCAGCACTTCGGTCGCAGGGATCACCGGAACTCCGGCGGCGATGGCCACGCGGCGGGCGCTGGCCTTGTCGCCCAAGGCGCGCATGGTTTCGGCCTTTGGTCCAATGAAGGTGATCCCGTTCTGGACGCAGGCATCCACGAAATCTGGGTTTTCCGACAACAAGCCATAGCCCGGGTGGATGGCATCCGCACCACATTCCTTGGCCACGCGAATAATCTCGTCAATGCTGAGGTAAGCGGCAACCGGCCCCATCCCCTCGCCGATGCGATAGGCCTCGTCCGCCTTGAAACGGTGCAAGCCAAGCTTGTCCTCTTCCGCATATACGGCGACTGTGCGTTTGCCCATCTCATTCGCTGCGCGCATCACGCGAATAGCAATCTCGCCGCGGTTGGCGATCAGGATCTTGTCGAAATGTGTCATATCAGGTCCCGGTCCTGTTTGTTTGGCGAACTTCTAGGCGAACAATACGCGCAGGTATATCGGTGATTTGGGTAGAACCGGCATGTTAACGCTCGCAAACGCCTCCTGTTGGTGAATGCTTGATAGCCTTGCTGCGCTGCGGCATCAAGACTGGTGAATTGCGGCGTGATTTGGCGTGTTCATTAAAGACTTTTTGGCCACGGTCGGCAGGTGCTTTCCCAAGTTTCGACACAGCAG
Organism: Ruegeria sp. CDSA236; assembly: GCF_059611285.1. Lineage (NCBI taxonomy): Bacteria > Pseudomonadati > Pseudomonadota > Alphaproteobacteria > Rhodobacterales > Roseobacteraceae > Ruegeria > Ruegeria sp. CDSA236. The sequence continues at coordinate 223,388 of NZ_JBXWPG010000002.1, forward strand.
GCAAGTTGCGCGCATGGTCGTGCCGGGTGCCGAGCCGATTGACTTCAAGAACGTTGGGAACGAAAGGCCTGACCGTGTCCGGTTATCGTGGATGTGCAGCCCCGAGAGGTTTTGGGCAGATCGTTTGCGTGCTGCTTGCCTCAAATTATTGCGTTACTTCTTTATCCAATCCTCTGAAAGATCACCGACCGTTTAAGAGTCTAGGGATTGTGCCGCTCAAAAGCGATAGGGCTGGCTAGGACGGTTGGCAAGATCGCGATGTGGCCAAGATCTTGGAGAAAGCTAACAAGTATAGAAGTGGCTACCTTGCCCGCGCAGTCAGGCGCCGGGTAACTGAAGTTTTTGCTAAGTATTAGCTAGAGCTTCACGCCGCCGCGACTGGGCCTGAAGTCCGAACCTTTTGGCCGTTGCTATCAGCGGACCCGGTTTCGGTTGGCGTTCCCTTGGCGACTTGCACCTGATTGCGCCCTTTGTCTTTTGCCATATATAGCGCGTCATCGGCGGCGCGCATCAAATCTTGCGGCATGGTGCCATGCGCCGGGTAATGCGATACACCAACCGAAATCGTTATTCGCGGAAGCGACTTGTCACCGTATCGGACCGAAACCGCTTCGACCGACTGCCGTAATTTCTCGGCACGGCTCACCGCGTCATCCGGGGTGTTGTCCGGCAAGATCAGCATGAATTCCTCACCACCGATGCGGCAGGCAATTTCATCCCGATCACAGCCCTGCTCCAATGCGGCACCGACCGCGCGCAAGACCATGTCGCCTGCATCATGGCCATGGGTATCGTTGAACTTTTTGAAGTGGTCCACATCAACGGCGATCAGGCTAAGCGGTACACCGGTCTGCTGACTGCGCGAAATGGATTTGCGTAGGGTTTCTGTCATATGGCGACGGTTGAACAGCCCGGTTAGCGGATCGCGCACGGATTGGTCGTGCAGTTGATCGCGCATCCTGACATTCGCGATGGCCATGCTGATCTGTTCGGCACAGAGTTGCGCCAGCTTCCTGCTGACATGGAACTCTTCTTCGCGATCTTCAAACGCGCGCAGATGCAGCAAGCCCACCGTTTCGCCATGTGCCAGAATCGGAAAGCAGAAATACGGACGCCCGTCATGCGGCTCTGCGTGTTCGCAGATGAAATCAATCTCGGAGGCGCCGAATTCATAGGTGCGACCCCGTCGCAAGCCCCAACACCCCTCAGGGTGGATATGTGCCTTATGGGTGCCGCCGTTCCAACTGGCGCAGCCATCAAGCACATCGCGCGAGTTCGAGTAGACGTAAACGCTGCCCTCTGCTTCGGGCAGGATATGGGTCATAAAACGTGAGACCATGTCGAACAGCTCATCCAGAGAACGGCTGGATTGCAGCCACTCGTTCAGCTCCCCTAGCAGCCGCACCTCACGCGCCAGCCGCAACTGGTCAGCCATCAGATCACGCTCTTTCTCGGATTGTTTGTGCAAAGAGCGCAGTTGCGCCCGGTTGGTCCTGTAGGTCACCAATGACACCATCGCCAGCGCCAACAGGGCCACACCGCTTAGAACGATCAGCGAAATTCTCAGCCGGGTTATGAAGGTCGCCCGCAAATCCGAGATATCGGTAAAAAACTCTATCGCACCGATGAAGCGACCGTTTTTTGTAACCGGCATAAAGACTTTGACTATGTGATGCGCACTGGAGTTCTGAATGTTGCCTGTGTGCAAGTCCAGGCCGTCAATCTCGGATAGGGGCACAACCTCTTGTAAATAGTACACCATTCCCCGGGCAACATCGGCGCGAAAGAACGCGCTGTCTTCGCGCAGGCCGACCTCACCTTGACGAGTGGACCAGACCACGCGTCCACTCGTGTCGAACAACCTGAACCGGTAGACATCCGATGCTTCGGGCATCGACGTCAGAAACTCTGCATCATGCCCATCTATATGGCCGGTTCGCAGCGTTGTTTCGGGGTCTTCAAGGTGCAAAACAACCCTGCGTTTCCACAATTCTGACTGTTTGAGGATATCTGTCCGCAGCATCCGTTCCACCAAGGGCGAAGGAAGCCGATAGACACCCCAACCCGCACCAATGGCGAGGCTGATCAGCAATAGGGTTATCCCGGTCCATTTGAGTCGATGATTGATCGTCCCCCGCTCAGCCAATGCCATATCCATATGCTCCCAAACCTTTGAGCCAAGCATCTGACCTAAGGCTTTACAGAGAGTTAATGGCATCAGTCGAACGCCGCTTCATTTGGTTGGAATTGAACGCAAGGAAAATCTTAAAAGCTTGTGAACAAGCCGTGAACAAAGCCTTTCCCTTTGCGCCCATCCGGCGTAGTTTGAGAGTATGAGCAGTTTTGACGAAATGGACGCCTTCGAGGGCGCATCGCTGTCGGCGCGGGCGATGCCTGCGGTGGCTGCCGACTATTTGAACGAACTCAACCCGGCACAGCGCGAAGCGGTCGAGCGGCTGGACGGTCCGGTTTTGATGCTGGCAGGTGCCGGCACGGGCAAGACCAAGGCACTGACCGCGCGGATCACCCATCTGCTCAGATCGCATCGGGTACGCGAGAACGAGATTTTGGCCGTGACCTTCACCAACAAGGCCGCGCGCGAGATGAAAGAACGGGTCGGGCGCATGCTGGGCCGACCTGCCGAAGGGATGCCGTGGCTGGGAACGTTCCACGCGATCTGCGTCAAACTGTTGCGCCGCCATGCCGAACTGGCGGGCCTCAAGTCGAATTTTACTATTTTGGATACTGATGACCAAAAGCGCTTGCTCAAGCAACTGACTCAGGCAGCCAATATCGACGACAAACGCTGGCCTGCGCGGATGCTGGCCGGGATCATTGATGACTGGAAAAACCGCGCGCTGACGCCAGATAGGGTGCCTGCTGCGGATGCCGGAGCTTATAATAACAAAGGCATTGAGCTTTATGCCCAATACCAGACCCGCCTGCGTGAGCTGAATGCGGTGGATTTCGGCGATCTGCTGTTGCACGTGGTGACGATCTTTCAAACCCACCCGGATGTGCTGGAGCAATACCAACGCTGGTTCCGCTACATCCTTGTCGACGAGTATCAGGATACCAATGTCGCCCAATATCTCTGGCTGCGTCTGCTGGCCGGGGGGCATAAGAATATCTGCTGTGTTGGCGATGACGATCAGTCGATCTATGGCTGGCGCGGGGCTGAGGTGGGTAACATCCTGCGGTTTGAAAAGGATTTCCCCGGCGCTTTCGTGGTGCGGTTGGAGCAGAACTATCGCTCGACCCCGCATATTCTGGCGGCGGCTTCGAACGTTATTCGGGGCAATGAAAGCCGGTTGGGCAAAGAGCTTTGGACCGACAGAGAAGAGGGTGAAAAGGTTCGCCTGATTGGACATTGGGATGGTGAGGAAGAGGCGCGTTGGATCGGAGAAGAGATCGACGCGATGCAGGGCGGGACGCGTGGCGTGCGCCCGATGAACTTGGACGAAATGGCTATCCTCGTGCGCGCGTCGCACCAGATGCGCGCGTTCGAGGATAGGTTTCTGACCATTGGGATGCCCTACAAGGTGATTGGCGGGCCGCGGTTTTATGAGCGGATGGAGATTCGCGATGCCATGGCCTATTTCCGGCTGGTGGTCAGCCCCGAGGATGATTTGGCGTTTGAGAGGATCGTTAACACGCCCAAGCGCGGCCTTGGTGACAAGGCGCAGCAGACCATTCAGGTGGTGGCGCGTGAAAACGGGGTGTCCCTGGTCGAAGGGGCGCGGATCGTGGTCGAACAGGGGCTGATCAAGGGCAAGGGTGGCAAGGCGCTGCGCGAGTTGACCGACGGGCTGGCTCGGTGGAATGCGATGACACGCGGACCACGGATCGAAGTGGATGATGACACCGTCATTGATGACGGGGTGTCTCCGATCCGCTATGGCGCGCCCGAGCGCACGCATATCGAACTGGCGCAGATCGTGCTGGATGAATCCGGCTATACCGCCCATTGGCAGAATGAGAAAACGCCCGAGGCGCCGGGCCGGCTGGAAAACCTCAAGGAACTGGTCAACCAACTGGACAATTTCGAGAACCTGCAAGGGTTTTTGGAACATGTCAGCCTGGTCATGGACAATGAAAAGGAAACGGATGGGGCAAAGGTCTCGATCATGACTCTGCATGCGGCCAAGGGGCTGGAGTTTCCCGCCGTGTTCCTGCCGGGTTGGGAGGACGGGTTGTTCCCGTCGCAGCGGTCGATGGACGAGACCGGAATCAAGGGGCTCGAAGAGGAACGGCGTCTAGCCTATGTGGGCATCACCCGTGCCGAAGAGGTCTGTACGATTTCCTTCGCCGCCAACCGCCGGGTGTTCGGGCAATGGCAGAATTCGATGCCATCACGGTTTATTGACGAACTGCCCGAGGAGCATGTCGAGGTTCTGACGCCTCCGGGGCTCTATGGCGGGGGGCAGCCGTCGGCCGGGATCGAAACCCGCGCGGCTGAGGCAAATGTCTATAACTCACCCGGCTGGAAACGGCTGCAGGCGCGGCAGGGACAATATGGCATGTCGCAACCGCGCGAAACCCGCAACACGGTGATCGACGCAACCGCGGTGGCAAGTTTCACGCTGGGTGAACGGGTGTTTCACAAGAAATTCGGCTATGGCGCAGTGGAGGGCATCGAGGGCGACAAGGTTGAGGTCGCGTTCGACAAGGCGGGCACCAAGAAGGTTGTTGCCCAGTATCTTTTTCCGAAGGACGACGTTCCGTTTTAACCAAAAGGAATGCGCCTGACGGCGCATGCTCAATGTTTTGAAAGGCGCCTGGGTGGGCGCCTTTTTCTTTGGGGGAAACGAAAAACGGCGGTTCCCAGGGAGGAGGAAGGAAACCGCCGTTCTTTTCAACACCAAGGCAGGGAGGAGGAGAGCCCCGATGTATCCGAACCCGGGTTTGATCCCGGTATGAGGAAGACGCGGCGACGTCAGGGAGGAGGAGAGACGTCGCCGCGTACTTTCAACATCAGGGCAGGGAGGAGGAGAGCCCCGATGTATCTGCTTCCGGCGTTCAGGGCCGGTATAAAAGGCGGCAACGTCAGGGAGGAGGAGAGACGTTGCCGCAGATTACAGACCCAAGGGAGGAGTAGGGTCTGATCTCTGTATTGCTGTGCGCTTAACGCGCGAATTGTTCTTCTGCGGCCTGCATTGCCAGCCGACGGATCATTGAGCGGTGCAGGCCCAGGTCGGCCAACTCGCGATCGGACAGCTCGGACAGTTCGTTAACCGTCTGGCGGTAGGCCCGATAGCGTGCAAACCGGATCTTTGCGGTTTCGATCATCGAAGCCAGGCCGAATGCCGGAGCGCTTCTCAGAGCGGTTTGTTGTGTTGCTACACCCATCTGCGTAACCCGTTTCGTGTGTTGGTGCCGAAGTGTTTCGGCGTTTGCTTGAGGATGAAAATAAGCAAATGCTGCGATTGCACAATAGTTGACGTCGTCAATGCTGCTATGCAGCAAATGCATGGATATCAAAGAGTTGAATGTTGGCAATCGAATATGCCTTAAAAATATGGGTTTGAGTTGCGCCAAGGGTGTCGCTTCTAATGCGGTTCCACTGAAAACCATAGGATCGTGACGTAAGGTCCGATTGCTTCGGTACGGTTATCGAAGAAGCCGAATGGCTGTGGTCGTGCGTATATGGGAAATCGTGGGTTCAGGTGGTTTTTAGTAACTTGGGAGTGCGTGGGAACCGAGCCACCTTTGTTGATTCGTAGTTTGGAATGGAGGATTTGCTGGCTCTATCTACCGGGAATCGATGAAAGTGAAAAAATGTTGGGAATTCATGGGATGCTCATAATTTCTCTGATTTGTCTATATATGGTTGCTTTGAGGTAGTTGTGTTCTAATTCTGGTGTATAAATAGAGTTTCCATTCATTTTCTTATCGATTGCATTGTGAGTTGGGACGTGAGTGTGAGAAATTTTCTATTGATTTCCATGAATTCCCATGCCATCCCTTGGTTATCCGATGAGGACGAGGCACATGGGGCGCTAAACGACCCCGAACCAATAAAATCAGGTTTCATACAGGCATCTCGCTTTCATCAATCAAGAGATCCGGCGCGCGGGCGAGCAGACATCCCCCCAGGTGGCGCGCGCAGCTGGACATCCCGCAAAGCGGGTCAATGCGGCGGGTTGATCAGTGGCAGCAGATCAACCCGCCGTTTTAATTCTGGGGGGAGTGAGAATTTCAAGTGGGGCGCAAGCGAAAGGGACAGTCGTCTTGGCGCGCAGGTTTAGAGGTGAAAGCCACCATAAGGTGGACACGAAGGGCAGGGTCTCGATCCCGGCCTCGTTTCGCCGTGTGCTTGAGGCTTCTGACCCCAACTGGCAGCCCGGTGACAATCCCGAACTTGTAATTGTTTATGGCGACCACCGGCGCAAATTCCTTGAATGCTATACCATGCAGGCGATTGACGAAGTTGACGCCAAGATTGATGCGCTTCCACGGGGTTCAATGCAGCGGAAGACACTGCAGCGCATGTTCCACGGACAATCCTTTCCGACAAACGTGGATGAGACCGGGCGTCTGGTTCTACCCGCCAAGCTGCGCAGCAAGATTGACCTAGAGGGTGAAGCCTTCTTTATTGCCGCTGGCGACACGTTCCAGATCTGGAAGCCTGAAACCTACGAGTCTGATGAATTGGCGGCCGCCGAGGAATGGCTGGATGATCAACCCGAGGATTTCGATCCTTTGGTGTTCCTAGATGGCGTCGGGGACGCGTGACGGCATGGCCGGTGCGCAAACCTCTTCTGACAAACCACATATTCCGGTATTATTGCGCCCTTTGCTGGCTGCGGTCTCTCCGGTGTCGGGTGTTTGGTTGGACGGAACCTTTGGTGCCGGGGGATATACTCGTGGCCTGCTCGAGGCAGGCGCGGACAAGGTCGTTGGCGTTGATCGTGATCCGCTGGCCTTTGAAATGGCCGCGGACTGGGCCAAGGGCTATAGTGATCGGCTGGTGATGCAGCCCGGCGTCTTTTCGCGTCTGGACGAATACGCGCAGAACTTGGACGGGGTGGTGCTGGACCTTGGGGTTTCCTCCATGCAGCTGGATTTGGCCGAGCGTGGCTTTTCCTTTATGAAGGACGGCCCGCTGGACATGCGCATGAGCCAGGACGGCGAAAGCGCGGCTGATCTGGTCAACACCGCAAGCGAAGCGCAGCTCGCCGACATCCTGTTTCACTATGGTGAAGAACGCGCCAGCAGGCGAATTGCCAGGGCTATCGTCAAGGCGCGGGCGGAAGAGCCGATCACAACCACCTTGCGGTTGGTGGGGCTGATCGAATCCTGCCTGCCCCGGCCAAAACCCGGCCAATCGCATCCAGCCACACGCAGTTTTCAGGGGCTGCGCATCGCGGTGAATGCTGAATATGAAGAGTTGTTCCAGGGCCTCATGGCCGCTGAACGCGCGCTGAAACCGGGTGGGCAGCTGGCTGTTGTTACGTTTCATTCGATCGAAGACCGCATGGTCAAGCGGTTCTTTCAGTCGCGGGCGGGCAAAACCGGCCGGGCCAATCGCTATGCGCCCGAAATTGAGCAGGACCTGCCGCAATTTACGCTCAAAACCCGTAAGGCAGTGGGGCCGGACGAGCAGGAATTACAAGAAAATCCGCGTTCGCGCTCAGCCAAGCTGCGTGTTGCTGTGCGCACCGAGGCTCCGGCGGGGGAAATTGAAGCCCGCGCCATTGGGATGCCGCAACTAGGGGGAAGGGCAAAATGAAGAGTGTATTGTATGTGTTGACTGCCTTGGCCGTGTTCGGGGTGGCCCTTTGGGCGTATCAAGAGAACTACCGCACCCAGCAAGTTGTGAAAGAGACGCAAACACTGCAACGAGAGATCGGCGCGGCGCAGGTCCGACTGGCCGTTTTGAATGCGGAATGGGCTTATTTGAACCGTCCTGATCGTCTTCGAGAGCTGGCGGATCTGAATTTTGAACGTCTCGGCCTGCTGCCCTTGCGAGCTGAGCAGTTTGGACGCGCGGATCAGGTTGCCTATGCCGAGGATCCGGATCTTCCGATTGTCGATCCCATCGAATTGCAGGCGATAACCAACATTAAGGCGTTGGGAGAGGTGCAATTCCCATGACGCGCACGCCCCTCCGCCCTCTGGCCCGTGTCCTGGATGCGCGCGCACGCGGTGAAAACCCCAAGGTTATCGAGCGCGAAAACATCCAGAAGCGCCATGAAGATATGAAGGATAGGGCCCGCGCTCGGGCCGAGGGCCGTTTGCTGGTGCTGGGTCTTTTCTTCTTTTGCGCCTTCTCGGTGGTTGGCGTTCGGATGGGGATGCTTGCGACATCCGAGGCGCAAGAACCCTTGGCCAACGCCCCCGGTGCCACAATCGCGATGCAGCGCGCCAATATTGTTGACCGCGAAGGGCGCATTCTGGCCACCAATCTGGACACCTATTCCGTCTATGCCCAGCCGCCGTTGATGATCGATCCGATTGCCGCCGCGGATCAACTGGTGGCAATCTTCCCGGATTTGGAAAAAGACCGTCTGATCAAGGATTTCACCGGCAACCGCAAGTTCCTGTGGATCAAAAAGCGCATCTCGCCCGAGCAGAAGCAAGCCGTGCATGACATCGGTGATCCAGGTATTCTGTTTGGGCCCCGCGAAATGCGCCTTTACCCGAATGGCAAGCTGGCAGCACATATCCTTGGCGGGTCAGGTTTTGGGCGTGAAGGCGTGAGCGCTGCCGAGGTGATCGGCGTGGCCGGGATTGAAAAGCAGTTCGACGATTATCTGCGGGACCCTGCCAACGGAAACAAGCCGCTGCAACTCTCGCTGGATCTGACCGTACAGGCCGCTGTCGAACAGGTGCTTTTTGGTGGCATGAAGATCATGAACGCCAAAGGCGCCTCAGCCGTTTTGATGGATGCGCATACGGGCGAGGTCATCTCGGCGGCGTCGCTGCCATCCTTTGATCCCAATGATCGCCCGCGCCCCCCGACCTCGGGGTTCGATCCATCGGACAGCCCCTTGTTCAACCGCTATGTGCAGGGCGTGTACGAGTTGGGATCGGTGTTCAAAATATTCACCGCCGCGCAGGCAATTCAGCTTGGTCTGGTGAATTCTGAAACGATCATCGACACCTCGGGTCCGATGAAAATCGGTCGTTTTCCGATTGGTGAGTTCAACGGCAAGAATTACGGCAAGATCAGCGTGGCGGATGTGATCGTTCACAGCTCGAACCGGGGTACTGGGCGTCTGGCGCTGCAAATTGGCGCGCAGCGGCAACAGGAATTCCTGCGTTCGCTGGGCATGTTCGAACCGACCCCGTTCGAGATTGTCGAAGCAAAAGGCGGCGAACCGCTCAAGCCCAAGAAATGGGGTGAGCTGAGCACAGTGACCATTTCTTATGGCCATGGCTTGTCGACCAGCCCGATGCATCTGGCGGCGGGATATGCGGCGATTGCCAATGGCGGATATTATGTCAGCCCGACCATTTTGCGCCGGAGCGGGTCACAATATGGCCCGCGCGTGATGTCTCTGGGGGCGGCGACGCAGGCGCAGAAGATGCTGCGCAAGGTTGTCACCGATGGCACCGCCAGCTTTGGCGATGTCGTCGGCTATGACGTGGCAGGTAAAACCGGTACGGCAGACAAACCGAAACCGCGCGGTGGGTACTATGATGACAAAGTCATCGCCACTTTTGCGACGATCTTCCCGGCCTATGATCCGAAATACGTGCTGATCGTCACTCTGGATGAACCTTCCATCGTGGCCTATGGCGAAAAACGCCGTACAGCAGGGTGGACAGCCGTACCTGTGGCTGCGGAGCTGATCGGGCGTGTCGCGCCCTTGTTGGGATTGCGCCCCCGGCTTGAGCCTGAGGCGCGCGCTGCTATAACGCTGACCTCGAATTAGGCGTCCGGCGAAAGGTGGGTCATGGGCACTAGGACTAAGAAACTCAGCCAACTGGCCCTGACCGCACGTGCGGGTGCAAACCCTGAGATTACCGGGTTGGCCGTTGATAGCCGCGAGGTCAAAGACGGTTATCTGTTTGCGGCACTTCCGGGAACGCGGGTCCATGGCGCAGAGTTCATTCAATATGCTCTGCGCATGGGGGCCGCCGCAATCCTCACCGATGCCGAAGGGGCCGAGGTCGCAGCGGGCGTGCTTGCGGGGACGGATGCCGCGCTGGTGGTGGTTGAAGACCCAAGGCAGGCGCTGGCAGGATGCGCAGCACTGTGGTTCGGAAAGCAGCCTCAGACCATCGTGGCTGTGACGGGGACCAATGGTAAAACCTCTGTCGCGACCTTTGTCCGCCAAATCTGGATGGAACTGGGTCATGCCGCCGTCAACCTGGGCACAACCGGGGTCGAAGGCGCATGGACGGCCCCTTTGGCGCATACAACGCCCGAACCGATCACCCTGCATCGGTGTTTGGCCGAAGCGGCTGAGAACGGTGTGACACATGCCGCGATGGAGGCATCCTCGCATGGTCTCGAGCAGCGCCGCCTCGACGGGGTACAGTTGGCAGCAGCGGGTTTCTCGAATTTCACCCAGGATCATCTGGATTATCACGAAACCTTCGAGGCGTATTTTGCCGCCAAAGCAGGACTTTTCGACCGCGTGTTGCCTCAGGACGGCACGGTTGTGGTCAACATGAGCGATCCAAAGGGTGGGCAGGTTCGTCGTATCGCTGAAACCCGTGGGCAAAATGTGCTGACCGTTGGATTGGGTGATGCAGATCTGTGTCTGCTCAATCAGCGCTTTGATGCAACCGGGCAGGATCTGCGGTTTTCGTGGCAGGGTAAGGTATATCAGACCCGATTGAACCTGATCGGTGGGTTCCAGGCTGAAAACATCCTGCTGGCATGTGGGCTGGTGATCGCTGGTGGCGAAGATCCCACGCGTGTTTTCGAGACCCTGCCGCACCTGACGACGGTCCGGGGACGGATGCAACTGGCTGCGACGCGTGAAAACGGGGCTGCTGTGTTTGTCGATTACGCCCATACGCCAGATGCTGTGGCCACGGCACTCAAGGCTTTGCGCCCTCATGTTATGGGCCGGCTGATCGCCGTCATCGGTGCCGGCGGAGATCGTGATGCGACCAAGCGCCCGCTGATGGGCAAGGCTGCGGCCAATAACGCTGATGTGGTATTTGTCACCGACGACAATCCCCGCACCGAAGACCCAGCTACTATCCGTACTGCGGTGATGCTGGGCGCGCCCGAGGCAACCGAAGTGGGTGATCGTGCCGAAGCCATCCTGCGCGGCATAGATGCCCTGCAACCGGGTGATGCGCTGCTGATCGCCGGTAAAGGGCACGAGACAGGCCAGATCGTGGGCGATCAGGTTTTACCTTTCGACGACGTAGAACAGGCCAGCATCAGCGTGGCCGCCCTCGATGGGAGGGTGGCATGACGCTCTGGGCTGCGGCTGAGGCTGTTGCGGCCACTGGCGGGCGTGCCACCGCCGATTGGCAGGTCAATGGCGTATCCATCGACACCCGCACATTGCAGCCCGGAGATCTGTTTGTTGCGCTGAAGGCGGCGCGCGATGGTCACGACTTTGTGACGCAAGCGCTTGAGAAGGGCGCAGGCGCAGCGCTGGTCTCGCAGATACCCGAAGGCGTTTCCCCGGACGCGCCGTTACTGATCGTCGAGGACGTGCAGACCGGGCTTGAGGCGCTGGGGCGGGCGGCCCGCGCGCGGACAGAGGCGCGCGTGATTGGCGTGACCGGGAGTGTCGGCAAGACATCGACCAAGGAAATGCTGGCCAATATTCTGGAAACGCAGGGGAAAACCCATGCCAGCGTTGCCAGTTACAACAACCATTGGGGTGTGCCGCTGACGCTTGCCCGGATGCCGCGCGACACTGAATTTGCCGTGATAGAAATCGGGATGAACCACCCCGGAGAGATTGCTCCGCTGGCGCGTCAGGCCCGCCCGCATGTGGCCTTGGTTACCACCGTCGCGGCAGTCCATCTGGAAGCATTCGAGTCCGTCGCAGGTATAGCGAAAGAGAAAGCCGCGATATTCGAAGGGTTGGTCCCGGGCGGTGCGGCCATCGTGAATGCGGATATCGAACACGCCGACATCCTGCGCCAATACGCAGATGAGGCCGGAGCAGGGATCGTCGATTTTGGGCGCGCTGCGTCAGATTACGTGCTGACCGATGTTGCGCAGAAACCGGACTCGGTCCATGCAACGGCCAGGGTCGACGGAAAAGCCATCTCCTTTGATGTGCAATCAGCAGGCACTCATTTTGTCATGAATGCACTTGGGGCATTGGCGGCCTGCGTTGAACTTGGTGTCGACCTGAACGAAGCCATCGCAGGCTTGGGCAACTGGTTGCCGGTAAAAGGTCGCGGCGTTCGCGAGCAGATTTCACTGGCGGATGGTGGTCAGGTCGAATTGCTGGACGACAGCTATAACGCCAACCCAACTTCGATGAAGGCTGCCTTGGAAGTTTTGGCCGCCTCACAGGGCAGGCGCCGGATCGCGTTTCTGGGTGATATGAAAGAGCTGGGCGCGCAAGAGATCCCCATGCATGCAGCGATGGCGAATGTCGCGGCTATGACGCAGATGGATCAGGTTCACTGCATTGGCCCGCTTATGAAAGCGCTTTACGATGCGTTGCCAGCGGAAAAGCGCGGACTTTGGTTTGAGACCAGCGTTGAGATGGCTGAACGGCTGCCAGAGCTGATCTGCGCAGGCGACACTGTTCTGGCCAAAGGATCACTCAGCATGGCGCTGGCGCGAATTGTTGACGGTTTGCGGGAAATGGGGCAAGGGGACGCGCTTGAGCCATGATCGCCGCACGGGAAAGGTATTGATATGCTCTATTGGTTGACCGGCCTGTCGGACGGAGGGGATTTTTTCAACCTCTTCAGGTACATCACGTTCCGGGCAGGCGGTGCCTTTATGACAGCGCTGATTTTCGGGTTTATTTTTGGCAAACCGCTGATCAATGTTCTGCGTCGCAAGCAGGGCAAAGGGCAACCGATCCGGGATGATGGCCCCGAGGGGCACTTTTCCAAGGCGGGTACGCCGACCATGGGCGGCTTGCTGATCGTGGGCGCGCTTGTCACATCGACACTGGTTTGGGCACGGTGGGACAACCCCTATGTCTGGATGGTCTTATTCGTAACGTTGGCCTATGCCGCCATTGGGTTTGCAGATGACTATGCCAAGGTCTCCAAGCAAAACACCAAAGGTGTTTCTGGAAAAATGCGGTTAGGACTTGGTGTGATTATCGCGGTTCTGGCATCTATTTGGGCCACGATGCACCACCCTGAGTCGCTGCAGAATCAGCTTGCGGTACCGGTGTTCAAAGACACGCTGCTTAACCTGGGGATATTCTACATTCCCTTTGCGATTGTCGTGATTGTTGGCTCAGCAAATGCGGTGAACCTGACCGACGGGTTGGACGGTCTGGCGATCATGCCCGCAATGATCGCGGCATCGACCCTGGGGATCATCGCCTATGCGGTGGGCCGGGTCGACTTTACCGAGTATCTGGATGTGCACTACGTTCCCGGAACCGGTGAGATATTCATCTTCACCTCGGCCCTGTTCGGCGCTGGCCTTGGGTTTCTATGGTACAACGCGCCGCCTGCGGCCGTGTTCATGGGCGATACCGGATCGCTTGCCTTGGGCGGCGCTTTGGGAGCGATTGCGGTGGCCACCAAACACGAATTGGTCCTTGCCGTCGTCGGAGGTCTGTTCGTGGTCGAAGCGCTGAGCGTGATCATCCAAGTGCTGTACTTCAAACGCACAGGACGCCGCGTGTTCCTGATGGCGCCGATCCATCATCACTATGAGAAAAAAGGCTGGGCCGAACCCACCATCGTGATCCGGTTCTGGATCATTTCTTTAATCCTGGCGATGATTGGGCTTGCGACGCTGAAGGTCCGGTAAGGCTCCCGCCAGGTTCGGAGGACAGCCGGCCCGCCGCCTCCTGTTGGGCCGGGCTCGCGCTGCGCACAAACCTGCTGTCGATCTTGCCAATGGCAGGTTCATCTGTGCAGTGTGTCGGCGCATTTGAAGTCGAAAGAAGGTGGGAAATATGATCCCGGTCAAAGGGTTTTCAGGACAGAAAGTTGCGGTTCTGGGGCTGGGTCGGTCTGGCCTGACCACGGCGCGCGCCTTGCGGGCCGGTAAGGCTGAACCCGTCTGCTGGGATGATAATCCGGCTGCACGCGCGGCGGCTGAAGCCGAAGGGTTCACATGCCGCGATCTAGGCCGTCACGGGGCGTTTGATGATGTCGCCACTCTGATCGTGTCGCCGGGGATCCCCCATCTGTACCCAGAGCCTAACCCGGTTGTGGCGGCCGCGCTTGAGGCCGGGGTACCGGTGGATAACGATATCGGTTTGTTTTTCCGCTCGTTCGCTGGGTCGGAATGGGACAATCTCGATACTCCGCCCCGCGTGGTCGCGGTGACCGGGTCGAACGGGAAATCAACCACCGCCGCACTTATCCATCATATCCTGACCGAAGCTGGCCGTGAGTCGCAGCTGGCGGGGAATATCGGCCGAGGCGTTTTGGACATTGATCCAGGGGGCAATGGCTCGGTCGTGGTGTTGGAGTTGTCGAGCTATCAGACAGAGCTTGCGCGGTCGCTGACACCTGATGTGGCCGTTTTCACCAATCTGTCACCGGATCATCTGGATCGTCACGGTGGCTTGGGGGGCTATTTCGCCGCCAAGCGCCGTCTGTTTGCCGAAGGTGGCCCTGACCGTGCCGTGATCGGCGTGGATGAGGATGAAGGCGCCTTTCTGGCTGGTCAGCTGGCCGAAGCGCCGACGGATGACCGGGTGATCCGTATCTCAGTTGCCCGCAAGTTGACCGGACCCGGATGGCAGGTATTTGCGCGCAAAGGGTTCCTGTCGGAGTATCGCAAGGGGCGACAGGCGGGGTCGATTGACCTGCGCGAGATCAAAGGTCTGCCCGGTGCACATAATCACCAGAATGCCTGTGCCGCCTACGCCACGTGCCGCGCGTTGGGGTTGGCCCCTCGGATCATTCAGGATGCTTTGCACAGCTATCCGGGCCTGCCGCATCGCAGTCAGATCATCGCCGAAGCGGATGGGGTCACCTATGTGAACGATTCAAAGGCGACCAATGTCGACAGCGCAGTAAAGGCGTTGAACGCGTTCAAGAAGGTCCGCTGGATCTGTGGCGGGCTTGAGAAAGAGGGCGGGTTGTCTGCACTCAACTCAGCCAGTGAACATGTGCTCAAGGCTTATGTGATCGGGCGCGAAGCTGCCGGATTTGCAATGCAGTTACAGGCAGATACCCTGGTTTGCACCACAATGGCAGAAGCCGTTGAACAGGCAATGAACGACGCGCAGTCGGGCGAGACGATTTTGCTAGCCCCTGCCGCAGCCAGTTTTGATCAATATGACAATTTCGAACAACGCGGTGAGGATTTTGCCGAACAGGTTCGCAAACGGCTTTAGGACACGCCATTTGCAATAGATCGCCGGTTGGGCCAAGCTGAGAAGCTATCAGCTTGACGCGCCATATTTTTTGGTTTTGCTACCCGTCAAATTCAACACGAGGTTATGACTATGCCATATCGTAAGTTTTCCCTGATCCTGCCTGCCATTCTGATTGCGGGTGCCTGCACCAACACTGGCGCAAACTACCAGCCGATCATCGATGGTCCGGTTGGCCCTAATTACAACGTTGATCTGCAGCAGTGCCAACAGCTTGCGGCATCGCAGGCATCTGTTGATGGCACCACGGCCGGGAATGCAGCCATCGGCGCCGTTGGCGCAGCCGCAGTGACCGGGATCGTACAGGACAGCAGCGATAATCTGGGCCGTGCTGCAGTTGCAGGTGCGTTGGTTGGCGCCGGTGCGGATGTGATCAACAAGAACCAGAACAAAGAAGTGTTGGTGCGTAACTGCATGCGTGGCCGTGGGTACAACGTCGTCGGCTAGTGCCGCGCAAATACCGTGTCGGCTAACCACGACTGGCGATTGCAGTTCCAGCGGCATGGCCTGAGGACCATGCCCATTGGAAATTGTACCCGCCCAGCCAACCGGTGACATCCACCGCTTCACCTATCGCATAGAGGCCGGGGACATCCCTGGCCTCCATCGTTTTTGACGACAGATCATCGGTGTCGATGCCGCCCAGCGTGACCTCGGCGGTGCGATAGCCTTCGGTCCCGGACGGGGTCAGATGCCAGTTCGACAGGGCCTCGACCAGGTCCGAAAGGGCGGTGTCCGATTGGTCGGCCAAATTGCCTTGCATGGGAATGTGTTGGCTCAGGAAATCGACCAATCGCGCGGGTAACTGCCGGGAAAGTTCAGTAGTCAGGGCTTTGCGTCCGCTGTTTTGGCGCTGATCTCGCAGCAGGTCGAACAGTGGCATATCCTGGATCAGGTTGACCCGGATCGCCTCACCCTCGCGCCAGTATGAGGATAGTTGCAGCGCAGCTGGTCCGCTGAGGCCGCGATGGGTGAAAAGCAAAGCCTCGTCAAAGCTGGTCCGGTCGTTCGACAGCCGCGTCGGCAGCGAGACACCGGACAGGTCCTTGAATCTGCCGTCGGTAAAGGTGAACGGCACCAGAGCCGCGCGTGTCTCGGTCATCCGCAATCCAAACTGGTGTGCGATGTCATAAGCCAGACCCGTCGCCCCCATTTTAGGGATCGACTTGCCACCCGTGGCCAGAACCAGATTGGTGCAGGTCAGGGCATGACGCTGTCCCTCGCGTTCAACCGTCAGCGCGAAACCAGTGTCGGTTTTGCACAGGTCCTTCATCTCGGTCCTTACCCACAGCTCGGCCCCGGCGCGCTCTATTTCATCCAGCAACATTTGGATGATCTGTTTCGAGGAACCGTCGCAGAACAGCTGTCCCAGTGTTTTCTCGTGCCAAGCGATGTCATGACGCCCGACCATTTCAATGAAATCCCACTGCGTGTAGCGCGCCAATGCGGACTTACAGAAATGCGGGTTCTGAGACAGGAAGTTGCCCGGCCCGGCATACATATTGGTGAAATTGCACCGCCCGCCGCCCGAGATGCGGATTTTCTCACCCGGCGCCTTCGCGTGATCGATCACCAGAACGCGCCCAACGCAATGGGCTGCACACATCAAGCCAGCAGCACCGGCGCCCAGGATGATCGTATCATAAGTCATGCTCGGGGGATGGCGTGGAATGACTGGGATGGCAAGGGGGAGACGTAAACGCGCGCTGCAAACGTCTGTCCGTGACTGTGGCTCCGTCCTCTGATTGGTTTGGGAAAATGGTCTGAAATTGGCAGTTGGAACACTTGTGATGTTGGCCGGAATACCATGTGCCAGAATACGCCCGACAAGGAAGCTCAATTTGACGCACTGCACAGGAGGGCGGTTCAGTGATCACACGCATTTCCCAAGTCACAGTTCGACTGGGAAAAAAGGCTGAATTGGTCGAATCCAGAAGGATAAAGCACTACGATCTTGTTCCCTAGGTGATCCGAACGCCCGGTACGGGAAGCCCTGAAGCGGATCACTGGCTTGAAGGCGCTAATTTCCCCCTGTCGCGGCGTCATTCCACTAGCCCAAACGCTAAAACCCCTGTAGACTCGCACATAGACCCCGAAAACGGGGCGTTGACGAGGCAGATAGTGGCGGTATCTCATGACTGAGATGGTGTATGGCGCGGTCCAGGACCAGCGCGGAGAACCGATTCTACCAAAGTGGTGGCGGACGATTGATCGTTGGACGATGTCCTGCGTACTGATCCTGTTTGTCATCGGGCTGTTGCTGGGGCTGGCCTCATCGCCGCCGCTGGCTGGTCGCAACGGGTTCGATCCGTTCCATTACGTTGAACGCCAGGCGTTGTTCGGCGGAATGGCGCTTGTTGCGATGCTGCTGACTTCGATGATGTCGCCCACACTGGTTCGACGTCTGGCGGTGTTGGGGTTTCTTGCTGCTTTTGTCGCGCTGGTCTTCCTTCCCGTCTTTGGCACAGATTTTGGCAAAGGTGCGGTGCGCTGGTATTCGCTTGGCTTTGCCTCGCTGCAGCCGTCTGAATTTCTGAAACCCGGGTTTATCGTTGTGGCGGCCTGGTTGCTGGCCGCGTCACAACAGATCAACGGCCCGCCCGGTCGGCTATGGTCTTTTGCGCTGTGCATGGCGATTGTCGCCATGTTGGTTATGCAGCCCGATTTTGGTCAGGCCTGCCTGATCCTGTTTGGCTGGGGCGTGATGTATTTCGTTGCCGGTGCGCCGATGTTGTTGCTGGTTGGTATGGCGGGGTTTGTCGTGCTTGGCGGTATGTTCGCCTATTCCAACTCGGAACATTTCGCCCGACGCATTGACGGGTTTCTGAACCAAGAGGTCGATCCGACCACCCAGCTGGGCTATGCCACCAATGCGATCCGCGAGGGCGGGCTTTTCGGTGTCGGCGTGGGTGAAGGGCAGGTGAAATGGTCGCTGCCCGATGCCCATACGGATTTCATCATCGCTGTCGCGGCCGAGGAATATGGCCTGATCCTGGTGCTGATCATCATTGCACTGTATTCGCTGATCGTCGTGCGGTCATTGCTGCGGCTGATGCGCGAGCGCGACATGTTCATCCGCCTGGCGGGCACCGGTCTGGCCTGCATGTTCGGGGTTCAGGCGATGATCAATATGGGCGTCGCCGTGCGCCTTTTGCCTGCCAAAGGCATGACTTTGCCGTTCGTCAGCTATGGTGGGTCCTCGCTGATTGCAGGTGGTATTGCAATCGGCATGCTTCTGGCGTTTACCCGCACCCGCCCACAGGGCGAACTTGGTGATATTCTACGCGGACGAGGCTGATGGGCAAACCCTACCTTCTGATTGCGGCTGGCGGGACCGGGGGCCACATGTTCCCGGCTCAGGCGCTAGCCGAGGCGATGCTGCACAGGGGCTGGCGTGTGCGCTTGTCCACCGATACGCGCGGCGCACGATATACGGGTGGCTTTCCGCATTCGACTGAAATTGTCGAGGCGTCCTCGGCCACATTCGCCCGTGGCGGACTGCCCGCCAAACTGATGGTCGGTCCCAAGATCGCAGGTGGTGTCGCCGGTATGGCGTTTCAGATGTTGCGCGACCGACCGGACGTCGTGGTCGGCTTTGGCGGCTATCCCTCAATCCCGGCGCTGGGCGCTGCG
Organism: Ruegeria sp. CDSA236; assembly: GCF_059611285.1. Lineage (NCBI taxonomy): Bacteria > Pseudomonadati > Pseudomonadota > Alphaproteobacteria > Rhodobacterales > Roseobacteraceae > Ruegeria > Ruegeria sp. CDSA236. Next base: position 242,485 of record NZ_JBXWPG010000002.1, read on the forward strand.
ACGATGTTGAAGATCCCGCGTATGATCCATGAACAGAATGGCGTTTTGGGCCGTGTGAACCAGCTGTTTGCGACTCGCGTGGCGCAGGTGGCTTGTGGTGTCTGGCCGACTGATCTGCCGGACGGTGCAAAGGGCATACATACCGGCAACCCGGTTCGGGCCGCTGTGCTGGACCGGGCTGCGGCAGGCTATATCCCACCGGGCGATTACCCGATGTCGATCCTGGTGATGGGTGGCTCGCAAGGGGCGCGCATCCTTAGTCAGATTGTGCCCGAAGCGATTGCCGCGCTGCCTGATGAGATGCGCCGACATATTCGTGTCGCACATCAGGCCCGCGACGAAGACAGCGCCCGTGTTTCCGCGTTTTATGACGACCACGGTATCCGTGCCGAAGTGAAACCGTTCTTTCAGGATGTGCCCCGTCGTATGTCCGATGCGCAGCTGGTGATATCACGCTCAGGCGCGTCAAGTGTGGCGGATATATCCGTCATCGGACGGCCCTCGATCCTGATCCCGTATGCCGCCGCAGCGGGCGATCATCAGACCGCCAATGCACGCGGGCTGGTTCAGGCCGGAGGGGCAATCATGATCCCAGAGAACCTGCTTGACGTTCCTTCGCTGACACAGCAAATCACCGCAGTTCTGACAAACCCCGAAGCCGCGCAAAAGATGGCCCATGCCGCCTTATCGACCGGCGCACCGGACGCGACCGAGCGTTTGGTCGCCCAGGTCGAACAGTTGGCCCAGAAGGAGACCGCATGACCCCAGCAACCAAACTGCCGCAGGATGTCGGGCCGATCCATTTCGTGGGTATCGGCGGGATCGGGATGTCGGGCATTGCCGAGGTGCTTTTGAATCTGGGCTACCGGGTGCAGGGCTCGGACCTGAAAGCGTCGAAAATCACCGACCGCCTTGCTGGTCTGGGCGCCGAGATCTTTGTCGGTCAAAGCGCTGAAAACCTTGAGAACGCCGCCGTGGTTGTGGTGTCGACCGCGATCAAACCGGGCAACCCGGAGCTGGACGGTGCCCGTGCGCGGGGCCTGCCAGTGGTGCGTCGGGCCGATATGCTGGCCGAGTTGATGCGCTTGAAATCCAACATTGCCATTGCCGGAACCCACGGCAAGACCACCACCACCACGATGATGGCTGAACTGATGGTGGCAGGGGAATTTGACCCGACCGTGATCAATGGCGGTATCATTCACGCTTATGGCTCGAATGCGCGAATGGGGCAGGGCGAATGGATGGTGGTCGAGGCGGACGAATCCGACGGCTCGTTCAACCGTCTGCCTGCGACCATTGCCATTGTCACCAATATCGACCCCGAGCATATGGAGCATTGGGGCGATTTCGACCAGCTGCGCGACGGGTTCTACGAATTTGTCTCGAACCTGCCGTTTTACGGGCTTGCCGTCTGCTGCACCGACCACGCCGAAGTGCAAACACTGGTGGGTCGCATCACAGACCGGCGCGTGCGGACTTATGGTTTCAACGCGCAGGCGGATGTGCGGGCCGAGAACCTGACCTATAAGGGCGGCGTCGCACATTTCGACATTCACCTGCAATACGAAGACAAGAGGATCGAGGGCTGCACCCTGCCGATGCCAGGCGACCACAACGTCTCGAACGCGTTGTCTGCGGTTGCTGTTGCCCGCCATCTGGGCATGAAAGCCGCCGAAATCCGCGAAGCGTTGGCTAATTTCGGTGGCGTCAATCGTCGCTTTACCAAAGTGGGTGAGGTCGATGGTGTCACGATCATCGACGATTACGGTCACCACCCGGTTGAAATCGCAGCGGTTCTGAAAGCCGCACGCCAGGCCACCGAAGGCCGTGTGATCGCGGTCCATCAACCCCACAGGTATTCGCGTTTGTCTAATCTGTTCGATGATTTCTGTACCTGTTTCAATGACGCCGACGTTGTTGCCATCGCCGATATTTTCGCTGCCGGAGAGGACCCGATCGAAGGGGCGTCCCGCGATGACCTGGTTCAGGGGCTCATCCGGCATGGGCATCGACATGCCCGCGCTTTGATGGACGAATCCGATCTTGAACGTCTGGTTCGTGAACAGGCCCGCCCCGGAGACATGGTTGTCTGCCTTGGAGCCGGTACGATCAGCGCCTGGGCCAATGGCCTGCCTTCGCGCTTGCAGAAATAACAGGCGATGTGACGTAATGGACTCTTTTGTGGTGCAACCCTAAAGAGTGATCGTGCAACCGCAGAAAAAGCGGTCTCGGAGGCAAGATTTGGCGTACTCGGTATTATTTGCAGGGTTGTGGGTCATAGCGTCGACTATCGTGGCCATGCTACCGATGCGCCTGCAATTTCCACCGGGGATTGTGTTGGGTATCGTTGCGCCGGCGCTGATTGTCTGGCTGGGTTACGATTTCGGCTGGTTCTTTTCGGTCCTGGGCTTTGCGGCTTTTGCATCCATGTTCCGCAACCCAATTCGCCACTATTGGCAACGTTGGACAGGCCGAGGGGACGACGAATGAATTGGTCCATTGCCCTTGCCGCCCTGTGGGGAGTTGTTGCGAATGTGCTGGCGATGATCCCCAGCAAGGATAATCACTGGACCCGCGCCTATTTCTTGATTGCTGCGGGTATTCCTATCGTTGGCTATGTCACGCTGCAGAACGGCCCATGGATCGGGTTGATTGTTCTGGTTGCTGGGATCTCGGTACTGCGTTGGCCCGTGATTTATCTGGGCCGGTGGTTGCGTCGGATCCTGGGTGCCGCGCAATAGCGGATACAGCTTGCTTTGGCGGTTCAAATCCGCGAATTAGCGGCCATGACTTCTGTTCCCTCGCCACGCGGCAAGCTCACCCAGAACCGCCCGCTGAATGATCTGACCTGGTTGCGGGTCGGAGGACCGGCGGATTACCTTTTTCAACCCGCCGACCAAGAAGACCTGCAGCAGTTTCTGCGCGACTTACCTGACGATATCACGGTTTTCCCGATGGGCGTCGGTTCGAACCTGATCGTCCGGGACGGAGGGCTGCGCGCCGTAGTGATCCGGTTGGGCCGGGGATTTAATGGCATCTCGATTGAGGGCAACATTGTCACCGCAGGCGCGGCGGCGCTGGATGGGCATGTGGCGCGCAAGGCAGCTGATGCGGGCGTGGACCTGACGTTTTTGCGAACCATTCCGGGGTCGATTGGCGGGGCTGTGCGGATGAATGCGGGATGTTATGGCAGCTATACGGCGGATGTTCTGTGCAAGGCGACGATCATTACGCGGCAAGGGCAGGTCGTCGATCTGACGCCCGAAGAACTGAATTTTCGCTATCGTCAGTCGGATCTGCCTGAGGGGGCGGTGCTGATCTCGGCCACGTTCGAAGGCCCCCTAGATGATGCTGATGAACTGCATGCCCGCATGGACTCGCAGTTGAAAAAGCGGGATGAGACCCAGCCGACCAAAGATCGCAGCGCGGGCTCGACCTTTCGCAATCCGGCGGGATTTTCCTCAACCGGTCGCGCGGATGATGTGCATGACCTCAAGGCCTGGAAGGTGATCGACGACGCGGGAATGCGGGGCGTGATGCGGGGTGGAGCGCAGATGAGCCCCAAGCATCCCAATTTTCTGATCAACACCGGCTCTGCCACCGCTGCCGACCTCGAAGGGTTGGGCGAAGATGTGCGAAAAAAGGTTTACGAAACAAGCGGCATCACGCTAGAGTGGGAAATCATGCGGGTCGGTGATCCGCTGACAGATTAAAGCTCCGACCGTCAGACCCAAAACAGGCAAAATAGGGCGACGGATCAAAGGCATAAAGCAGGACGGACCACCACATAAGGTCCGCAGGATTTGAGGCGCACGACGTGGGTAGTTCGAGCAGGACAAACCCCAAAGTGGCGGTATTGATGGGTGGACCCTCGGCGGAACGTGAGGTGTCTCTCAGCTCTGGGCGCGAATGCGCAGCCGCCCTAAGGGGAGAAGGCTTTGAAGTGGTCGAACTGGACGCGGGTCCGGACCTCTATGCGCGCCTTTTGGATATCAAGCCGGATGTGGTCTTCAACGCTCTGCATGGTCGCTGGGGCGAGGATGGCTGCGTGCAGGGTCTGCTGGAGTGGTTGCGTATTCCCTATACCCATTCGGGTGTGCTGGCTTCGGCGTTGGCCATGGACAAGCAGCGCAGCAAAGCGGCGTTCCGTATCGCGGGTCTGCCAGTCGCCGAAAGTGTGATCGAGGCCAAATCCGAAGTTGCCGCGCGTCACACGATGGAACCGCCCTATGTGGTCAAGCCCAACAACGAGGGTTCCAGCGTCGGCATTTATCTGGTGCATGAGGGCGCCAACACTCCACCGAAACTGGCAGACGACATGCCCGAACTGGTAATGGTCGAACAATATGTGGCTGGCCGCGAGTTGACCGTCACAGTCATGGGCGACCGCGCCCTGACCGTGACAGAAATCATGACGGATGGCTGGTACGATTACGATGCCAAGTACAAGCCGGGCGGGTCGTGGCATATGCTGCCTGCTGAAATCCCGCAGGACATTTTTGACCTGTGTATGGGCTTTGCCAAACAGGCGCATGATCTGTTGGGTTGCAAAGGCGTCAGCCGCACAGATTTTCGGTGGGATGACAGCAAGGGCGCAGAGGGCTTGTTCCTGCTGGAAACCAACACCCAGCCAGGAATGACGCCGACGTCACTGGCTCCGGAACAGGGCGCGCATTGCGGGATAACCTTCGGCCAGTTTTGCGCATGGATGGTGGAGGACGCATCATGCGACCGCTGACAGCCACCCGTGCGCCGGTTATCCATCGGTCAAAGCCACTTGCCGGTCCGGATGCCGATTTCGCTTCGGGGGACCGCAACAATGTAGAACCCAAGTTCCGCCTGCGGCGACTTTGGGGGCGTAAGTCATCGGCGTTTGATCCGGCGCCGTCCCGCCTAAGCTATCGGTTGCAGCGCTGGATGTTGACGCCTGGTGTTCGCCGTGGCCTGAAATACGGGCTGCCGGTCTTCGCTGTGTGTGCTGCGCTTGGCGGGTATTTCAGCTCTCAGGACCGGCGCGAAGCGATTGTGGCTCATGTCCATGATGTGAAAATCTCGATCCAGCAGCGACCAGAATTCATGGTCAACCTGATGGCGATTGATGGGGCGGGAACCAACCTTTCGGAAGACATTCGTGAAGTGGTGCCGCTGGACTTCCCAATCAGTTCCTGGGACCTGGATGTCGAACAGATGCGCGAAACGATCACAGGATTGGATCCGGTTAAATCAGCCTCTGTGCGCATCCGTCCAGGAGGTATCCTGCAGGTGGATGTTGTCGAACGGCAGCCCGCCATTGTCTGGCGTACCCGCCGAGGGGTCGAATTGCTGGATGAAACTGGCGCGCATGTTGAAATCATCGCATCGCGGCAGGATCACTCCAATCTGCCACTGATCGCGGGTGAGGGCGCGGATTCCTATGTACCCGAAGCGCTGCAACTGACTGCCACAGCCAGCAGTCTTGGCAATCGGGTGCGCGGTCTGGTGCGAATTGGCGAACGTCGCTGGGATCTGGTTCTGGATCGCGGTCAGCGCATCATGTTGCCGACAGAACGGCCAGTGCGCGCATTGGAACGCGTGTTGGCCGTGAACGAGGTTCAGGATCTTCTGGAACGCGATGTGGCCGTGGTGGATATGCGCCTGGGTCAGCGACCAACAATCCGAATGACCAAAGCCGCCAGCGAAGACTGGTGGAATACAAAAGTAGATGTGAGTAGTGGGCAGTAACGACAATGATGACCGATCTTTATCAGTCCCAACGGGCCATGCGGCAAATGCGCAGGCAGGCGATGCAACGCGGCGTTGTCGCTATTCTGGATGTCGGGAGCTCAAAGATTTCCTGCCTTGTTCTGCGGTTCGACGGCGCCGGGCGTTTGCACGAGGACAGTGGCATCGGGTCTCTGGCCGGACAATCCGGGTTTCGGGTGATCGGTGCCGCGACCACGCGGTCCCGTGGTGTGCAATTTGGCGAAGTCACTGCGATGCAGGAGACCGAGCGCGCCATTCGAACCGCGCTTCAGGCCGCGCAGAAAATGGCAGATATCCGTGTCGACCATGTGATCGCCTGTTTCTCGGGGGCAAACCCGCGGTCCTATGGTTTGGATGCCCAGGTGGATCTGGAAGGTCAGCTGGTAACCGAGGCCGAAGTCGGCCGGGTTCTGAATGCCTGTGACGTGCCCGACTATGGTGCGGGCCGCGAAGTCCTACATGCTCAGCCGGTGAATTTTGCGCTGGATAACCGATCGGGCCTGATCGACCCAAGGGGTCAGATGGGGCAATCGCTGGCCGTCGATATGCACATGCTGACCGTGGACGCGGTTGCAATCCAGAATATCGTGCGCTGTATCAAGCGTTGCGATCTCGAATTGGCCGGTATCGCAAATTCGGCCTATGTCTCGGGTATTTCGGCGCTGGTTGAGGATGAACAGGAACTGGGTGCGGCCTGTATCGACATGGGCGGTGGCACCACGAGCGTGTCAATATTCATGAAGAAACACATGATCTATGCCGATTGCGTGCGCATGGGTGGGGATCATGTGACCAGTGACATCTCGATGGGGCTGGGCGTTCCGGCGTCTGTTGCCGAACGGATCAAGACATTCAATGGCGGCGTTCACGCGACAGGCGCGGATGACCGCGACCTGATCGACATTGGCGGTGATACCGGCGATTGGGAACATGACCGCCGTACGGTCAGCCGGGCAGAGTTGATAGGTATCATGCGTCCACGTGTCGAAGAAATCCTGGAAGAAGTGCGTGTCCGGCTGGATGCGGCTGGCTTTGAGCACATGCCCAGTCAGCAGATCGTCCTGACCGGAGGCGGTAGCCAAATCATGGGGCTGGACGGGTTGGCCTCTCGTATTCTGGGCCAGCGTGTTCGCCTTGGTCGCCCGCTGCGGGTCCATGGGTTGCCGCAATCGGCCACAGGGCCGGGGTTCTCTTCGGTTGTGGGGCTAAGCCTGTTTGCAGCCAACCCACAGGATGAATGGTGGGATTTTGAAATCCCCGTAGACACCTATTCCGCACGCCCGTTCAAGCGCGCTGTGCGGTGGTTCCGTGACAACTGGTAAGGCCGCGATCGCGGCGCTGGTCATGGCTGTGCCGTCAGCGATAGAGGCTCAGACCCGTATCACACCCGAAGCCTTCCTGGGGGCCGTTCAAGGAAAGACCGTAAAGTTTCACGTCTATGACAGCGGAATGCTGGTCGGCACCGAAGAGTTCCTGAGCCCGACTCTCTCGGTCTGGCGTATGGAGGGCAAGGGTTGTGTGTACGGGAAAATTACAACTCCTAATGGGCAGATTTGCTTTCTGTACGACGATGACGAGGATGGTCTGCCAGTTTGCTGGTGGCCGTTTTTGTATGAAGACCAGTTGATGGTGCGAATGGTCGGTTTCTCCAGGACAGAAATTCAAGAGGTCAGGGACATTTCTGAGAAAGGTCTTAACTGCCCAAGTGCCCCAATTAGCTAAAGAAATATCTTGCAGGGGCTGTCAAAATCCCGCAAGATATCCACAGGGTCCGTCAGAGGCCTTGCGAGAGGGCTTGAGCAGTTTTCCGCAGACAGAATGTGAATGAATTGCAAGTGACGCGCCCGTCAACAGTGGCGCGAGCGTCGCATGTTTTGTGGTGCTTTGAGATAATTCCGCAACATCTGGCAATCTCTGCCAAATACTGTTTCCAGGTGCCTTATTTCCTCCATATTTTGTGGATTTTCGCGATTTTTGGCGTGACGTTTGCCGTTTGGATCGGTAGGATTGTTAGTGGATAGGTAAGAAAAACACCGCGTTGGCGGGTTATATAAACAGGCGGACAGAAGCATGACATTGAATCTTTCGATGCCCGGGCACGACGAGCTGAAGCCTCGGATTACAGTTTTTGGCGTTGGCGGAGCGGGCGGTAACGCCGTCAACAACATGATTGAAAAACAGTTGGACGGTGTCGATTTTGTCGTTGCCAACACCGATGCCCAGGCGCTGCAGCAAAGCCAGTCTTCGTCACGAGTTCAACTAGGCGTGAAAGTCACCGAAGGTCTGGGTGCGGGCGCGCGTCCGACAGTGGGTGCGGCAGCGGCCGAAGAAAGCATCGAGCAGATTGTAGACCATCTGGCAGGCGCGCATATGTGCTTCATCACGGCCGGTATGGGCGGTGGCACCGGCACGGGTGCCGCACCGATCATCGCGCAGGCAGCGCGTGAATTGGGTGTTTTGACCGTCGGTGTTGTGACCAAGCCTTTCCAGTTCGAAGGCGCCAAGCGGATGCGTCAGGCCGAAGACGGTGTTGAAGCCTTGCAGCGCGTTGTCGACACGCTGATCATCATTCCAAACCAGAACCTGTTCCGTCTGGCCAACGAAAAGACCACGTTTACCGAGGCGTTTTCGATGGCGGATGACGTTCTGTATCAGGGTGTCAAAGGCGTGACCGACTTGATGGTGCGTCCGGGCCTGATCAACCTCGACTTCGCGGATGTTCGCGCCGTTATGGACGAGATGGGCAAGGCGATGATGGGCACGGGCGAAGCCACCGGCGAAGATCGCGCGGTTCAGGCCGCCGAGAAGGCCATCGCGAACCCGCTGTTGGATGAAATCAGCCTCAAGGGCGCCAAGGGCGTTCTGATCAACATCACCGGCAGCCACGACCTGACCCTGTTCGAACTGGACGAAGCCGCAAACCGTATCCGTGAGGAAGTGGACCCAGAGGCGAATATCATCGTCGGCTCCACGCTGGATACCGCAATGGAAGGCGGCATGCGCGTTTCGGTTGTGGCAACAGGTATCGACGCCAGCGAAAAACAGGATGATGTGCCTGTCGCGCGTCGTTCGATGTCGGCACCGCTGACCCGTTCGGTTTCTGCAGAGGAAGCGGCCCTGGAAGAAATGTCAGTGGCGGCAAGCGCCGAACCTGAACCTCAGCCCGAACCAACGCGTGAACCTTCGCTGTTTGAAACAACTGAAGAGCCGATGGAACCGCAGTTCCAACCGCGCGCAGAACAGGATGATGACGGCCTGCCACCCCCGGCCTATCAGCCGCGCGTGGCCGAATTCGAGCCGACTCCCGAGCCGGTCGAATACGCCCCAGAAAGCTTTGTCGCACCTCAGCCGCAAGCACCCGCAGGATCGCCGTCACCTGAAGCGCTGAGGCGCTTGCAGGCAGCCGTCCAGAATGTACCTCCGGCTGAAAGAGGTCATCCTGCGCCTCGACCGCAGGAGGTCTCCGATAATCATGGGGATGCCGACCGCCCGCGATTTGGTTTTAACCGCCTGATTGATCGCATGACCGGCCACGCAGCCGATACTCCGGCGCAGCAACCGGCCCGCCAGCAGCCGGTATTGCGCCAATCTGACGCTACGGCACCTGCACATGTCGAGGACGACCCGGAGCAGGATCGGATCGAAATACCGGCCTTCCTTCGCCGTCAAGCCAACTGATCGCGGTAACAATATACTAAAGAGGGGCTGCCATTTGGCGGCCCTTTCTTATTTTAAAACAGTGCATTATCCCTATGTGAGCAGGGTTTTGCCGACCTGTCACATTCATGTTTCATTCGGTTGCAAAGAGTGAGTTGAGCCTTTTGACCTGCTTCCTTAGTTGAATGCCAACACGGCCATCACAGGTCGGACGCCACTCACCGAGGTCACACTTGCAACATACGCTCAAATCTCCGATCACGTTTACAGGCCTGGGGCTGCACAGCGGTAAGCCTGCGACGATGATCCTGAAGCCGGCTGCTGCTGGCCACGGCATCTGGTTCAAACGGACGGATATCGAGCTGGGCAATGCGTTGATCCCTGCAATCTACGATGTGGTCGATCGTACCCCGCTTTGTACCCGACTGGTCAATGAAGCAGGCGTTACGGTTTCCACCGTCGAGCATATCATGGCAGCTTTGGCTGGATGCGGTGTCCACAATGCGCTGATCGAGATTGATGGCCCCGAGGTGCCGATCATGGACGGGTCTTCGATTGAATTCGTTCGTGGCATCATGTTGAAAGGCGTGCGTCGTCAGGCAAGCCCGGTCCTGGCCTATGAAGTTCTTAAACCTGTGACCGCAACCCGTGAGGGTGCCAGTGCTTCGATTGCGCCTGCGGACGGTTTGATTATCGATTTTCATATCGATTTTGAAGACAGCGCCATTGGTCGTCAGACTAAGACGCTGGATATGTGCAATGGCTCTTTTGCACGCGAGCTTAGTGATTGCCGGACATTTTGCCGTCGTACCGACGTCGAAGCGATGCGCGAGAACGGCTTGGCTCTTGGCGGCACGCTTGAAAATGCTGTGGTCGTTCAGGGCGACGAAGTTCTGACCCCGGGTGGCCTTCGCCACGCAGACGAGGCAGTGCGTCACAAGATGCTAGATGCTCTGGGTGACTTGTATTTGGCGGGTGGACCGATTCTGGGTCATTTCACCGGCGACAAGTCTGGTCATGCGATGACAAACACGCTGCTGCGCAAGCTGTTTGAAACGCCCGGTGCTGTGCGTCCGATCCTGTGTACCCCCGAACAGGCCGCGCGTCTGCCCGGGCAGGGTCTGGTCTGGGACGAAATCCCCGAAGTCGCCTGATTGGTTCCACTCTGCTGACAAATCCGCCAAAGGGCCTACTAAGGCGTTTTGCACTGGAATTTTATGTGCTAGACCAAGGCCCAAACCGGGGTATTCCCATTAAGCAAGACGACAAGGATTGGCGGAATGATAGGCACCAAAGCGGCGGTCAGATTCGCAGGGGCGGTACTTCTGACAGCAGTTTTGACAGCGTGCAACAGCGGGGGCGCTGACCGCAATCAGAACCTAGAAGGGTTCACCCCCGAACAGATTTTCACGCGTGGGGAATTTGAGCTGTCGGAGAATCGTTCCGACGATGCGGCGTGGTACTTCTCAGAGGTTGAACGTCTTTACCCTTACTCTGACTGGGCAAAGCGCGCGCTGATCATGCAGGCGTTTTCGTACCATGCAGATGAGAATTACGAAGAAAGCCGTGCAGCGGCACAGCGCTATATAGATTTCTATCCAACCGACGAAGATGCGGCCTATGCCCAATATCTGTTGGCACTCAGCTATTATGACCAGATTGACGAGGTGGGCCGCGATCAGGGCCTGACGTTCCAGGCGCTTCAGTCATTGCGCACGGTGATCGAGGTCTATCCGGACAGCGAATATGCCACCTCCGCCGTGTTGAAATTCGATCTGGCCTTTGACCATCTGGCTGGCAAAGAAATGGAGATCGGACGTTATTATCTGCGTCAGGATCACTATACTGCCGCGATCAACCGGTTCCGCGTTGTGGTAGAGGATTTTCAGACAACTTCGCATACCGCTGAAGCGCTCTATCGCCTGATCGAGGCCTATCTCTCGTTGGGTCTGGTGGATGAGGCGCAATCGGCCGGTGCAATTCTGGGTTACAACTACCAATCCTCGGAATGGTATGACGCTGGCTATAAGCTGCTGACCTCTCGCGGGCTGAAACTCAAAAGCCGCGGCAACAACTGGCTCAGCACGATTTATCGCCAGACCGTCAAAGGTCAGTGGTTGTAATCGCCATGGCTAAAGGCGTGGGACGCTGAGACCCGATGCTGCGCGCCCTTGATATCCGCGATATGCTGATCATCGACCGGTTGGAACTGACGTTCCAGCCGGGATTGAACGCGTTGACCGGCGAGACCGGCGCGGGCAAGTCGATCCTACTGGATTCGCTTGGGTTCGTTCTGGGCTGGCGCGGGCGGGCAGAGCTGGTGCGTCAGGGGGCAGCTCAGGGCGAAGTTGTGGCCGAGTTCGAGCTGCACGAAAACCACCCCGCACATGCGATTTTGGCCGAAGCCGGATTGCCCGGAGGCGAAGAGCTGATCCTGCGCCGCGTGAACACAGCCGAGGGACGGAAAACCGCATGGGTCAATGACCGGCGTTGCTCGGGCGAGGTGCTGCGGGCCTTGTCGGAAACCCTGGTGGAACTGCATGGCCAGCACGATGATCGCGGCCTGCTGAACCCACGTGGCCACCGCGCGATGCTGGATGATTTTGCCGGGGCAGGGGGGCAACTGGCCACTGTGCGCTCCGCATGGTCCGAGATGTCGCGCGCGCGCAAGCTTTTGTCTGAGGTCGAATCTGCCTTGGCTGCCATGCGGGCAGAGGAAGAATTTCTGCGCCATGCGGTCACTGAGCTTGATAAGCTTGATCCGCAGCCCGGCGAGGATGCCGAACTGGATGCAAGGCGCCGCATGATGCAAGGGGCAGAGCGGATTCGCGATGACGTCGCCCGTGCCTATGACTTGCTTGGCAGCGATGGGGCCGAGGGCGCGATGTCTGATGCTCTGCGCTGGTTGGAAGGCGTGTCCGATAATGCGGGCGGGCAGTTGGAAGAGCCTGTTGCCGCACTCGGGCGTGCACTGGTCGAATTGGGCGAGGCGCAAGATGGCGTTAATGCCAGTCTTCAGGCGCTGGACTTCAATCCGGTTGAACTGGAGGCAGTCGAGGAACGGCTTTTCGCCATTCGTGCGTTGGCCCGAAAGCATGACGTTGCCCCGGACGACTTGGGCGGGTTCGCGGAGACTTTGCGTGAGCGGCTGAACCGTTTGGATGCTGGTGACGCTGATCTGGCCGACAGGCGCGTTGCGGTTGAGACCGCACAGGCCGCCTACAACAAAGCTGCCAAGGCGCTCAGCACCTTGCGTCAGCGGGCAGCGTCGAAACTCGACACCGCAGTGATGGCCGAGCTCGCACCGCTGAAAATGGAACGCGCTGTGTTCCAGACCGAGATCACCCCGTCCGATCCCGGCCCCGAAGGTGCGGATGCTGTGGCGTTCACCGTTGCCACCAACCCCGGTGCACCGTCTGGACCGTTAAACAAAATCGCCTCGGGCGGTGAACTGAGCCGCTTCTTGCTGGCGCTCAAGGTCTGTCTGACCGGCGATGACAGCGCGCGCACGATGATCTTTGATGAGATCGACAGGGGTGTTGGCGGCGCGACCGCGGATGCTGTTGGCAGGCGTCTGGCTGCGCTCGCGCAGGGGGGGCAGGTGTTGGTTGTGACGCATTCGCCGCAGGTCGCCGCCCGTGCCGCCTATCATTGGCGTGTTCAGAAACATGTGACCGACGGGCAAACCCTGTCGACCGTGGTTCCATTGGCCCAAGCCGACCGGGTGGACGAAATTGCCAGGATGGTCGCCGGTGACACGATCACGGACGAAGCGCGTGCCGCTGCCCGTGCCCTTCTGGACGCATAGGCCCTCACAGACGCGCGATCCGGCTTTTAACCGTGCCCTCCGTGGCTTAGTAAGGGGTGTATTCTGATCCCCCGAGGGCAAATGACCCAGTCAACCCGCACCGTTCTGCGCAACCAGCTCAACCAGGCTCTGGCCGCGATGAAGGACGCGTGGCGGGTGATGCGCAGGCGCGGGCCCAGCCAAATCCAGTTCTGGTTCATCGCGCTGGCGATCGGGATTGCCGCAGGCTTTATGGCATTGGGATTTCGTAAGGCAATTCAGGCATTGCAGGCCTATGTCTACGACACCGGGGATATCTCGTTGCTGCACAGCCATGTGGAAAAGCTGCCGTGGTTCCTGATCCTGATCACACCGATCATCGGCGGTCTTATCGTTGGCATCATCCTGCACCGGTATACCGATGACGGGCGCGTGCGTTCGGTTGCGGATGTAATCGAAGGCGCTGCCCTCACCGATGGTCGGGTCGAAGGCAAGGCGGGTATCGCGTCTTTTTTCTCCTCGCTGATTACGCTCAGCACAGGTGGATCTACGGGTCGAGAAGGGCCGGTTGTGCATATGGCAGGCGTGATCTCGACCTGGGTCAGTAATCGTATCCATGCCGACGGAATTACCGGGCGTGATTTGCTGGGATGTGCAGTGGCGGCGGCGGTTTCGGCCAGTTTCAACTCACCCATTGCCGGTGCTCTGTTCGCGCTTGAGGTGGTGCTGCGCCATTTCGCGGTGCATGCTTTTGCGCCCATCGTTATCGCTTCGGTCGCCGGGACGGTGATTAACCGGCTGGAATACGGCGACGTGACCGAATTCACTCTGGATACGCCCGGATCACTGCAATTCTATGTCGAGCTGCCCGCGTTTCTGATCCTTGGGTTGATCTGCGGGTTGGTGGCCTTGCTTCTGATGCGGTCGATCTTTTTTGCAGAAGATATTGGCAATCACATTCAAAGCCGGCTGTCCTTGCCCGGATGGCTGCGTCCTGCTGTATCAGGCGCAATGTTGGGACTGATCGCGATCTGGTTTCCCCACATCATCGGCGTTGGATACGAAACCACGATCCGGGCTCTGGCCGGAGATTTGGTTCTGACAACCGCCATCCTGTTCGCAATCATCAAAACTGTGGCTGTTGCGATCACGATGGGGGGACGTATGGGTGGCGGTGTGTTTTCACCCTCGCTGATGATAGGTGCGTTAACCGGGTTGGCATTCGGGTTGATTGCAACGGGTTTGCTGCCCGATGTATCGGGTACCCATACCCTCTACGCATTTGCCGGGATGGGCGCGGTGGCCGCTGCCGTGCTTGGTGCCCCGATTTCGACCACGATGATTGTCTTTGAACTGACCGGAGATTGGCAGATCGGTCTGGCGGTGATGGTGTCGGTTTCAATGTCCACGGCGCTGGCTTCGCGCCTCGTGGATCGATCCTTCTTCCTGACCCAACTGGAACGGCGCAATGTGCATCTGGCCGCGGGGCCACAGGCCTATCTTCTGGCGATGTTGCGCGCAGGCGCAGTGATGCGACCGCTTGGCGATGCACGTTCAATCACCCGGGAAGAAGCACAGGTTTTGATTGATCAGGGTCTTTTTGTTCAAGCAAGCGCTACGCTTGAGGCAGCGATGCCGTTCTTCGACCGAGACGAAATCCTCTGCATACCGGTGGTGGTGAGCGGTAATGACGGAGCTGAGACGCCAGTCGGTACGCTCTACCATATTGATGCGCTAAAGGCCTATAACCGCGCGTTGGCAGCCACGGCTGCAGAAGAACATTCATAACAGAGGCCCCTGGAACATTGGTCTTTGTCCATCTTGTTCCTTGAAACAGGCGAGGCATTGAAGCGATACGATCTTTGGATCTGCACCTACCGGGCGTGGCCAGTCGAAATCCAGAGGCTCATGTGTTCGATCTGACAAGCTGTGCAGAACTGAGCTTTCTGGCTGAAAAGCATCAGGCCTTGGAGTGCTGGTGAAGGACTAACTTTACCTCACTGACGCTCTGGAATTTGTGGAACGACGCGCAACTTTGAGCCGTCGACAGCTTCCCAGAATCTTTTCGAGCTAGCGGGTCATGCAATATTGGCCGTAACATCGAGGAATTCTGATCTATTGCGGACACTTGTCGGTATCTGGCCAAAAAACGGCTGTGCGGCGTAGCCCAGTTCCGCTGCGGCTGCACCAATGTCTGATTTTGAAAGTTAGATTCAATTTCCGCAGAATCCGATTTGCACACTCTTTGTCTGTCATCGCGCTCTGAGGGCAACAATCCGAGCGAGTGATGAACTATGCGCCAACACCGCTCCTTACGATCTGTTGGCATTCGCCGCTGGAAGGAGGCCATCCGGGCGTAACAGCAGCAGCAAGATGACTGAGGCCAGAACCATTGCGTCCCGGTATGGGGCCAGACTGTCTGCCAGGAAAGCCTGTAGCAGAACCTCCAGCCCGCCGACGATGAACCCTCCAAGGACAGCGCCGCCCAAGCTGCCCAAACCCCCAAGTACGGTCGCAATGAAGGCCTTGAGAACGGGGAAAAATCCCATCAGTGGATCCACTGACCCGCGTTGTGCCGTCCAGATGACAGCGGCAATACCCGCAAGTAGCCCTGACAGGGCAAAAGCCACAGCAACGACCCGGTTGGCCTTGATACCCAGCAGTTTGAGCATCTCGATATCTTCGGCAGCGGCGCGCATGGCCATGCCAATCGTTGTGCGCCGCAACACGAATGTCAGGCCTGCAAGGGCTGAAAATGTTACGATGATTGATACGGTCGGGATAATGCCAAATGTCGTCTGGCCGATATGATAGGTGCCAGACCATGACGCTGGAAAAGAGATCGGGACGGGTCTGGCGGAAATTCCGTTCTGGAACAGAACTTTGAGGATCTCGGATACCGCGAAGGATGTGATCAAAAGTGCAACGACATCCGCGCCGCGCATGGCGCGAAACGCTGTACGCTCCATTGCCATGGCCATGAACACAGAAGCGCCAAGCCCGACAACAAGAGCGGCGATCGGCGGCAGGCCAAAGCTCATGGCCAGAAAGATGCCATAGCCCCCGAACGTCATGATTTCGCCATGCGCGAAATTGATCAATCGCACAATAGAGAACACAATCGCCAGCCCCAGGGCCAGCATCGCATAAATTCCCCCAAGGCTAAGCGCGTTGATCATTTGTTGAAGAAGAACATCCATCGCTCAAGCCGCCAGATATGCGGATTGCAAGACCGCGTCATTTGCTAGTTCCGACGGTGCACCGGCAGCGGCAACAGCGCCATTCGCCAGCACGACAGCATGATCGGCAATGTCCAGGGCAAGAGCCGCGTTTTGCTCGACCAGAAGCACTGAAATACCGTCGGCTTTCAATTCTTCTACGATGTCGAAAATCTGATCCACGACCTGCGGCGCAAGGCCAAGCGACGGTTCGTCCAGCAACAGCAAGCGCGGTCCGCTCATCAAGGCACGTCCCACCGCCAGCATCTGTTGTTCGCCCCCCGACAAAAGCCCCGCCATCTGACGGCGGCGTTCGCCCAGGATCGGGAAACGCTCTTTCATCTCGGCCAAACGTTTGGCGCTGAGCTTCTCGTCGCCCAGAATTGATCCGGCCAGCACAAGATTTTCTTCGACCGTCAGCTGCGCAAACACGCGGCGTCCTTCCGGTGAGATGGCCACACCCGCCCGCACAATGGCGTCGGGTGCGGCCCCTGTCATATCCTTGCCAAAAAGGGAAACAGCGCCCGATACCACGGGCAAAGCACCTGCGATGGCCATGACCGTCGTGGTCTTGCCTGCGCCATTGGCCCCTAAAAGCGCCGTTATGCCGCCTTTGGGGACGATCAGGTCAATGCCCTGAACCGCGCGGATTGGGCCATAGCGGACGTGCAAGCCTTGGATATCGAGTGCTGTTTCCATTGGGTTCAGACCTTACGGCTGTGGCAGGATTGCGGGATCAGCTGAGGTGCGCAGGACAAACTCTTTTTCGCCTGCATCGGTAATCCGTGCGACCACAACATCACGCAGAGGCATCCGGTCGGTCCCCGCGAAAGTGAAATTGGACATGATACCCTCACCATTCTCAATGCCGGCCATCGCGGCAGTCACGGCAGCAGGGTCTGTCGTGCCAGCCGCTGCGACAGCATCCTCGATCATATGCGCAATATCGCAGCCATTGACGTAGTAATTGTTGTCAGGCGTGATCCCCTTTGCAGCAGAGAACCGCGCGATGAAATCGGCATAGGCAGAGCCTTCGTCTGGGAAGCCACCAGATGTATGCGCTACGCCTGTGACGACATCACCAAGGCCGCGTACGGTTGGTGAATCGAGTACGTCACCTCCCATCACCTGGGTATCAACCCCGGCACCGCGCAGCGCACGGATGAAGGCCGGGAAATCAGGCTCCCAAGCCCATGTGACGATCACATCCGGGGTGGTATCCGCATTCTTGATGGTCGTCACGATGGCAGAAAAGTCGGGCTGGTTCAGCGAATAGTTGCTTTCCCCGACAACGGCACCACCAAGCGATGTGAAGGCCTCGCCAAAGTACTCGGGCCCACCCAATGTGTAGGCACTGTCTGGGGATTTCACGAGCCAGACACGTTCGAACCCTTGCTCGCGTGCGTGGCCTGCCAGTACGGCGGCCTGTTGGTTGTCCGCGGGGTAACTGCCAAAGACATGTTCACCGACTTGCGTTAGAACCGGGGCTGTTCCGGCAAAGGTCATTGTTGGGATGCTGTCAGCCGCTGTGATCTGGGCCGCCGCGATTGTCGGATCGGCATCGGCTGACGCCACGATGAACTGCGCGCCGTCATCGATCATTTCCTGTACAACTTTAACGCCTTCGGCGATGTCAGACCGGGTGTCGCGCACAATCAACTCAACCGGTGTTGTGCCGTTCAGGCCCCCCTTGGCGTTCATTTCGTCAATGCAGAACTGGAACCCGGCATAGGCGGGTCCGTCATAGGGGGCCAGATAGCCCGATTGCGCGGACATTACGCCGATTTTATAACTCTCAGCCATCGCTGTTCCAGCCAGGCCGGTGATAACTGCTGTTGAAAGAAGAAGGGCATTACGTATCATTTTATTGCTACCTCTGTTGGTTGACTTCGGTTGGTTTCGCTAATTTCTGCTTTTTGGGCTGTGCGCCCTTTGCCGATGTAAGCCTCGATGACTTTGGGATTTGCGCGCACGTCTTCAGGCGTGCCTTGCGCGATGACGCCACCTTGGTGCATCACCACGATCCAGTCCGACAGGCGATTCACGAACCTCAGGTCATGATCGATCAGAAGGACACCGATGCCGCGTGTTTTGCCGACCTTAATCAGCCGATCAGCCAGGTCATCTGTTTCGCCGGGATTCATGCCAGCGGCCGGTTCATCCAGTAAAAGAATCTTAGGGTCTTGTGCCAAAGCGCGGGCGATTTCCAGGCGCTTGCGGGCACCATATGGCAGGCTGTCGGCGCGATACCCGGCGACTTCCTCAAGATCAAAGGCATCCAGTTCACGCAGAGTGATAGCCGCGGCAGTCTTGCGGTCGTGACCTGCGGCCAAAGCGGCAACAAGAACATTTTCGTAGGCTGTCAGACCGCTGAACAGGCGCAAGTTCTGGAAGCTACGCGAGACACCAAAGCCTGGCACTTTGTGATGCGCGACACGGGTCAGGTCAACCTCGCCTATATGCGCAGAACCGGTGTCCGCCTGATAGGCGCGTGTCAGCAAGTTAACAAGCGTGGACTTGCCAGCACCGTTGGGGCCAATCAGGCCAGTGATGCGCCCAGTCGGAGCTTCGAAACTGACGTCTCTTACGGCTTTGACGCCTGCGAAACTTTTTGACAGGTTTGATGCTTTCAGCGTGGCTGGGACGACGGGCTCGGGCGTGCGCGCAGGGGCTACTCGGGACTTCAGGCGCCCGAGCAGATTTGCATCGGCGCCAGGGCCAAGTTCAAAGCCTCCGACCAGACCCTGAGGTCGCGCCCAGATCACCAGCAGGATGGCAAGCCCCAAGACAATCGTCGTCAGGCCAAAGACCTCGGGCAAGGTGACGCCAAGCACAGTTGAGCCGCCTTCGAACTGGCGCACAGTGTCCTGCAGCAGCGTCACCGCGATCACCCCGACCACTGCGCCGCCAACCGATGACATTCCGCCGACAATCATCATGACCACCTGCGCAAAGACGAGCCCAAGGTAGAAGGATGCGGGTGAAAATGCCCCCAGCATATGCCCGTAAAGTGCACCCGCGACTGTCGCCATGGTACCAGAGGCACACCAAGCGATGAATCTTGTGCGTCGGGCATTGATGCCAAGTGCTGTTGCGGCATCCTCATCGTCACGGGCCGCGCGGGAAAACAGGCCCAAACGGCTTTCGCGATACCAACGGGCCAGCAGGATTGCGACCGTGGCCGCGCCGAGGGCCAGAACCAGATCTGTCACCCTTGGCACACCGTAAAACGTCTGGCTGCCGCGTGTGATCTCGCGTGCGGCGATGGCCACGCCATGGGCGATGATCAGCAGGCCAAGTGTGGCAATCGTGGCAGACGCACCCACAAGCCGAGCGATGGCGCTTCCGGTTAGAGCTGCAAAGGCAAGTCCAGCAAGGGCGACCACCGGCAGCGACACCCAGATCGTTACTTCATGGCCTGCCAGAAATGACGGTAGATCCGGTAGGGCAGAACGTTGAAGAGCAGCAGGCATGGTGAGAATGCCTGACAGATAAGCGCCTAGCGCCAAAAACGCGCCATGCCCGAAAGACACAATGCCCGTGTTGCCGCAATAAATCGCAAGGGCCACTACAGCGACCACATTGACACACATCTGTACAGCAATCCGCTCGCCAGTGCGTCCAAAAATCAACGTCAGCCCAAGCACCACAGCCAGCAGCACAGCAACCGCCGCCGCCGTCCGGAGCAAGTTGGACGCCCGCAAGCGTCCGGGATGTGTATGAAGGGGGGCGATGCTCATGAGGGAATGTCCGCTACTGCTGTAAGGATTGCGTCTGCCAGCAGATCCGCCCACAGCCCGACTTGCGATTGTTCGCGGATTTGATCGTTTCGAATTTCAATCAGGCAATGCACAAGCTCACGGGGTTCTGCATGCGCTGGAATAAACCAATCGCCCTCAGTTTCGATCTGATAGGGCTTGTTCAACGCAAAGGTCATGTCAGGGCGGCGCTGCGCGATATGTGCCATCAATGCTTTGGCAGCACCGCCTGTACCGCGGCTTAAAAAGCCTGCCTGCCAAGGCCGGTCCTTGCCATCGAGATGCGGTGTAAAGGAATGGATCGAAAACGCGGCACGACGCGGACGGTTGGCAAAGAGCCGATTCAACTCTGCATCCATAGGTCGGAAGATTTCATCGACACGCATGGCCCGGCTCAATTCGGTGATCGCGCTGTTCCCCGGCACCTCAACCTGGTCGCTGATCGCAGGGACCGCCAAGGGGCTGTCAGGGGGACGGTTACAGTCAAATACCAGCCGTGAGTAATTTTGGACGACGAGAGGCGCGTTCAACTGTTCAGCCAACTGGCGCGCTACATTCTGAGCACCAATGTCCCAGCCGCGGTGGCTTTCAATGACGTCGCGGTGGACGCCCAAATCTCCAAGCATCTCGGGGACCGCATTGCCTGCATGCTCACACAGCAGCACGATCTCCGACGTGCTATCCGCATTAACGACGTCAATCGGCGCAGGATCGTTCGGCCCCAATAAGGTATGAGTACACAAATTCATGCAGCTTGGACCGCACGGTGTGTGTATCGTCTTATCATACCGAGCAGATCCTTGGGATCGTGCGGGTCGGCAATCAGATCCAGCATTTCGCTTGGGGCGTCGTCAGTCGCTTTTTGGTGCAGCCAGCGCGTGGCCGAGAAATCCTCGACCACAAAGCCAACACCATCAAAAACCGTGATCTGATCTTCGGAGGTTCGTCCCTTTTTAGAACCGGTTAGAACCTGCCACAGTTCGTTGACCGCGTGATCCGGGTCGAGTTGCTGGATATCGCCCTTGATGCGCGTCTGTTTTGGGTACTCTACAGAAATGTCATTGCGCATCAGAATATCCTGTAGCCGATACTCGCAGCGGTTTTAGCTGATTTTGGGGCCAATATACGCGTCACCATCGCCGATGTTGCCACCGTGCGAAGCGCCGTCAGAAGGGTCATTTCAGAAAAGGGCTGTGGATAGCCGGTATCAACAGAGTCCAGCACACCAACGGCGGTTAGGGTTTGCAGGCCGACCTTGGTGTTCGATCGGTGCCCGTTCATGGACTTGAAGGTGTGATCCACACCATCAGAGGTTGGCATCAGTTCAATAACACCGACCTTAGAATGGGACGCCACGCGCGGTGTCTTGTCAAATACCGGCCAGCGTTTGAAATCGGCTTCGATCATATTGGCCAATTCTGCAAGGCAGTCCCGTAGGCCATGCTTATGGACCAGGGCCCGCATGTTTTCGACGCTGACAAATGGAACCAATGCTCTGTCAGAGGGCGCGCTCATCAGTATGTTCCTTCATACGCGGCGCATTTCTGTGCTGTGTCCATGCCTTTTACCGCGTCGATTTCTGCAGCCTTATGGGCGGCGTAGACGCTCGCGAAATCTGGACCAAACCAACCGGTGACTGTCGTATCCGCCTGAAACGCCTCGAGGGCGGCCTCAAGCGTTTCGGGCAGGCGCACAAATCCACGCGCCGTGAGATCGTCCGCTGACAGAAGCGACAGGTCTTCCTCGGTCGGCGCAGGCGCTTTCAGCCCATCTTCGATCCCCTGAACACCAGCATGTACAACAGCGGCCAAAGCCAGGTAAGGCGACGCCGCTGCATCCGCCGCTCGGTATTCAATGTTGAATTGTCTGGCGATTGAAGCGGGGTCCTTTGCCGTCACAGGGCAGACCCTCAACGAGGCCTCGCGGTCTCGGAACCCGAGATTGTTATACGCAGCCGACCACCGGTGCGGAGTAAGGCGTTCGTATGACACGACGGACGGTGCCGTCAGCGCTAAAATGTTAGGCAGGTATTTTAGCACGCCAGCAGCGAACCCATCAGTAAGTCTGGACATCCCGCAGGGGCCGCTTGCATCAAATGTGACCGGCTCGCCGGCATCGTCGACAAAGCTCATGTGGATATGAACGCCATTGCCGACGCTCGCCACATCGCGGATTGGCGTAAAGGTTGCGGCCTCACCCAGATGACGCGCTGCCGAGCGAGTAAGCTCGCGCAGGATTACCGCCTCATCTGCCGAGCGCACACCCTTGGCAGGGCCGATAACGACCTCGTATTGATTGGGGCCGAATTCCTTCATGATACTGTCTGGTTCAAGCCCGTTTTCGGCGAGTGTCGCCATCAGCACTTCGCAAAGCTTCCGCTGAATCTCGAACCCTTCGCGTCCGTATCCCTGATTTTCCACCGCCGGTGGGCTTTTCAGTTGAAACTCGTGCTCGAACGCCGAGATCAGATGAATGCCCGCCACATCATGCAGGCGCTTCAGCGCGGATTTGAGGATAGCGCGCGTACAAAAGGCCCAAGGATCCCCGTCAAGCGTGACGACATCGCCCATCAGGAAATGCTCGGTCACATCTCCAAATGTCGCCCGGGCCTCTGCGTTTGCATCGGGAATCAAAAGCAAATCACCTAGCGCGCCGAACGGGCTGTCAGCGATTATGTCGAAACAGGTGATCTGCACATTGGTAGGGGTCCAGCCGACCCCCCGCACCAGCCGTTTTTCCAACTGATCAGCGGGAAAGGCTTTGCCGCGCACCTTTCCGGCAACATCGGATATGGCAGCAAAAATTAGCGGCAGGGTCATTTTTCATTTTCCTCTTGAGTAAAGCGCAAAGCATCCCAGGCCTTGATGCGGTCTCGGGTCTGTTCCCAGTTGTCCTCGGCGATCCGCGTCACGATGGCCTCGGTCACCGAGAGAGCCGCCGAGTAAGTATCCCACAAGGTGCCGCTATCAATTGGCACCGGCATGACCTCATGGGCGTGTTTGGCAATCGGTGAAATCCATTTGTCCGTCATCAGGATCACACGGGCATTCCGATCGCGTGAGGCAACAAGCGACAGCTGCTCCAGCGCCGGTTGGTAGCGGCGAAAATCAACAGCATAAAGGATATCCCCGGGCCGCATCCGCAACAGATATTCTGGCCAGCCTTCAGGCGTATCAGGCAGATGAAACACATCCTTGCGGATCTGACGCAGGTGGAACGAAAGATGCTTGGCGATCGTATCGCTGATCCGGCCACCCAGCACGTAAACGCTGCGTTTCGGGTCGGTCAGAAGGGTGCAGATCTGGTTAAACTGATCTTCGGTGATAGCATCAGCCGCCATGGCCATCTGGCTGGCCGATTTGGAAATAAAGTCCTTCAGATATCCCCCATGAACGGGCCGTTCCGCCTGGTGGAGTTGAACAGGCGAGCGGTGCCCTTCTTTCAATTCCGCGATAAGATCACGTTGGAAATCCTGATATCCATCAAGTCCAATCTTGGTAACAAACCGTGAGATTGAAGGCGGTGACACCTCGGCGTGTTTTGCCAGCTCCTGGATCGAGGAAAGGCCAGCAAATGGGTAATCCGACAGGATAGCTGCAGCAAGTTTGCGCTCTCCGCTGGTTAGCATATCGGCTGCGTTTTCGATGCGGTCTCTGATCAACATGCGCTATATGGTGGTGGAAAAATATTTTCTGTCAATCTAAATTGAATTGACTTTGGAATTTTATTTTCTTTTAGTATGGACGTCATGATCCCCCTCATTCATAAAATTAGACCTCTTGGGCAAACATTTGAAAGCAGAGACAGACATGGAATTGACCCGCGATCTTCCACTAGAACATGACCAATCGGGATTGCTGTTTATTGACGTGCAGAACTTTGCAGCCCACAGGGATGGTGCTGAATTCGAAGGGCTGACAAATGCCGAGTTTGACGCAAAGTTTGGCTGGTTTTTTGAGCAGCTGAAATCCCGTATCGTACCTAATATGCAAGCCTTGCAAAAGGGATTTCGCGCGGCGGGAATCGAGGTTCTTTACACAACGATTGAAAGTCTGACCAAAGACGGGCGCGACAGATCTCTGGATTACAAAATCACGGGCTTCAACGTGCCCAAAGGATCCTGGGACGGCAAGGTGATCGACGAACTGGCACCAGCCGATGATGAGATCGTGTTTCCAAAATCTTCGTCCTCAGTCTTTGTCTCGACCCACATAGATTACGTGCTGCGCAATCTCGGCATAAAGCAATTGGTGCTGGCAGGGATCGTGACCGATCAATGCGTCGAAAGCGCAATTCGCGATGCTTGTGATCTGGGCTATCTGGTCACCCAAGTGACGGATGCCTGCATGACCTACACGCAAGAGCGTCACGACAATTCCCTGCAAACGATCAAAGGCTACTGCCGTCAGGTGACGACAGCCGAATTGCTTGACGAAATCGGTCGTGGCTAGGTCGGTGAGGCGCCCAGCCGATCCGTTTGGCGGCGCGTCTCAGGCGTTACCCACGCCCGTTTTCTCGCCAAATTCCGATTTTTCCCTGCGCGTCAGTCCAACCTGTCATCATCCAAAAAATCGCTCAGAAATGTTTGGCGAGGCACACTCAAAACAGCATGTGAGATCAGAGACAAACCCACACTTTTTCGGTAAAACGTCCAAGCATTATCTGCCCTCACCGCATGTTTTCCTTGATGCAGCGAATGCCAGTTTCAGAGTGACATAGTAAAAAGGCTACATAAGTGGTCACGGATTTGCCGATACACAAAGCAAATGCCAGGTTGAAACCATTTTTTTGATCGGTATCGGGGCCTTGGGAACAGCGGTAGGGCCACGAGCGTTGTAATTGCGTCTCCAAGTGGTTATATAGAAAACACTAAAGTTCTGGTTTTCTGCAGCCCAGGCGTATCGCCTGCTAGAGCGAACTAAGTTCTTCCATCATGAAAATTCAGCTGTCACGTCCTCTACTTGGATATGATGTTTGGGAAAGTTGCCGATGTTTTCGCGCACGACCACATCGCTTGTGACGTTAGTTGATCCGTTTGTGGTGATCAGACGCACCGATGGCTTGCCAATAAACCACAACGCAACCGTTGATCAAATGAGCTTCCGATAGGCAAGAACTGCGCCTATCGACCATCGCGTCCTGGGAATGGCCTGGGCGCAAGATCAAGATTGCGCAGAAAGACATAAAACAGCGAGGCGGCGCTTTCTCCGCCAGAGGATCTAAAATGACATTTCCAGAATGGACGAAACCAGGCATCTACGGTGCTTTGTGTGGTGCGGTTGCGGTCTCAATCCTTGGCTTTACCTGGGGCGGATGGACAACCAGCGGCAGCGCTCAAGAGTTGGCGAAAGACCATGCTAGCGAAGAAGTAACGCTTGCGATGGTGCCGGTCTGCCTGAACAGGTCAACCGCTGACCCCAAGCGTGAAGAAATAATCGAAACACTGCAAGAGGCCTCGGGCTTCAACCGCCGCAAGGCCATGATGGATACAGGTTGGGCAACACTGCCGGGGTCAGATTCGCCAAGCCGCGACCTCGCAGATGCCTGTATCGCGGGGCTTGAGCTGGATGGATCATAAGGCAAAGGCAATGCCGCAACTCTTTCGG
This sequence comes from Ruegeria sp. CDSA236, assembly GCF_059611285.1. NCBI lineage: Bacteria > Pseudomonadati > Pseudomonadota > Alphaproteobacteria > Rhodobacterales > Roseobacteraceae > Ruegeria > Ruegeria sp. CDSA236. The sequence continues at coordinate 268,256 of NZ_JBXWPG010000002.1, forward strand.
ACGACTTGGCGCGCAAATCTGTTACTAGGCATTCAGATGAGTGCGGCGCTGATCGGGTTTACACTCGGTGCTTTGCTTTTATTTTCGATGCCTGCATTCTCTCAATCTACATCGCAATCGGTGCCAGAAAATGCCACTGCAACGAGTTACGGTGACGGTTGGAAATGTAACGCCGGGTATAGGTTGAGTGGCGACGTCTGCGCGGCTGTTATAGTGCCAGCAAATGCCTATCCGACCAACCGTACCTATGGTTTAGGTTGGGAATGTCTTCATGGTTTTCGCGAGAACGATGAAGCGACCTGTGTTGCGGTGATTGTACCCGATGGCGGATTCCTTGATTCATCAGGTGAACGTTGGCATTGCTCTCGCGGTTTTCTCAAAATCGACGATACGTGCCAAGAAATTGTCGTACCCGCAAACGCTTATCTGGCTGATACGACCTATGGACCCGCGTGGGAATGCAAACGTGGGTTCGAAGCATTGGACGACCGTTGCGTCGCCATTGTGGTCCCGGCCAACGCGTATCTGAATTCATCAGGATACGGCCAACCCTGGACATGTGAACGTGGATATTTTGTACAGGATGGCACGTGCGCGGCCGTCGTGATCCCTGAACATGCCTACTTGGACGATGCAACGTACGGCACGGGATGGAAGTGCGAGCGGGGATACGCGACCTCAGGTGTGAATTGCGAAACAATAGAGCTTCCTGCGAATGCCCATCTTGACAGGTCCGGAAACCGTTGGAACTGCAACAAGAATTTCAAGTCATCTAAAGGCCTGTGCGTTCTCGATAACTGAGCGCGCGGCGCGACTATTTCGACTTTGGTATCCGATGGTGACGACCGTGTTGCCTTGGGTGTCGACCACACAAAGGAAACATCATGAAAACCGACTTTAACGTGGCAAACACGATCCGTCGTCCTGTTAGCGGGGCGCAGGCGCCACCATTGACCAGCGACGAACCCATAAGATCAACTTCTGCCACTCAGATCATCTTGCCGCCAACTGCGATTGTCTATTGCCAAGGTAACTTTGCCAAGGCGGATGGCAAAACTGCAAATGGCCTCGTTCGCCATTCAGAGGCCTACAGGATCCTGTCTGTCATAGATAGCGATCACGACGGCAAAGACAGCGGGTTGGTTCTTGACGATAATGTAAACCACATTCCGGTCTTCAGAAGTCTGGACGCTGCTGTTGTCCATGAAGCCGTAATCCCAGATACCCTCATTTACGGGATGGCACCATCTACAGGCAGGCTCTCATCGACAGATCGTGACGTTGTTCTCGACGCGATATCACTTGGTATGAACATCGTCAGTGGATTGCATGAGTATCTGGGCGATGATCCAGAAATCGCCTCTTTTGCGGCCGAACGCAAAGTCACCATCCGAGATATTCGCAAACCTAAACCCAGCAAGGATATGCGCCTGTTCGATGGAAGTATTGCAGGTGTGAAAGCACTGCGCATAGCGGTTCTTGGAACCGACTGCGCCATTGGAAAGCGGACAACAGCGACTGTTTTAGCCCGTGCCTTGAACGCAAGAGGCATCAAGACTGTCCTTGTTGGTACGGGCCAGACAGGTTTGATGCAGGGTGCAAAATATGGGGTGGCAATGGATGCCGTGCCGCCGCAGTTCTGTTGCGGCGAACTTGAAGGCGCGATCGTTGACGCTTCCGAGTCTGAACGACCCGATGTCATATTGATCGAAGGTCAAGGGGCGTTGAGCCATCCGGCATTCTGCACATCCGCCTTTATCCTGCGGGGCAGCCAGCCGGACGCCGTAATCCTCCAGCACGCTCCAAAGCGCGCGCATCGCTGTGACTTTCCCAATATGCCGATGCCCAAGCCTGCAAGTGAGATTGCCCTTATCGAAGCATTTGCTGACACAAAGGTCATTGGTGTCACGCTCAATCATGAGGGGATGTCCGAGGCCGAGGTAACCGACACGATCGCCGCACAGTCACAAATACTCGGGCTGCCGGTAACGGATGTACTCAGCCGGCCGGCTTCGCATTTGCTTGCAATGGTTGTTGCCGCTTACCCTGGGTTACATCACTCCACACCCGTGGCTGCGATATGAGTACCCCTCGCATTGAGGTGCATCTGAGCAAGATACGTCACAATGCGAAGACTGTTGTCGAGCGCCTCAAGACACGCGGCATCGGTGTCACCGGTGTGACCAAGGCGGTGTGCGGGCATCCAGCCATCGCTCAGGCTATGCTCGACGGCGGCGCTGTGGGGCTTGCGGAAGCGCGGCTTAGTAACGTGCGAAGGTTACGCAACGCGGGCATGACATGCCCGATCACATTGATCCGTACACCAACGCTGAGCCAGGTCGATCAGGTCATCCAATACTGTGAGGCGAGCTACAATACAGAAATCCTCGTGATTACCGCTCTGGCCGCCGCCGCGATCCGGAAAGACTGCATTCACGGCATTATCCTGATGGTTGAGATGGGCGATCTGCGCGAAGGGATCATGCCAAAGGACCTCGGCTCGGTTGCACAGCAAGTGGTGGACATGCCCGGCGTTACGCTGAAAGGCATCGGAGCGAACTTTGCATGTCTGGGGGGAATTGCCCCGAATGCTGCAGATATGGAGGCCCTATCTGAACTGGCGAATGAAACAGAGGGGCAGTGTGGTCCCTTCCTTCACACGGTATCTGGCGGAAACTCGGCCAACCTTCCTTGGGCCCTCGGCGGACACCCAGTTTGTCGCATCAATGATCTAAGGCTGGGGGAAGCAATACTTCTGGGCGTTGATCCGGTTTCCGGAGATCAGATACGCGGGATGTATACAGATGCATTTACGCTTGTCGCTGAGGTAATTGAAACAGGGTCCAAACCTGCATCTCACCCTCAGAGCATCTGCGATCCGGTATTCAAAAGACTTCACCTCGTCCCGAAAAGCGGACAGAGCACACAAATAATCCTGGCCGTTGGTCAGCAAGATACGGACATTTTGGGGCTTTCGATGCCCCCTGGATATAGGCTTATTGGTGCAACAAGCGATCATCTTGTCGTTGGCACTTACCATTCGACGCAAAGCGTAGGATCGGAAATGAAGTTCCAAATGAACTATAGTGCATTGATGAATGCTATGTCCGCTCCTGACGTTAAGACAAAGCTGCTCCGTGGCAGTCATTCACGACACGCGCATGTCTCTCAAGGATCAGGCAATCACCTGGCATCGATTTGAACACTCAACTGATAAATGAACCGTTGAAAACGGTTAGGAGAATAACCATTGGCAAAGCTGACAAAAAAAACTGTCTTCAATGCACACGTTCCCAAGGCGGAAACACCGATGGACAAAACAACGCGGATCGTTAGAGAAATGGTCAACGAAGAAGCAGAGCAAAGACAGATCAAGAATGCCCGGCTCCGCAAAACTCGGCTCGAAAGGGATGCGAATACATTATCTGAAGCCTGTCCGCCGAAGCCCGTCAAAAAGCGGTGACAGGATAGTCGCCCCTTCTTTTTGCGCGACTGGAATGATCGAAACACGAACAAAGCGGCTAGCGAGCATTTTTTTCCCATGCATCAATCGCACCCATACTCATTTTACGGATACTGCCATGACAATCTCAGATGAGAGCTCAGAAAAAATTCACTATATCTGCCAGACATATGTGGAAAATAAGCCCGGTCGCGGAGGGCAAGGAAGCTTGAAAATTGGCAAGCAATTTGAATATTCCACGGCAGCAGAGGCACAAAACAGAGCAGAAAGGGAAGCGCTATCCGACGATTGCGCTGGCGCTGATGCCTACATGGTCAGTGAGGACCCGAACAGTGGCGAGGTCGGGGCGCCAAGCTTCATCATTAGGCTTGGAAATGTTCCGGAATTTGATGAGTTTTAGATCTTGAGCAGGCTTCAGTTTAACTCTCTAAACTCACATTGATTGCGGCATTAGATCGACAAAAAGCAAATCTATTTGGTGCCAGAAAAACAGACCATTTTGGGCGTGGGTTTTGCCAAGAAACTGAGCCATGAATACCGGAAAAAGCAGTTATTAGTTTAGGCGCAGCGAGAAATCCCAAGGTGCAGGTCGGGCTCGTTTGATACTTTCGTGGTATCCAGCGTAAAGGATCGTTCTCTTACTTCGAGCCAGATTTTGACGTGAAGGCCAAAGCGATCTGGCCTTTCATATTGTGCAACAACTAGATTGAGTAGAGGTATTGCGCATCTGGGACATGCGTCAGATTTGTTCGACCTTCACGGAATCAAGCGGGTAGAAGGCGACATGGCCTTTGATGTCTAAGGCAGAATGGATCGGGTCTTCATAGCTCCAAGCAGCGTTTTCAGTGACCGAGGATTTGTTGACGATCGAAAAATGCGTGGCTTGGCCCTTGTGTTTGCACTGCGTGACCTTGTCGGTAACATCCAGAAATGCCATCGCGATATCGGTACGAGGGAAATAGATGACCGGATCAAGATCGCCCTCGAGCAATTCAAGAGCATTTGTGGTTTCACCCAGAATGGCGCCTCCTGAACGGACGCTCCATTTGCCTGGTGTCTTGCGAATGGTGATCTCGGTCATCTTTGCTCTTTCCTCTGGTCCGGTTTCCCGCTTGTCCACTGCCCGGTATATGTAACGATGCGGTGTCAGATCGGTGCGGTTGCGGCATCCAACCACAGTTGGGCGTCATCTCCCAGCCTTGGTCGAACTTTTTCGGCAACTTCGCGGTGATATGCGTTCAGCCAGTCGCGTTCGACTGCCGTCAGCATATCGGTCAGAACCAAGCGTCGGTCGATAGGGACATAGGTCAATGTGCGCCATTCCAACATGGGACGTTCCGCGTCACCACTGGGCAGGGTAGGGGCAGATTGCACCACCAAAAGGTTTTCAATCCGGATTCCAAAGGCACCTTCGCGGTAATAACCCGGCTCATTCGACAAGATCATGCCCGGCAGCAAAGGCTCATGGCTGGCTTTGGACAGACGCTGAGGGCCCTCATGCACACTCAGATAGGCACCGACGCCGTGCCCGACACCGTGATTAAAGTCCTGACCCGCTGCCCATAGGGGCATACGCGCCACGGATTCGATATCACGTCCAGCCAACCCGGCAGGCCAGCGCAGCATAGACATGGCGATCATGCCTTTCAGCACGCGAGTAAAGCAGGCTTTTTCTTCTTCACCCACATTGCCGATAGCAATGGTCCGGGTAATATCAGTCGTGCCATCCAAATATTGTCCGCCGCTGTCCAGCACCAAGATATGACCGTCTTGCAGCAGGCTGTCGGTTTCCTCGGTCACCCGGTAATGCATGATCGCGCCATTGGGTCCTGTCCCTGCAATCGTATCGAACGAGATATCCTGCAGGGCATTATCCTTGCGCCGGTTCTCCTCAAGCCGAGTGACCACCTGCGTTTCCGTAACATTGCCAGCGGCTTGCGCATCCAGCCAGCATAGCGTTTCGACCACAGCGACAGCATCGCGCAGATGTGCCTCGGCACTGCCTGCGATTTCGGCAGGGTTCTTGCAGGCTTTGGGCCGCGCACAAGGGTCGCCGCCATCGACCATCTGCCCCTCTAGCACATCGGCCACTGCCTGTGGCAGCGTACCAAGATCAACCTGAACCTTACCGTCAAGCGCTGCGACAGCCGTCAAAAACGTGTCCGGCGCATGAACTGTGACTGAATCGGCCATCGCCACGTTCAGCTTTTGGTGCGCCATGAACAGATCCACGCGGCCATCCGCATGCAGTATAGTAAACCCATGCGCCACCGGGTTGTACCCGATATCGGAGCCCCGAATGTTCAACAACCACATGATCGAGTCGGGCAGCGTAATCACCGCTGCGCCACAGCCCGCGTCCTGCAGGGACTGCGCCAGACGCGCGATTTTGCTGTCTGCGCTTTCGCCCGCGAATTCGATCGGGTGCAGCTTTACCGGGTTCATTGGTGGATCGGGTTGATCCCGCCAAACCCGGTCCACCAGATTGTCGCTGCGCACCAGTGTAATATCTCGGCCTTCAAGGTCGGTCTGCGTTTTCGCGATCTGACCCGCCGAATGTAGCCACGGATCAAAGCCAACCCGACCACCCTGCGGGAGTTGTTCCTTTAGCCACGCGGCAAGGCTGACCTCGGGCCATGGAACAGGTGTGTAATCGGCGGCGACCTGCGCTTTGACCTGCGTGCGATAGCGTCCGTCAATGAAGACGCCGGCCTTATCTGCCAAAACCACGCAAAACCCGGCCGAACCTGTGAACCCGGTCAGCCAGGCAAGCCGTTCGTCGCGCGGGGCCACATACTCGCCTTGATGCACATCCGCGCGCGGGACCAAGAAACCGTCCAACCCGTCGCGTGCCAATTCGGTCCGCAGATCGGCCAGCCGGGGCGGGCCCTGTTCCGGCCGTGCGGTCACGGCGAAGGACTGAAACATGTCATACCTCTATCAGTTTGGAGCGCGCGACGCCATGTTATGGAAAAGGCGATTCAGCCTACTCTCTTCATTCCCATCACCCGTGCTCGTGCGCGCGGATCACTGTCAAACAGAGCGGCCAGTTGCTCGGTCATGGCTCCGGCCAGTTGCTCGACATCCGTGATGGTCACGGCGCGGTCGTAATACCGGGTCACGTCATGGCCGATGCCGATGGCAAGCAATTCCACCATCTTGCGCTTTTCGACCATCCCGATCACATCGCGCAGGTGCTTTTCCAGATAGTTTGCTGGGTTCACGCTGAGCGTTGAATCATCGACCGGCGCCCCGTCCGAGATTACCATCAAAATCTTGCGCTGCTCGCGCCGTGCCATCATCCGGCGATGCGCCCATTCCAGCGCCTCGCCGTCGATATTTTCCTTCAGCAGACCTTCTTTCATCATCAGCCCCAGATTGGGTCGGGCGCGTCGCCACGGGGCATCCGCGCCTTTGTAGATGATATGGCGCAGATCGTTCAGACGACCGGGCTGCTGTGGGCGGCCATCGTTCAGCCAGGCCTCGCGCGCCAGCCCGCCTTTCCACGCTCGCGTGGTAAAGCCCAGAATCTCGACCTTGACGTTGCAGCGTTCCAGCGTGCGTGCCAGAACATCCGCGCAGATCGCCGCGATCGAAATAGGTCGCCCGCGCATCGAGCCCGAATTATCCAACAGCAGCGTCACCACCGTATCGCGGAACTCAGTATCCTTCTCGACCTTAAAGCTCAGCGGTGTGGTTGGGCTTGCAACAACACGCGCCAGACGGCCCGCGTCCAGAATGCCTTCTTCGCGGTCGAACTCCCAGCTGCGGTTCTGTTGCGCCTGCAACCGGCGCTGCAATTTGTTAGCCAAACGGCTGACGGCGCCTTTCAGCGGTTCTAGCTGTTGATCCAGATAGGCCCGAAGGCGTTCCAGCTCAGCGGGCTCCGCCAGATCCTCGGCGGCGATCTCTTCGTCATGGGTGCTCAGGTAGACCTTATAGTCGGGATCAGCATCGGATGCAGGCGGAGGGGCAGGCGGCTCCAGCGGGGCCTCGCCCTCGGGCATCTCGGCCTCTTCTCCCATTTCATCCTCGGCCATCTCATCCATGGAGACTTGGGCCTGAGACTGATCCTGCTGTTCTTCCTGTGACTGCTCAGGGGTCGCATCCGCGTCCTGTTCGTCCTGATCATCCTGACCAGTGCTGTCGGGGTCGGGCTGTTCTTCGGCGTCGTCTTCGGCCTGATCTTCCTGATCTTCGTCCAGCTCATCCGGGTCATCGCCCAGCTGATCGCCATAGCCCAGATCCTTGATCATCTGGCGTGCAAACTTGGCGAATTCGGCCTGGTCCGAAAGCACCTCGTCAAGGTTCTCCAGTACGCCCCCCGCCTGATCTTCGATAAACCCGCGCCACAGGTTCATGACATTGTCAGCCGCAGGCGGCAGGTCGCGACCAGTGGCCAGATGCCGGATCAGATAGCCGGCGGCCACCGAAAGAGGCGCGTCAGCTGGCTGTTTGCACTGATCATACCCACGCCGGATCGCTTCGTGCCCGATCTTGACGTCGATGTTGGACGCAGTGCCTGGCATGTCCCGCGCACCCATCGCTTCGCACCGGGCAACCTCCATCGCCTCGTACAGATCGCGGGCCATGTCACCCGGAGGCGCATAGCGATTATGAGTAGCATCATCGTGATAGCGTCGCTGCAAAGCCAAAGCATCCGCGGTCCCGCGCGCCAACAGAACCTCTTCCCGCGTCATGCGCCGCGAGACCTGAGGCAACCGCATCGACTCACCCGACAGGCCCGACGGGTCGACCGTATAGCTCACCGTAAGTTCCGGATCGTCGGCCATCACTTTGGTGGCTTCGGCCAGAGCTTTCTTGAACGGATCAGCGGGGTTGTCTTTGGGTTTGCTCATCGGTGGCAGGTCCGGTCTTGTTCTACTCGGGCAACCTAGAGCCAATCATAGGTCTTGACCATAGGGTCGGCTTTGTTTTCCGGGTAATCAGCGGCACGCCCGAATTGCAAAAACGCCGGACCTGTAGAAAAGAGGCAACGCCCGGCTTCTGCGTGGCCTGTGATTCTAACTGGGGGTGACTTTTCCGTCAGTACAATGCAAAACGAACGGTACACGAACGCGTGATATAGTTATTTGTTTGGGACGGTTTTATGGGACTCTGAAGACAAATTCGAAAATTGTTCGGGATCAAAAGGCAGACCATAGATTTACAGCCCTCGGGCTGGCTAGCCGAGAATGTTTTCTGTCAGTCACCCTCAACGCCGCTGAGTGAGATAGTTCACGTTTTCGATCCCAAATACAAAGATCCTGACCCAATCAACCTAGTGCATATCGTCAATTTCTTTTCTGTCGACGGAGCGATGAATGATGTCCAGCGCGCTACGTTGGATAGCATGGTGACTGCCTAATCAGATCCGTTGGCTGGTGAAGGTGAAACAACTTTGGTGCAGGTTCCGGTGCATGGGGACGAAGATCTGATTCAGGCCCATTACGGCCTGCAAGTTGCGACAAAACTGAAACGCACGGTTCTGGATGTCGGAACGTTTCGAATTCCTCGGCCTTTGCCACTTTTGTTTGATGTTCTGGAAAAGGGTGCATCCGTTGCGAAACCCGGAGATTTTGTAATCTACACTAATGCAGATATTTGTCTTCAGCCCTATTTTTATGGCGCGGTACGTCAGCTTATTGCGGGTGGTTTCGATGCCATCACGATCAATTGTCGGACATTTGGCGATGCGCATGGGTTTTCCCATGACCCCCTGTCTATGGGTGAGGTCGGTATGCAGCATCCGGGTTTCGACTGCTTTATTTTTTCCAAAGAAGTTTTCGATCAATTTGTCCGCACAGATTCCTGCCTCGGGATGTCTGGGGTCATACAGCCAATGCTATTCAATCTCGCTGCGCACTCGAAACGAATGCTGATGCTCAAGAATGTCAGTCTGACGTTTCATTTCGGCGATGATCGGCCGTGGAAAACCCAGGACTTTGATGATTATGCCATGCATAACTTCACAGAGGCGGCAGATAGTTTAACCAAATTGGCGGAAGACGTCAGTAAACGCGGTCATCTTCGCGAATTCTGTGACAATCACATTGGAATCTGGAAACTTGACGACGATGGATTGTTGGCTCCAGATGCGGCTCAAGAAGTTGCACAGGCACATTTGGCCAATAATGCATAAAGGCTAACTTTCGTAGCATTTGATGATGTGGCCCTACCAGAGCTTCCGAAAGCCTGTGCCACGCACAAGCCCCCGGCAATTCCGTATAATTTGTTATCCCAAGCTGGTGCTTGCAGCGCTTTCCGGGAGTTCCTCGTCAAAACACCGCTGATAGAACTCGGCCACTGTCTGGCGCTCCAGCTCGTCGCATTTGTTCAGAAAGGATAGGCGGAAAGCATAGCCGACATTGCGGAAAATCTCGGCGTTTTGGGCCCAGTTGATTACCGTTCGGGGGCTCATCACGGTCGAAAGATCACCGTTCATGAACGCAGTCCGAGTCAGATCGGCAACGGTGACCATCTGAGCGACGATCTTGCGGCCCTCGGCAGTGTTGTAATGCGGCGCTTTGGACAGAACGATCATCGTTTCTGCGTCATGGCTAAGGTAGTTCAGCGTCGCGACCAGAGACCAACGGTCCATCTGGGCTTGGTTGATCTGTTGTGTGCCGTGATACAGGCCGGTCGTGTCACCCAGGCCAACAGTATTGGCGGTGGCAAACAGGCGGAAATACTTGTGCGGGGTCAGAATCTCGTTCTGGTCCAGCAGGGTCAGGCTGCCATTGGTTTCCAGAACGCGCTGGATCACAAACATCACGTCTGCGCGCCCGGCATCGTATTCGTCAAAGACGATCGCAACAGGGTTACGCAGAGCCCAGGGCAGAATTCCTTCGTGGAAATCCGTAACCTGCTTGCCGTCGCGCAGTTTGATCGCGTCCTTGCCGATCAGGTCGATCCGGCTGATATGGCTGTCGAGATTCACACGCACAGCCGGCCAATTCAGGCGTGCGGCAACCTGTTCGATATGGGTCGATTTACCGGTGCCGTGATAACCCTGAATCATCACGCGGCGGTTATGGGTAAACCCTGCGAGGATTGCCAGCGTCGTATCTGGGTCGAACTTATATGTCGGGTCGATCTCGGGAACCCGTTCTGTCTGTTCGTAAAAGCGTTTGACCTGCATGTCAGAATCGATGCCGAACACATCTCGGACCGAAATCTCTTCTGTTGGTTTTGCGTTTGCGTCAATCGGCCAATCCATGCCTGTCGTCCTTATCCTGATACCGCGGCCCCCGCGCGGGCTTCTGAACCCGTGTGTGGTGCAACATATTGCGGGTAAGGGCAAGGGGAAGCGGCGAGGCTAAAAGACTGAGGCGCAGTTTCATTCGTATTGACGCGCTCGGCATACCGCCTCCGTTCGTTTCAGATAAAGGCACAGTGCCCAATCGGATTACACCTAAGGAGATGGTCTTGGTGAAATTGCACTTTTACATCAGGCGATATTGTTGGCCAGCAGGCAACAATATGCATTCAAATATGAAAATATCACTTAGTTTGGGGGTAACTGTGTTTTAGACTGAACATATTGGTGAGTTTTGATGGGTTACGAGTGAGGTGGTTTATGAGAAGCTTGGTTCAGGCTGCTTTTAGTTCTGTCCTTTCCATGGTCATTTGTTGGCGCATTCGGTCGTCAGCATCCTGGGCCTGACCAATGGCTTTTGATGCCCTTCTCCATACTGTCAACAGCACTGGCCGCGGAGACCTGATCGTTCAGGACACGACCGTTCCTGCCATTATCTCTGGCTCGACGATCTCGTTCGATGGTGGGGCAACGTTCCAGACCTACACATATCTTGGCCAAGGCAATTACCGTGGCACAGGGGAATCTGGCGAATTCATTCGGGTGGGCGGCCAGGTTTATGCCTGGGACACGGCGAACCCGACGGGCCCGATGACATTGGGGAACTGGAAGATCACGACCTCGGATCTTGATCCAACAGACCCGCCCTGTTTTGTTTCCGGGACTTTGATTGATACCGACAACGGACCGGTCCCGGTCGAGAAATTGGTTGCTGGCGACAGGGTGCTCGTCTCGAATGGCGGGGCAACGCCTATTGTCTGGATCGGCAAAAGGGTTCTTAGCACTATGGCTTTGCACAGCAGGCCAAAGTTCAGACCTGTCTGCATCCGGAGAAATGCCCTGGGCAAAGGGGTGCCGGATCAGGATTTGTACGTGTCGCCTCAGCATCGGATCGTGCTGGAAGGCTGGCGGGCCGAGTTATTGTTTGGCGAAGCAAAGGTTTTTTCGGCTGCCATCCATTTGGTCAATGGCGATACGGTCTATCAAGTGTCGCCCGATAAGCCGGTAGAATATTTTCACATTGCCTGCGAACGGCACGAGATTTTGACATCCAATGGCTTGCGCAGCGAAAGCCTGTTTCTGGGCGACAGGGCGCTGCAATCCTTTCACCGCGAAGACGTCGACGAATTGCGCGCGCTATTCCCTGAACTGTGTGCTGAGGCGTTGGTTCCACGAACGCGGTTACGTTGCTTGAAACGCCCCGAAGTGCTGGCGCTGCAGGGTATGGCCAGCAATTAAAACGCCTATTTAAAGTTCCGGCTGTCTTTGATCTGGTCCCAGGCCCAGACAACCTCTTGCAGCTGCTCTTCCTGCGAGCGGTCGCCGCCGTTCATATCGGGGTGCAACACCTTGATCAGCTTTTTATAGGTCTTTCGGATTTCGGCCTTGGACCAGCTGTCATTGGCTTCCAGAATCTCGATAGCGCGACGTTCGGTCGGGGGCAGGCGGCGGCCGCCTCCGCCTGTAGTGCGCCCTTTGTTCTGGGTACTGTTCGCGCCCAGCACCTGGTGCGGGTCTTCGATTCCCAAACGGGCCCAGGCACGTGCCTCGGGATCGCCCATGGGTTTGGTTTCACGCTCCCAGACTTTGTCCTTAGACTGTTGAGCATTCATTTCGGCCTCGGTCGTGCCGTCGAAGAAATTCCATTTCTGGTTATACTCGCGCACATGCTGCTGGCAGAACCAGAAGAAATCATCCAAAACATCCGGTGCTTTCGGGGCCCGAAATTTACCAGGCTCTTCACAGCCCTCATGGTCACAGATTCGCACCGAAGTTTCAGACGCGCCAGACATACCACGCCGTCCACGCGGGTTTTTTTTCTTCGCGCTGGAGACGGACATATCGAATCCAAATGGGTCTGATTTCGTCATGCTATGATCCTTAAGAACGCATCTTCTCGACTCGGAGGCAGCAGTTTAGTCTAAGCAGCCGAAAGTAGAAGAGGGGGGCGGTAATATTTTTGCCGCTGAGCGTAAAAATGACCGTGACCGAAGAAATGCGAAGCCGCCTGCAATCGGCGTTTGATCCACATGAGCTTGAAATCGTTGACGACAGCGAAAGCCACCGCGGGCATGCCGGATTCCAAGAAGGTGGTGAAAGCCATTTCAACATCCGAATCCGCGCGGCTGCATTCGAGGGGCAATCTCGCGTTGCCCGCCACCGCGCAGTGCACAAGGCGCTTGGAGATATCGTGCCGCGGATCCATGCTCTGGCATTGGATATCGGTGTTTAGGCAGGCTTTTGTAACGCGGCCCGGAACGGTCGCACCCCTGCAGCGAAGACAATTCGCGGGTTTTGCCGTGATCGTTCAGAGATTGGCACAGGGTCGCGGGTTGGATAGGTGAAAGCCGGCCGGTAATTTTTCGGCGTTTTGGTGATTTCGACCGGTTTCTTGCACTGATTGCAACAAATCAGGAAATTCAGCCTGAATGTGAAAACATTCCATGCATAACAGTTGCTCGAACGCGGGCCCTAATCTACCCTCCATTGACGGGATGTTTTTCAGGTATTTGGTTTTGAGAGTTCTTTTTGTGCAGGCTGGATTTGGGCCTGGGGGGGCAGAGAAAGTAATCGCCATGGTTTCAGGGCATTTTGCCCGGCGCGGTTGTGCTGTTCACGTTACCGGTTTTCAGATGCCGACCGATGGTCCCTATTTCCCGATGCATCTCGATGTTGAACTCAGCGTTGCAGAAAAGGCGACGGGACAGGCGTCACGTATTACGCATATCCGCTCTGTCATAAAGAAATTTCGACCGGACGTTGTAATCTCATTCCTGACCAAGGTGAATGTTCAGACTCTTCTGGCAAGCGTTGGAACCGGGATTCCCGTTATCATTTCTGAACGCAATAATCCGCTGCGGCAGGACGCACATCCCCTTTGGGCACCGCTTCAGGGGATTGCGGGGATAAAGGCAGCAAAGGTTGTCGGGCTGACACATCGCGGATTGGCGGATCTTCCCTTCACTTTGCGCAAGAAGGGGATGGTTATTCCGAACCCGATCCTCCCCTTTGAGCGAGTTGAAGCCTCTGGCACGAGGCAGGGTGTGCAACTGGTCGCGGTTGGCCGCCTCGTTCGGCAAAAAGGGTTCGACATGCTGCTGCAGGCGATGCAGCGCATTCATTCCCAAGCTCCAGATACCAGGCTGATTATCTATGGTGAGGGCAGCGAGCGGGAAAATCTGCAGAAACTGCGCGATGATCTGGGGCTACAGTCGGTTGCTCGGCTGCCCGGCAATACGATCGAGGTCGGGGAATGGGCGCAGCGCGCAGACATTCTGGTAGCGACCTCGCGGTTCGAAGGGTTTCACAATGTCGTCGCTGAGGCGGCGGTCAGCGGGATACCGGTCGTGTCTTTCGATTGCGATTACGGTCCGTCAGAGTTTATTCAAAACGGACGGAACGGATATCTGGTTCCCGTCAACGATGTCAGTGGTTTGGAACAGGCAGTGCTGAAGCTGATCCATGAACCCGACCTCAGGGCGCAGATGTCCAAGGTGTCACCTACGCTAAAGGCCGATCTGTCCCCGGATCAGGTCTTTGCCCAATGGGACACGTTAATTCGCGACGTCACGAGCTGAGATTCAAAACGCTACTCCTGACAGCCGTTTTTTTTGACAGGCCCGGTTAGGGCAATCAGGTTTTTTGACCTTCAGTCTCTGCAGTTTCGTCTTCCGATTTTTCTGTTTCAGCACCTTTCAGCGACAAAGGCGGCTCTTTGGCCTGTTCTGCAATGGGGGCCGGGGCCTGAACGGTATCGGGACCAGGAACAGGTTGAGCAAGAGCAACGCCATCCTTCGTTTCGGTCGGGCCAGGTGTCGGGGCAACAGGCATATCAATTTCACGGCGAAATATCAGGACATTGCGCCAGTTCACGGTGCTGCCGGTCAGGCCGGAGCGTTCCTCGCTGGGCAACAACTCGGCGCGTTGATATTCCCAGCCATCCTGCCCCATCTGGTTTAGCACTTGTTCAATAGAAGCAGCGAAACGTCCCTCGGCTGACTTTTCACCCTTGGTCTTGGCAGACTTTTGGGGGGAAGGGACAACTTTGTATTCGTAGCGGGGCATCGGAATTCCTACCTGTAAGTTCCGGGTAATCTAGCAGGTTGATCACAATGGGAAAGTCATCATAGCGCGGCGGGCGAATTCCGGCACATCTGCTGGTGCGGGCCTGGTGCCACAAATGACAAGCGGCGGGACTTTGCGCAAAGGCTAAAGTCCCGCCGCCGAAATCAGTAAAACCGAAAGATCTACGATCCCAGTTTCTTGGCAATCAGCTCGTTGACGGCCTTGGGATTGGCCTTGCCACCAGTCGCCTTCATCACCTGACCAACGAACCAGCCGGCCAGTTTCGGGTTTACCTTGGCCTTCTCGACCTGTGCCGGATTGGCGGCTATGATCTCGTCCAAAGCGGCCTCGATCGCGCCCGTGTCCGTCACCTGCTTCATGCCGCGGTCTTCGACGATCTGCGCCGGATCTCCGCCTTCGGTATAGACGATTTCGAACAGGTCCTTGGCGATCTTGCCCGAGATCGCGTCCGAGGAAATCAGGTCGATGATGCCGCCAAGCTGTGCAGGTGAAACCGGCGAGTCGGTGATCTCGTGATCTTCCTTTTTCAGGCGGCCAAACAGTTCGTTAATGACCCAGTTTGCAGCCAGTTTGCCATTGCGACCCTGCGCGACCTCTTCGAAATAGGCAGCCGATTCAACATCAGCAGTCAGCACCGATGCGTCATAGTCCGTCAGTCCGAACGTGCTGATAAAACGCGCTTTTTTATCGTCAGGCAGCTCGGGCAGGTTGGCGGCGATGTCGTCAACCCAGGCCTGCTCGATCTCTAGCGGCAGCAGGTCAGGGTCAGGGAAGTAGCGATAGTCATGCGCTTCTTCCTTGGACCGCATCGAACGCGTCTCGCCCTTGTCCGGGTCATACAGGCGGGTTTCCTGATCGACCTTGCCACCACCTTCGACGATCGCGATCTGGCGGCGGGCTTCGACCTCAATGGCTTGCTGGATGAAGCGCATCGAGTTCATGTTCTTGATCTCACAACGGGTGCCCAGATGCGAGAAATCCTGTGTTTCCTGATACTTTTCATAGGCCCCCGGCAAACAGATCGAGACGTTCACGTCTGCTCGCAAATTGCCGTTCTGCATGTTGCCATCACAGGTGCCCAGATAGCGCAGGATCTGACGCAACTTGGCGATATAGGCGGCGGCCTCTTCCGGGCCGCGAATGTCGGGGCGGCTGACGATCTCCATCAGGCAAACACCGGTTCGGTTCAGGTCGACGAAGGACATATGCGGGTCCATGTCGTGGATCGACTTGCCCGCGTCCTGTTCCATGTGGATGCGTTCGATCCGCACCATGCGCGCGGTGCCGTCGCCCATCTCGACCAAAACTTCACCTTCGCCGACAATAGGCTGATAAAGCTGGGAAATCTGATAACCCTGCGGAAGGTCGGGGTAGAAATAATTCTTGCGGTCAAAAGCCGATTTCAGGTTGATATCGGCTTTCAGGCCCAACCCGGTGCGCACGGCCTGTTCGACGCAATATTCGTTGATCACCGGCAGCATTCCCGGCATTGCCGCGTCCACAAAGGCCACGTTCGAGTTCGGCTCGGCCCCGAATTGGGTCGACGCGCCAGAGAACAGCTTGGCATTGGACGAGACCTGCGCATGCACCTCCATCCCGATTACCAGTTCCCAATCGTGCTTGGCCCCGGCAATGGTTTTGGGCTTAGGCATTTCGTATGTCAGGTCGAGCATGGCGCGCCTCATTTCCGCAGAAGTCTAAGCCTGCGTATTAGGCCCGGCGCGCCAAAGGGGCAAGGGGGAATCAGTGTCCGGACAGGTGCAACCCTGTCGGAGTAAAGGTCACATCCATGCCGCTGCGCAGTTCCTCACGAAACAGGTCACCGATTGCCCGCAACGCATCGCGGTGCCCGCGGGCTGCAAACCGTTCGGGCGAGTTGATGCGGACCGAGTTATTGAACCCTTGTGCCGCATGGGCCCAGATCAGCGGATGCAGTTCGGTCAGGTGATCACGGATCAGCCAGTTGGCCGCGTCGTGGATCTGAGCGCGCACCGCGTCGGCCTTTTCATTCCCCCCAAGGCCGTTCTGGATGGTTATCGCACAATAGGCAGCCAGCATATTGACCATCTGCTGGTCGGGACGGTTGCGCAGAATATCGTGCAAACCCTGCAGGAAATATTCGATATCCAGCTGTGCGCAGGCTTCGTCGTCCAGGGCGATGGCATCAAACTGGACCCAAGTGTAGCCACCGGCGCCCCAAAGGTCATGGGTACGGGCTGCATTGCGCAGGGCCTGAACCTCAAGCTCTTCATAGCTGCCGAACCAGCGTGGCAGCAAATGGGTGCCCATTGCACGCATATGGCGTTGGTTATGCGGGTCCAGCGTAATCAACTGTTCATACTGATCAGCCACGCGCAGATTGGACTTGCGCTGACCTGCCAGCAGAGCACAGCCAACAGCCGCAACCAGCGCATTGTTGGGCGCGGCTTCGCGGCATTTTGGCAGGATATCGGCCGCGCGGTCGAAATGGGCGGTGCAGCGAGACCGGTGCAAGGGGGGAAGAACTGCGTTTGTCGCAGTGCCGCGCCACGCCCAGGCCAGGTCAATATGCGCCATAGCCACAACAAGGGCGATCATCGGATCATCCTCATGCGCCCGCATTTCATCCTCAAGCTCAGAAATTCCGCCAAGAAGATCATAGTCTGACAATGCCCGATAATCGGACAGAGCGTGTTCGACCGCCAGCACCACATCGGACCGAGCGCCGAATGCCAGCAAATCCGCGATTGGCATCCCATCGGGCGCAGTTTCGCGCGCGTCATCGGCGGCACGCATCTTTGCAGAAAGGTCTGCCCACCGATCCTGGCGGGCCAGATCGCGGCCAAGTTCGATGACGTCCTGACCGATCAGTTCATCGGCCGAGACATTTGCGACGGGGATATTTACCGAACCCTGATCTGGCAGAGCAGCGGCCAGCACTGCATCGGCGGCGTCGAAATCTGACGCAATTTTCAAGGATGGATGTGGAACGCGGGCCTTTTGGGCCATCAGAAACCGGAACATGCTTACACTCGAAACAAAAAAAATCGTAACCTAGCTTTAGAGACTGGCCTCTATTTGGCTCAAATTCAAGCTACAACCGTCTTATTGTCGCTTTGTTCCGGTCAATGCGCCCTGAGGCTCGGGATCGTTTCAAAATGGGCCGAAATGATGCCGTTCAACCTTTAGACCAGCCTCTTTCAGGCGGGACTCGAGTTCCTTATGCGGAGGGGTCGACTCATCGGGCAGGCGAATCCGCTTTTCCGAGGTCAGCACCAGCGACATGCGCACCGAGAAATCCCAGCGTGTATCCAGACGCACATGGTCGATTTCGCTCAATCTTACGCCAGCCTCGCGCCGCCCCGAGAACCACCGCAGCCCATCCTGATCCAGCCGGAGCCCCGAACGGGTGTTTTGTGCAAAGTCCCATAATGCGGGCAGGGTGAACAGGGCCAGCAGGCCAATCAGCCACCAGACGGCATCAAAGGCGATGACCAACACAGCCAGCGCGGCATAGACCGACAGCAGAATGGCGATGACCTGCGGTGACCTGTTATGCCGTGTATAGGAATAGGGGGTCATGCGTTCAGGATGCGCGTCACCATTTCGGTCGTGTCCCGTGAAAGGTCTGGCGTTTCGGCGATGCGGGTCAGCTGGGTGCGGATAAGGGCCTGGCGATCTGCGTCATAGCGCTTCCACGTCTGGAAAGCCGAACACATCCGCGCCGTAGTCTGCGGATTGACCGGATCCAGTTTGATCAGCCAGTCCGCCAGCAGAGAATAACCAGCTCCATCAGCACGGTGGAAACCGGCGTGATTCGTCGCCAATGCCCCCAGAACAGCCCGGAAACGGTTCGGGTTCTTCCAGTTGAAATCCGGGTGCCCGGTCAGGTGGCTTACGATATCTGCAGTCTCTGCCGGGGCTGACATCGCCACCTGCAGGCCGAACCATTTGTCCATCACCAGCCGGTCATCTTGCCACCGGTCATAAAACGCGTTCAGTTCCTGTTCCCCTTTGCCCGCACGCAACAGGCAGGACAAAGCCGAAAGCTGAAGGGTCATGTTATCGGCGCGCTGATAATCCTCGGCCGCTTTTGCACCCCCGTCCAACCGTGAGGTCAACGCCAATGCGGCCCCACCCAGAGCCCGCTGGCCGGCTTGTTCTGCGTCCGGGCTAAAGGCTGCTTCGATGCTGGTTTCGCTATGCAGGCGGGGCAGCAGATCCTGAACGTGCTGGGCCGTTACCTGCCGCAGCGTTTCAACAGCGGTCCAAATGGCCATCGGGTCGGGCGTGACACCCTGTTCATGCATCATCGCAGCAAGTTCAGATTGGGACGGCAACCCCAGCATCAAGGCGCGATAAGACGGGTCAAGATCGCTGTCGCGCAATACGGCGAGGATGCCATCGAGATAATCCGTTTCCGGTGCCGCATCCGTCAAGATCATCTTGATCAGCGTGTCTTCGGCTAAAGATCGCCCCGCCTGCCAGCGGTTGAACGGGTCGCTGTCATGAGCCAGCAAAAAGGCCCGCTCAGCGCTGCTCTGGTCATGTTCCAGAATCACAGGGGCCGAGAAATCGCGCAGGATTGAGGCCGTGGGTTTGGGCGGATTGGCACCGGACACGCGTTCCGGTCCTTCGCAACCCTGCAAGCGCCAGCCTTCTACTGTGTATTCGAAAGCAAAGCTTTGGGTTTCCTGCGTGAACTCCAGAATGGTTGTGGGCATGGCTTCATCCCCGTTCGCGCCAATCAGCCCGACCGCAACGGGGATAACCTGCGGCAGTTTTTCTGACTGTCCGGGGGTCGGGTCGGTGCGCTGTCTCAGCGTCAAGGTGTAGATGCCATCAGTCCATTCTTCGGTCACCGATACGCGCGGGGTGCCAGACTGGCTGTACCAGCGTTTGAACTGGGTCAGGTCGCGACCTGTGGTGTCTTCAAACACCTTGATCCAGTCCTCGATGGTGCAGGCCTGACCGTCATGCCGATCAAAATACAGCTCCAGCGCCTGCGCATAGGCCTCGTCACCTACCAGACGTTTCAGCATGCCGATCACCTCGGCGCCTTTTTCGTAGACCGTCGCGGTGTAGAAGTTGTTGATCTCCTGAAAGCTCTCTGGCCTTACCGGATGTGAAAGCGGGCCGTTATCCTCGGCGAATTGGCGCGCCCGCAGGTCGATGGCATCGTGGATACGTTTGACCGGGGCCGAGCGCATGTCCGAGGTGAACTGCGCATCGCGGTACACCGTCAGACCTTCTTTCAAGCACAGCTGAAACCAGTCGCGGCAGGTGATGCGGTTGCCAGTCCAGTTGTGGAAATACTCATGCGCGATGATCGCCTCGATCCGTTCGAAATTCATATCGGTGGATGTCTCAGGGCTGGCCAGCACGGCGGACGAGTTGAAAATGTTCAGACCCTTGTTTTCCATCGCCCCCATGTTGAAATCATCGACGGCGACGATGTTAAAGACATCCAAGTCGTATTCGCGGCCATAGACGTCCTCGTCCCATTTCATCGACTTCTTCAGCGCCTCCATACCGAAGGCGCATTTTCCCTCATCACCGGGGCGCACCCACAGGTTCAGTTCAACCTCGCGGCCCGATTTGGTTGTGAACTGACCGGGATGTGTAATCAGGTCGCCTGCGACAAGGGCGAACAGATAGGCGGGTTTGGGCCAGGGGTCATTCCATTCGGCCCAGCCATCCCCCTTGCCGGTCGGGTTGCCGTTCGACAGCAGAACCGGCAACGCGCCATTAATGCGTACGGTGAAGATCGACATCACGTCGGGTCGGTCGGGATAGAAGGTGACCTTGCGAAACCCCTCGGCCTCGCATTGGGTGCAATACATGCCGTTCGACATGTAGAGCCCCTCAAGCGCAGTGTTGTTGCCTGGGTCGATTTCGACCTCGGCTTCCCAGACAAATGCCGCGTCGGGGACAACCGCTGTCAGGCCGGTCTCTGTAACGTCTGGAGTGATCTCAACCCCGTCAACAGTAGCACGGATCAGTTTCAGTTGCTCACCATGCAGGAAAAACTGACGGTCTGAGGCATCAGGATTGGGCCGGAAGGTGATGCGCGAAGTCACTCGGGTCGCATTTGGGGCCAGATCAAAGGTCAGATGTACGCTGTCCACCAGATAACCAAACGGTGTGTAGTCTTTCAGATAGATCGTCGTGGGGGCTGCGTCGCGCATCGGTGGCCTCGAATGGGTTGGTATCAGGCGCGACGTTATGGGTTGCTGCGATGGGCTGCAAGCGGTGCAAGTAAGCTTGCTCAATAGGCGATAAGTATCTGTCGATGTCGAAGTGGCCTGACGACCAAAGACCCAAACTGACCAAGACATGTTGCCTATCGGAAATATCCGCCCTAATTGGGGCCTGTATACAACGGCGTACATACGAGGGAATGTGGCATGAGCAGCAGACAGATGCGGAGCGGACTCAAGGTCGACGGGATTCTGACCGAATTCATAGAAGGGCATGCTCTGTCTGGAACAGGCGTTGCGGCTGACACCTTCTGGAACGGGCTTGCGCAAATGGTTCACGAGTTGGGCCCAAAGAACCGTACACTTTTGGCAAAGCGGGCCGATATCCAGGGGCGCGTCGATGCCTGGCATCTGGAAAACAATGGCCAGCCGCATAATGCTGTCGCCTATCAGGATTTCCTGCGCGAGATCGGCTATTTGGTGGCTGAAGGCGGTGATTTTCAGATCGAAACCGACAATGTCGATCCCGAGATCGCGTTGATTCCCGGTCCTCAGCTGGTGGTTCCTATTACCAATGCGCGTTTTGCACTGAACGCTGCGAATGCGCGCTGGGGCAGCTTGTATGACGCGCTTTATGGCACCGACGCGATGGGCGACCTTCCCGTCGGTGGTGGTTATGACGATGCGCGCGGAGCACGTGTGATTGCTTGGGCCAAAGGGTTTCTGGACGATGCCGCTCCGCTGGCCAGCGGATCGTGGGCTGAAATGTCAGAACTGCGCGTTGAAAATGGGGTTCTGGTGCCCGCGCTGGCAGATGCAGCGCAGTTTGTGGGTTTTGGCGGTGCCGCTGAAAACCCGGACTTTGTTCTGCTGAAGAACAACGGTCTGCATGTCAAAGTCGTGATTGACGCTTCCAGCACCATTGGCGCCACCGACCCGGCCGGTATTGCTGACGTGCATCTTGAATCGGCGCTGTCGACGATCATGGACTGCGAAGATTCAGTCGCCTGTGTGGATGCCGAGGACAAGGTGGTTGCCTATGGCAACTGGCTGGGCCTGATGAAGGGTGATCTGACCGAAGAGGTCAGCAAAGGCGGCACGACTTTTACACGCAAACTGGCCGATGACCTGACTTTTACCGCGGCGGACGGTGGCGCTGGTGTTCTTAAGGGCCGGTCGCTGATGCTGGTCCGCAATGTGGGGCACCTGATGACCAACCCCGCCGTTCTGGATGCCGAAGGGCGCGAGATCGGCGAAGGTCTGATGGACGCGCTGTGTACCACTCTGATTGCGATGCACGACCTGCAGCGCGATGGCGGCAACTCGGTCACTGGTTCGGTCTACGTGGTAAAGCCTAAGATGCACGGACCTGAAGAGGTTGCCTTTGCCGTCGAAATTTTCGATATGGTTGAGGACATCCTCGGCCTGCCGCGGAATACCGTAAAGCTCGGTATTATGGATGAAGAGCGCCGCACCTCGGCGAACCTCAAGGAATGTATCCGCGCCGCCAAATCGCGCGTGGCCTTCATCAACACCGGCTTTCTGGACCGGACCGGGGATGAAATCCACACTTCGATGGAGGCAGGACCAATGCTGCCCAAGGGCGACATCAAGAACACGCCGTGGATTGCGTCTTATGAAGATCGCAATGTTGATATCGGTCTGGCATGTGGCTTGAAGGGCAAGGCACAGATTGGCAAAGGCATGTGGGCGATGCCCGACCGTATGGGAGACATGCTGGACGCCAAGATCGGTCACCCGAAATCGGGCGCAACTTGCGCCTGGGTGCCGTCGCCGACTGCCGCGACACTGCACGCAACACATTATCATAAGGTCAACGTCCTAGAGCGCCAGGACGAATTGGCTGCCGGTGGCGCACGTGGTACGCTGGATGATCTGCTGGCTTTGCCTTTGCTGGGCGGCCGAAACCTCAGCGATGATGAGATTGCGCGTGAGATCGAAAACAACGCGCAAGGCATCCTGGGCTATGTGGTTCGCTGGGTCGATCAAGGCGTTGGCTGTTCGAAAGTGCCGGACATCAATGATGTTGGCCTGATGGAAGACCGTGCTACCTGCCGGATTTCGTCTCAGGCCTTGGCCAACTGGCTGCATCATGGCACTGTCGATGAGGCGCAAGTCATGGCCGCGATGCGGAAAATGGCCGTAGTGGTCGATCGGCAGAATGATAGCGATCCGGCGTATCGCCCAATGGCTCCCGGTTTCGACGGCATCGCCTTCCAAGCGGCCTGTGATCTGGTTTTCAAAGGCCGTGTTCAGCCCTCGGGTTATACTGAACCTGTCTTGCACGCCCGCCGTCTGGAGATGAAAGCCAGCCTTTAACCCAACAGAAATGACTGGATCGAATATGGTAATTTCTTTGCGCAAAGCCCGTACCCTTATCCGCAAAGCCCTTGAAAAAGGGCGCGAGTTGGGGCTGAAACCCCTCTCGGTCATCGTTCTTGATGCTGGTGGCCACGTCATCGCGTTTGAGCGTGAAGACGGTGCTGCCCCTGGTCGTTTTGCGATTGCGCAGGGCAAGGCCTATGGCTCGGTCATGCTGGGGATGGCGGGCACAGCCCAGATGCAACGCGCCGAGGCGCAGGCCTATTTCATGGCCGCCGTAAACGGTGTTTATGGCGGTCAGGTCGTGCCGGTTCCGGGCGGTGTTCTGCTGCGTGACCGAAAAGGTGCCGTAATCGGCGCAGTCGGTGTGACCGGCGACACGTCGGATAACGACGCCATCGCTGCCATGGCCGGGATCGAAGCGGCCGGGCTGACTGGCGAAGTTTGACCTTTGGTGAACTCGGAGAGCCGGCAAAGGCTCTCCGATCTTTACGCGGCACAAGCGGCGCGCAAACCGAATAGGGCTTATTCGGCGGTTGTCCGATCAGGCCCCTTGTTGTGCAGGGGTGAACAGAGACTTGCGCTGACACACAGGCTATGTGCTATTGCGCGCCTGTGACCCTGTCGATACCTTTCCCGGAACGTGCGGAAAGAACTAGGAAAGAATAATGGCTCGACCTGTCGTCGGTATCATCGGCAATTCATATTTGATGAACGATCAATATCCGACTCATGCCGGCGGCACGATGAACTCGGACGCCGTGGCCAATGTCTCGGGTTGCTTGCCGATGCTGATCCCTGCCGACCCGCGGTATGTCTGTGTCGAGGAACTGCTTGAGGTCTGTGATGGTTTCCTGCTGACAGGAGGACGCCCCAATGTACATCCTGAGGAATATGGCGAACCCGCAACCGAAGCGCACGGTGATTTCGACCGGGCTCGCGATGCGATCACGTTACCCTTGGTGCGGGCCTGTGTCGAAAGAGGGCAGCCCTTTTTCGGCATCTGCCGCGGCTTTCAGGAGGTCAACGTGGCCATGGGCGGAACACTTTATCCAGAAATCCGGAATTTGCCGGGGCGAATGAACCACCGGATGCCACCCGACGGCACGTTGGAAGAAAAATTTGCCCTGCGCCATGTGGTCAACCTGACCGAGGGGGGCGTGTTTCATCGGTTGATGGGCGCTGCCGAGGTGATGACCAACACGCTGCACGGGCAGGGGATCAAAACTGTTGGACATCGCATTGTGATTGACGGCGCTGCACCAGACGGCACGCCCGAGGCGATTTATGTGCAGGACGCGCCCGGTTTCACCCTGTCGGTGCAATGGCACCCGGAATGGGACGCGGTCAATGACCCTGTCTCGCGGCCGCTTTTTGAGGCGTTTGGCGATGCGGCACGCGACTGGTCCGCAGGAGTGCGATCGGGATTGGTTAAACAAACCGCCTGAGTCCCTGCGCCGGCCCTGATTGAAGGGACCGGCGCTTTGCTATCAAACCAGCAGATTGAATTGATTGATCAATGGCAAGCTGCGGGCGCGCTTGCCGGTAAGGTCGAACAGGGCGTTGCCAAGCGCTGGCATCGACGGAGGCGTTCCCGGCTCGCCCACACCACCCAGATGGCGGTTGGTTTCCAGAATACGAACCTCGGTCACCGGGGCGTTATGCATTCGCAGCGCGTCATAGTCGGGGAAGTTAAATTGCTCGACCTCACCGTTGGCGAAGGTGATCTCACCCATCACGGCTGCTGACAGGCCATAGATCATGCCACCGAACATCTGCGCTTCGACCGTTCCCGGATCCAAAGCAAGACCCACATCGCAGGCAATCCACGCCTTTGCGATGCGAATGGTGCCGTCCTCATCGACCACCTCGATCACCTGCGCTACCGGGGTGCCAAAGCTGTAGGTCATTGCTACGCCACGACCAACACCGGCAGGCGTATCACCCGTCCAACCTGACATTTCCTTGACGGCTTGCAGGACAGCTGCCGAAGGCGCGTGCTCGGTTTGGGCCAGCTCAAGACGGAACTCCAGCGGGTCGCGACCGGCGGCCAGGGCCAGCTCGTCCATGAATGTCTCGTGGAAGAACCCGTTATGGCTATTGCCGACCGAACGCCAGAACCCGACAGGTACATCCAGATCGGCGATGTGGCCGCTGACGCGATAGTTGGGCACGGCATAGGGCTGGTTAAAAAGACCTTCGACCAGGACCTTGTCGGGGCCAGCGCCGGGCAGGCCCGATATGCGTTCTACGGCCTGTTGCGTGCAGGATTGCGATGCAACCTTCGCGTCGATCAGAACCGCCTTGCCGTCTTTGACCGCGCCACGCATCCGCGCCAGTGCACCGGGTCGGTAGAAGTCGTGGCGCATGTCCTCCTCGCGGCTCCAGGTGGTCTGGACCGGAGTATTGGGCATGGCTATGGCGACTTTGGTTGCGATTTCGATGAAATCCAGCTCTCCGCGACGACCAAATCCGCCCCCAAGATAGGTGGTGTGAATCTCGACCGCTTCTTTATCCAAATTCGCCGTGTTTGCAGCGCGGGTAAGAAGGAAGGTCGGCGCCTGGTTGCCACACCACAGCTCGAGCTTGGAACCAGTGAACAGCGCGGTGGCGTTCATGGGCTCCATCGTGGAATGCGCCAGATAGGGTACCTGATATTCAGCGGTAATTTCGGTGGCCCCTTCGGGCAAGGTTTCAACATCGCCATCGTCACGCATGGTCGAATTTGGCGAGTCGTCAAATGCCTCGGCAATTTTTGCGAAGATACCGTCAGTATCCGGCGGGTAGGGGGCGTCGGCCCAATCGACGTCTATTGCCTCAACCGCTTGGATGGCCAGCCAGGTGTTATTGGCGATAACGGCCACACCGTTGCCCAGATCGACCACCCTTTCCACGCCGGGCATGGATTCCGCAGTGCTGGCGTCAAAGCCGTTCATCGCACCGCCCAGTTTCGGGTTCATCCGAACCGAGGCGAATTTCAGACCCTCGGGGCGCACGTCAATGCCGAACTCAGCCGTGCCCGTGGATTTGCCAACCATGTCGACTCGTGGCAGTTTCTGTCCCAGCAAATGCCAATCTGAGGGATCGCGCAGCTCGACCTGCATGGGCTCGATCTGTCCGGCGGCCTCAGCCAGTTCAGTATAGGGAATGCGCGTCCCGTCCGGCGCGATCACGGCGCCGTTTTCGGTCTTCAACTGGTCACGCTCCAGGCCCAGACGATCAGCCGCTGCTTGTTTCAGCGTTTCCCGGGCTGTGGCCCCGGCTTCGCGCATGCGTTCGAACCCATCGCGCATCGAGGTCGAGCCGCCTGTGACCTGCAGACTGACAACCTTGCCCAGAACGCCCAACGACTGTGCCAGATTGTGCTGGAAATTCGAGATGTCATATCCCTTGTTCGGCAGGCTCTCACCCAAAATGGCCGAGTTGTAATAGGCGGCTGCCGCAGGCCCGTGAAGGACCCGGATATCGTCCAATTCGACGTCCAGTTCTTCGGCAATCAGGGCTGCCCAAGTGGTCATTACGCCCTGTCCCATCTCGGCACGTGGCGCGAACAGGGTTACGCCCTGCTGATCAATCAGGATGAACGGGCTAAGCGCGGTTTCCCCATCGCCAGGCTTCAGCGGGTTAGCTGCCGGGCGGCTGACATAATAGGCGCCAAACGCGACGCCGCCAACAATGGCGGCTGAGCCGATGAGAAACGTGCGGCGAAGAATTTTTCCTACGGAGGCCATCGCTTATGCCTCCTTCAGTCTGGAGGCTGCGTCATGGATCGCGGCACGGATACGGGGATAGGTCCCGCAGCGGCACAGATTGCCTTGCATCGCATCGTCTATGTCCTGATCCGTGGGGCTGGGGTTCTCGGCCAATAGCGCGGCGGCTTGCATGACCTGACCCGATTGGCAATAACCGCATTGCGCAACCTGATGGTCAACCCAGGCCTGCTGTATCTTGGCCATCGCGTCCGGGCTGCCCAGACCTTCGATTGTGGTGACGTCACCCCAGACATCGGACAAGGCAACCTGGCAAGAGCGCACGGCTTCTCCGTCTATATGAACGGTACAGGCGCCGCATGCCGCAACCCCGCAGCCAAACTTGGTGCCGGTCAGTCCGATCTCGTCGCGCAGAACCCATAAAAGGGGGACATCCTCGGGTAGATCGACCTCATATGACGTCCCATTTATCTTTAAGCTGGCCGTCATGGCTGCGTCTCCCTCTTGGCATTTAGTGACGTTCTGACATAAATGGGTGTGAGTGTCAGAGTGTCAACTGACAAATTGAGTGAAAAGTGTCAAAAGGTTCAGATGAGAGATTTCGTGCTAGACGCAAAGTGCCTTGCCATACTCGATTCGGCGCGTAAGGCATTCGCGGCTTACGGCTTTAAAAAGACGTCGATGGATGAAATCGCAAAGGGCGTGGGGATCTCGCGCCCGGCATTGTATCTGTATTTCGACAACAAAGAGGCAATCCTGCGCAGACTCACCGAGTTGCACTATGAGGAGAAGATCGAAGCCGTTGCGAAAGCCCTGCAGGCAGACGGCTCGGTTTCGCAGATCATCGGCCAGGCAATCCACGTGCAGACCGATGGTATGGCTCAGATCATGTCCTCTCCACACGGGATGGAACTGTTAGATGCAGGAAAGTCGCTGGCCTCGGATATCATCACGCAGGGCGAGGCCCGGCTGCAATCTTTATATACCGGGTGGCTACAGAAAGAAGCGTCGAATGATCGTGCCCGTTTGTTTGATGGCGCAAGAGAAACTGCGGAGACCATTGCCTCTGCGCTGCGGGGAAACAAAATCAGCGCGACGGATTTTCAAGAATTCGACCGGATGAACTCGAACCTTGCCGCCATGATTGGTGCAGCGTTGGAAATCAGGTAACCCGCTGTCTGACTTTGAATTCCGGTGCGTCCCATAACCGGTTGGTCATGATGTCGGCCAGAATGTCCACCGCGCCGTTTACATCTTGCTCATCGATATAGAGCGGGGTGAACCCAAAGCGCATGATGTCCGGGGCGCGGAAATCACCGATCACGCCGCGCGCGATCAAGGCCTGCATTGCGGCATAGCCATCGGCGAAACGGAATGAAACCTGACTGCCACGCTGCGCAGGGTCGCGGGGGCTGGCCAGTTTCAGGTCAGGGCAGTTGGCCTCGACGCCCGAAATAAACAGCTCGGTCAGTTCGATTGACTTGGCGCGTACGTCCTTGATGTTGGCCATGTCCCAGATGTCCATCGCCGCAGACAGCGCGGTCATCTGGATGATCGGAGGTGTGCCGACACGCATCCGCTCGATACCCTGTCCGGGGCGGTAATCCAGATCGAACGTGAACGGGGCTTCATGGCCCAGCCACCCGGATAATGCAGGGCGCACGCGATCCGCATGGCGGGGCGCCACATAGATGAACGCCGGCGCGCCAGGGCCTCCGTTCAGATACTTATAGCTGCAGCCAACGGCAAAATCCGCATTGCAGCTGGACAGATCAACCGGGATCGCCCCTGCGGAATGGGCCAAATCCCAAACGGTTATTGTGCCGTTCGCATGGGCCTGTTCCGTCAGCGCCTTCATGTCATGGATCCGGCCAGACCGGTAATCGACCTCGGTCAGCATCAGAACCGCGACGTCTTTGGTGATGTTTTCGGCAACATCCTCGGGTGCGACCACCCGTAATTCGTATTCCGATCCGAGTGAACGCAGCAGACCGTCGACCATATAAAGGTCCGAAGGGAAATTGCCGTTATCAGACAGCACAACCTTGCGGTCGGGGCAAAGCTCCAGCGCCGAGGCAACAGCCTGATAGACCTTGATCGACAGGGTATCGCCGGTCACGATGGTACCCGGTTCCGCCCCGATCAACCGTCCGATACGGTCGCCAAGCCCGGTCGGAAGCCCCATCCACCCGGCCTTGTTCCAACCGGTGATCAGCATTTGACCCCATTCGTGTGTCATCATTCCACTCACCCGTTCGGCGGCAGCACGTGGCAATGGGCCAAGCGAGTTGCCGTCCAGATAAATGGTTCCATTCGGCAGATCGAACATGGCTTTGGTTGCAGCGAAATCAGTCATGGAGGTCCTGTGCAGAATTCTGACAAATGTCTGACTAAAGGGCTATCTGATCAGTTCTGCCGTGTCTACGCGTTCGGCCGAAAATGCACAGATGCGACCAACTGTGGTTTTGCTTTCGTGGATGCAAAGCGGTACATACCCCGACAAATGCGACATCCATACCGCAGGATCAAAGGAACAAGCATGAAGCGCAAACTCGACATTCCGCCCGCTTGGTTGGCGGCCTTTGCCGTTCTCGCCTGGCTGCAGGCGACCTATGCGTCCTTCGGTCTGTCGCTGGCCAGCGGGTTTACCGACCTGCTCAGCGGCCTTCTGATCGGGGGCGGCGTCGTTCTTGTCGTGCTGGCGATTGCCGAGTTTCGTCGGCATCGAACGACCGTACTGCCGCATGAAACTCCATCGAGTCTGGTTCAAACAGGTATCTTCAAGCGCAGCCGCAATCCGATCTACGTTGGTGATGTACTTATTCTGGCCGGCTTGATTCTGCGTTTCGACGCGGTGCTGTCCTTGGTGTTGATGCCTGTTTTTGTCTGGATTTTGGAACGCAGGTTTATTGTGCCGGAAGAAAACCGTATGCGCCGTGCCTTTCGCACGGATTTCGCCAGATATGAAAGGCAAACCCGCCGCTGGATCTGAGGTGGACGGGATTTTACACGACGTAACAATGCTGCGCTTGCGAAATAATCTTGCGCAGTTAAAACTGGTTCTTCAGATAGAATGCCAACTATCCTTGCGAACTGACCGAAAATTAGGGGGACGCGCCGTTGAAGATTGGAACGCCAAAGGAAACATTTGACGGTGAGAACCGGGTCGCGATGACTCCGGATTCAGCCCGTCAACTGCAAAAGCTCGGGTATGAGTGCCTGATCGAGAAAGGGGCCGGCGCTGCGGCCGGGTTCTCGGACTCCACATATAAAGAGGCGGGTGTCGAGGTTATCGGAACCGCGGCGGCGCTGTGGAAAGCCGCCGACATCGTCGCCAAGGTACGTCAGCCAAATGAAACCGAGCTGAAGCGTCTTGCCAAGGGCAAGACATTGATCTCGTTCTTCAACCCCGCAGGGAATGAAAAGGGCATGGAGGCCGCCAAGTCCAAGGGCGCCAACGTGATCGCCATGGAAATGGTGCCGCGTATCAGTCGTGCCCAGAAGATGGACGCTCTGTCGTCGATGGCCAACATAGCGGGCTACCGCGCGGTGATCGAAGCGGGTAACAACTTTGGCCGGTTCTTCACCGGTCAGGTGACGGCTGCTGGTAAAGTACCGCCTGCCAAGGTTCTGATCGTAGGTGCCGGCGTGGCCGGTCTGGCCGCCATTGGCACCTCGACCTCTCTGGGTGCGATCACCTATGCGTTCGACGTACGCCCCGAAGTGGCGGAGCAGGTTGAATCCATGGGCGCCGAATTCGTCTATCTGGACTTCGAAGAAGACCAGCAGGACGGCGCGGCAACCGGCGGTTACGCGAGTGTTCAGTCCGATGAATTCCGCGAGGCACAGCTGGCCAAGTTCCGCGAGCTTGCTCCGGAAATGGACATCGTGATCACCACCGCGTTGATCCCCAACCGCGAAGCGCCCGAGCTTTGGACCAAGGACATGGTCCAAGCGATGAAACCGGGTTCGGTGATCGTGGACCTTGCGGCGGAAAAAGGCGGCAACTGCAAGCTGACCGTTGCTGACGAGAAGATCGT
The DNA here is from genome assembly GCF_059611285.1 of Ruegeria sp. CDSA236. Taxonomy (NCBI): domain Bacteria; kingdom Pseudomonadati; phylum Pseudomonadota; class Alphaproteobacteria; order Rhodobacterales; family Roseobacteraceae; genus Ruegeria; species Ruegeria sp. CDSA236. The sequence goes on from NZ_JBXWPG010000002.1 coordinate 299,395, forward strand.
GACCGATAATGGCGTGACCATCATCGGCTATACCGATTTCCCAAGCCGGATGGCGGCACAGTCTTCGTCGCTTTACGCAACCAACATCCGTCACATGATGACAGACCTGACGCCTGAAAAGGACGGTCAGATCAACCATGACATGGAAGACGACGTGATCCGCGGCGCAACCGTGACGCATGCAGGTGAAATCACCTTCCCGCCACCGCCGCCGAAAGTTCAGGCGATTGCCGCTCAGAAAAAGCCTGAGGTCAGGGAGCTGACCCCGGAGGAGAAAAAGGCGCAGGAAGTTGCGGCCTTCAAGGCGCAAACCAAACAGCAGTTCACCTTGCTGGGTATCGGCGGTGCGCTAATGCTGTTGATCGGTCTGATTGCTCCGGCCAGCTTCATGCAGCACTTCATCGTCTTTGTGCTGGCGATCTTCGTGGGATTCCAGGTGATCTGGGGCGTCGCGCACAGCCTGCACACGCCTCTGATGGCGATTACCAACGCGATCTCGTCGATCATCATCGTTGGCGCAGTGATGCAGATCGGATCCGGGTCGTTCCTGGTTATTCTGCTGGCGGCTCTGTCCGTATTCATGGCCGGGATCAACATCTTCGGTGGCTTCCTCGTAACTCGGCGCATGCTTGCCATGTTCCAGAAATCTTAAGGAGGCCGGGCACATGGATTATGGCTTCACCACTGCCGCCTACGTTGTTGCGGCTGTTCTGTTCATCCTCTCGCTTGGCGGCCTTTCGAACCAGGAAAGCGCCAAGCGCGCTGTCTGGTATGGCATCGTCGGTATGGCGCTGGCGGTTTTCGCTACGCTGGTCGGCCCCGGTTCGGGCTTGTGGCTGCTGTCACTGCTGCTGATCATAGGTGGTGGTCTGATCGGTCAATATGTGGCGCAGCGCGTCCAGATGACCGAGATGCCACAGCTTGTGGCTGCGATGCATTCGCTGGTTGGTTTGGCGGCTGTGTTCGTGGGTTTCAACGCGCATTTTGAAATCAAGAATGTCGCCGAAGTTTTTGCGGTTGTTGATGCCGCCAAAGACGTCGACCTGTCCGACCTGGGCGCGTTTGCCAAGCTGATCGCCAAGAAGACAGCGGCAGAGCTGGCAATCCTGCACGTGGAACTGTTCCTGGGCATCTTCATCGGCGCGATCACCTTTACCGGTTCGGTCGTGGCTTATGGCAAGCTGGCTGGCAAGGTCACATCGACGGCAACCAAACTGCCCGGTGGTCACGCGCTGAATGCGTCTGCGGCGGGGCTCTCGCTGATCTGTCTGGTCTGGTACACGTCCACGGGCGGATTCCTGCCCCTGTTCCTGATGACGCTGGCCGCCTTGTTTATTGGTTATCACCTGATCATGGGCATCGGCGGTGCCGACATGCCGGTGGTTGTGTCGATGCTGAACAGCTATTCAGGCTGGGCGGCTGCGGCCATCGGCTTTTCGCTGGGCAACGACCTGCTGATCGTGGTCGGTGCGTTGGTGGGCTCGTCCGGTGCGATCCTCTCCTACATCATGTGTAAGGCGATGAACCGGCACTTTGTCAGTGTGATCTTGGGTGGCTTTGGTGGTCCGCAAGGTGAGCAGATGGCTGTCGAAGGCGAGCAGATTGCAATTGAGGCCGACGGTGTTGCCGCAGCCCTGAATGACGCCGACAGCGTGGTGATCATTCCGGGCTATGGCATGGCCGTGGCGCAGGCACAGCAATCGGTGTCCGAACTGGTTCGCAAGCTGCGGGCGCAGGGCAAGAATGTGCGCTTTGCGATCCACCCGGTTGCCGGTCGTTTGCCGGGCCACATGAACGTTCTGCTGGCCGAGGCCAAGGTGCCGTATGACATCGTTCTGGAAATGGACGAGATCAACGAGGACTTCCCGGAAACGGATGTTGCCATCGTCATAGGTTCGAACGACATCGTGAACCCTGCAGCACAGGAAGACCCCAACAGCCCGATCGCCGGTATGCCGGTTCTGGAATGCTGGAAGGCCAAGCAGGTGTTCGTGTCCAAACGTGGTCAGGGTACGGGGTATTCGGGTATCGAAAACCCGCTGTTCTTCAAAGAGAACACCCGCATGTTCTATGGCGACGCGAAACAGTCGCTGGACAAGCTGCTGCCAATGATCGATTGATCTAAAGCCTTAACCAAAATGCAAAGGGCGCCTTCGGGCGCCCTTTTCTTGTTTGTCATGTTGGGGGCTTTGCCTCCAAGCCCCCAAGATTTTTTTGGCCAGATGAGGCGGGCGGAATGTGGTATCCTTGGGCTATTATAGAGAGACTAGGAGGTGCCCCATGGAAAAGGTCAACGGCATAGGTGGCATGTTTTTTCGCGCCAGAGATCCGGAAGCGTTGCGGGATTGGTACGAGACCCATCTTGGCGTTCATCATTACGATCCCGTCCCCTGGAAGCAGCGCGAAGGCTATACGGTCTTTGCCCCGTTTGCGCAGGACACCGATTATTTTGGCCGCGCCGAGCAGCAGTGGATGATCAATTTTCGGGTTGATGATCTGTCTGCCATGACGACCCAGTTGCAAGCCGCAGGCATTGCCGTCGAGACCAATCCGGAATGGGATAGCGAGGTTGGAAAGTTCGCACGTATTCACGACCCTGAGGGCAACCCAATCGAACTGTGGCAGCCAAATCAATGACATAAGGGGTTTGTATACCGTAGTATCCATGTAAGCTATTGAAATAAAAAGATAATTGATGTATTTTTGAACTGTCGTATAGTGCGCCGGACAACGCCGGAGCATTCAATGACGCCGATCGACGATCATCCATTGCGCTATTCGCTGGCCAACGAGTTGCATGCGCGCCCGTTTCCCGTGGCCTCGACGCCATGCACCGTTGCGTTTTTGGCCATCAAGAAACCCGTGGCGGCGGTAGCGCGGGACCGGAGCGAAGACATTGCCCATCTGGTCAATCTTTTGGATCGACACGGTGCGCAGCACCCGCAGCCGGACGCGACGCATTACGCGGGTCAGATCGGGCGTCACTGGCTCAAGTGGGAGCAGCACACGGAATTTGTGACCTATACGGCGATCACCCGGAATGTCAGTGACCGGGCCTTCAACCCCGCTGATTTTGAGGCTTTCCCACCTGATTGGCTGATGGCCAGCCCGGGCCAGAGGATAACCTCGGCCATGGTTCGGGTGACTGAAAGACCAGATGATGAGGCGGTAAAAGCCGCGCTGGCCGAATGGTTCGAACCCGAAAGCCTTGCGGTTGCGCGCGTGCTGGATGATGCTGCGATTTGTGCCAGTGACTTTCGGATTGATCCGGCTGGGCATATGCGCTTCGCGCTCTTCGTGACCAAGGGAACAGGACAGCGCCGAACCGGGCGCATCATCCAGCGCCTGTGCGAGATCGAAACCTACAAAGCCATGTCCATGTTGGGCTTTGCTCGAATCAAGCAACTGATGCCGAAAATCGGAGAGCTGGATGGAAAGCTGACCCGGCTTATGGGGCAGATGACAGATAACTCGGCGCATCCTGACGAACTACTGCCGGATCTGCTGTCAACATCCATCGAATTGGAAACACTTTCTGCCCGATGCGCATTTCGCTTTGGGGCTACCGGGGCCTATGAGGCCATCGTGAACCAACGGATCGAGGTATTGCGCGAGGAAAGGTTCGAGGGCCGTCAGTCCTTTGCTGATTTCATGATGCGCAGGTATGAGCCCGCAATTCGGACAGTGAAAGCCACGGAAAGTCGGCTGCAGACCTTGTCCGACCGGGCGATCCGGGGGGGTGAGTTGCTGCGGACCCGGGTAGATGTGGAACGCAGCGCCCAGAATCAGGCCTTGCTGGAAAGTATGGACCGCCGTGCTGATCTGGCCCTGAGGTTGCAGCACACAGTCGAGGGGCTTTCCGTGGTGGCGATTAGCTATTATGCGGTCTCACTGGCCAGCTATCTGTTGTACCCGTTGACCGCCACCGGGATCAGCAAGGGGATGCTGACCGCGGCGGCAACCTTGCCGGTTGTCCTGTGTGTCTGGCTGGGTATCAGGCATATACGAAAGCGGTTGGCCTAATCCGCGTTTGCTAAACCTTCCCTAGGCTGTAGAACTGACAGGTGCGGGCGCGGAGCAAAGGAAAATACGTGATCGGAATTATGGCCGCTTGGCGGGCCGTGGCGGCCATGTTCATTTTGAACGGCGCTTTGTTCGGGATCTGGGCCTCGCGTATTCCCGCAGTCAGGGATCACCTGGACCTGTCGCACGAAGCGCTTGGCTACGGCTTGCTGTTCATGGCGGCTGGGGCTGTGTGTTCGTTCCCGGTTACCGGACGTCTGACAGATCGGTTCGGGGCTGTGGTGATCACACGGATCATCGCCATTCTTTATACCGCATCCCTTATCTTGCTGGCCTTTGCCGGAAGCTTTTGGGCGCTGGCGTTTTTCCTGTTCGTATTCGGGGCCTTCCACGGCTCGATGGATGTGGCGATGAACGCCTGGGCCGCCGAGGTTGAGCGCGCCTATGACAGGCCCGTCATGTCGTCGTTCCACGCCATGTGGAGCTTGGGGGCGGGTTTGGGCGCGTTGAGCGGATTTGGCGCGGTGCAAGCGGACCTGACGGTGATGCAGCACTTTTTGCTGGCCGGTGGCCTCGTGGTTGGGCTGACATTGGCCCTGTCCCGGGTGCAGTGGAATTCGCGCTGTGTTGCGCCCTCGGGCGGGGCGGTTTTTGCCCTCCCGTCGGGTGGGTTGATACTTGTCGGGTTCTTTGCCCTGTGCGGGGCGTTGGGTGAAGGGGCCGTCGCAGATTGGAGCGCGATCTTCCTGCGGGATGTGACCGGTGCGCCCGAAAGTGTCGCGGCGCTGGGATTTGCGGTGTTTTCGGTCACGATGGTCGCCTTCCGTCTTGCAGGCGGCGTCGTGATCGCGCGGTTCGGACCAACCGCAACGGCCCGTTTCGGAGGGGTATGCGCCGCCTTGGGGGTGCTGGCTGTGGTCTCGGCCGATGGCCCCGGGATTGCTCTGGTTGGGTTTGGACTGATGGGGCTTGGATATGCAGTGATCATGCCGGTTGCGTTCAGCAGGGCGGCAAATGATCCGCATGTCCCGCCTGGTCAAGCCATCGCCAGCGTGGCCACATTAGGGTATGGCGGGTTGTTGATTGGCCCGCCCCTTATTGGGTTTCTGGCAGAGATGCTTACATTGCGTCTTGCATTCATGGCCTTGCTGCCGCTGGCTGTTTTCATTGTACTGTTATCCGGCGCGTTGCGCCCCGGTGACAGCGACGAACGATGATTTTGGGAGATACACATGCCGATCAAAAACCGGTTCGCAGAACTGCAGAGTGAAATCACGGAATGGCGGCGTGATATCCACCAAAATCCAGAGATCCTGTTTGAAACCCATCGCACCAGTGCGCTGGTGGCGGAAAAGCTGAAAGAGTTCGGCTGCGATGAGGTGGTCACCGGAATTGGCCGAACGGGCGTGGTGGGTGTGATCAAGGGCAAGGCGGACACGGGCGGCAAGGTTATCGGTTTGCGTGCCGATATGGATGCGCTGCCGATCCGTGAGGCGACCGGATTGGACTATGCCTCGAATACCGATGGGGCGATGCACGCCTGCGGCCATGATGGTCATACTGCGATGTTGTTGGGGGCGGCGAAATACCTTTCGGAAACGCGGAATTTTGACGGGACAGTGGTGGTCATTTTCCAACCTGCCGAAGAAGGCGGCGGCGGTGGTCGTGAGATGTGTGAAGACGGGATGATGGATCGCTGGGGCATTCAGGAAGTATACGGAATGCATAACTGGCCCGGCCGTCCGGTGGGCAGTTTCGCCATCCGTCCTGGCGCGTTTTTCGCAGCTACTGATCAGTTCGACATCGTTTTCGAAGGCAAAGGCGGCCACGCAGCCAAGCCGCATGAAACCGTGGATACAACTGTGATGGCGGCGCAGGCGGTTCTGGCGCTCCAGACCATCGCGGCGCGAAACGCTGACCCGGTGGATCAGGTGGTTGTTTCGGTGACCTCGTTCGAAACCTCTTCAACCGCATTCAACGTGATCCCTCAGACTGTAAAGCTGCGCGGTACGGTCCGTACAATGAGCCGGGACATGCGAGATATGGCCGAAATGCGCGTGACCGAGATCTGCACCGGAGTGGCCGCCACATTCGGAGGGGCGGTTGAGGTGACCTATTACCGGGGATATCCGGTAATGGTGAACAGCGATGATCAAACCGATTTCGCAGCCCAGGTGGCGCGGTCTGTCTCGGGCGATTGTGACCAGGCTCCGCTGATCATGGGCGGCGAGGATTTCGCCTTTATGCTCGAAGAACGCCCCGGCGCTTATATTCTGGTGGGCAATGGGGACACCGCTGCAGTGCATCACCCTGAATACAACTTCAATGATGAGGCCATCCCTGCAGGATGCAGTTGGTGGGCCGAAATCGTTGAACAAAGGATGCCAGCGGCGTGATCCCAAGGGGCAGGCAGATGCTCTGCCCCTAAACGCCGGTGGTCTTCAGATTTAGCCGGTCGCACAGGGTCTCGACAATGGAATCGAGCGCGGATTTCTGCGTGTTGACGCAGGATTTTGCAGCATCGCGCGCGGTGTCCAATGCGCCCTTATCGCTGAGCCAGGTCGTGACCGCGTCCGCCAGGGCCTGCGCCGAGTTCACCTCAATCGCGCCACCGGCCTCGATGAGCGGCGCAAAGGTTTCGGCAAAGTTGAAGTATCCGGGTCCGGTTATAACCGCTGCCCCGGCCTGAGCGGGTTCGAACGGGTTATGGCCGCCGATCTCATGCAGTGAGCCGCCCAGAAAGACGATCGGGCAAAGCGCGTACCACGTGCCAGTCTCGCCCAGTGTGTCGGCAACATAGACCTGTGTTTCGGTGTCGATACGCCCTTCGGATGTTCGGAATACCGCAGTTTGACCAGCCTGTTTCAACAGCGCAGCCACATCCTGCCTGCGTTCGGGGTGGCGCGGGATCAACAGCAGCAGAAGGTTGGGCCAGCGCTCCAACAATTTCGCATGGGCGGCCAGAACAATCTCTTCTTCTCCAGCATGGGTCGAGCTGGCGATCCACACAGGACGCCCTGCAATCTGGGTCTGAATATCTTCCAACACAAAATTATCGACCGGAAGCGGATCGGACATCGCTTTGAGGTTGGTTCCCGGTTGCACGCGGTCCGCCACAGCCCCCATGTCCACCAGATTAGCGGCGGTTTTGCCATTCTGGGTCAGGAACAGGCTGAAATTGTCCAAAATGAATCGTGCGGTTTGCGGCCGTTTTTTCCAACCTTCGACGGATTTCTCTGACAGGCGGGCATTCAACAGGGCCAGAGGGATTCCCCGTCCAGCCGCGTCAACGATCAGGCGTGGCCAGATTTCGCTTTCGACAAATACTCCGGCTTCGGGGCGCCAGTGATCCAGAAATCGCCGGACCGGCCCTGCGGTGTCCAGCGGCGGATACTGGTGTCGCGTACGGGGTGGCATCCGTTTTTCGATCAGCGCCGCCGAAGTTGGGGTGCCCGAGGTCACCAGGAACTGGGCATCCGGCAGGCGTTCACCCAGCCGTTTGATCAGGCTGATGACCGACAGGGTTTCCCCCACACTTGCAGCGTGGAACCAGATCAATCGGCCCTTGGGGCGTGGTAGGCTGGCATGGCCGAGCCTTTCATGCTGACGAATTGTCGGGACATCTGCCGCCAGGAGTTTCTTGCGCACGGTGCGCCAAGCCAAAGGTGCAGCAACGGCGGTCAGGCTGCAATACAAACGGTAAAGCAGCGTCGGCTGGCCAGAGGGGGCGGTCATGTCAGCCGCCCGTATGGCTCATGTGGCGGCTCATCTTGCCGTCGACCGCCTGGCGGGAATAGTCGAAGTCGTGACCTTTGGGCTTAAGATTTATCGCCGCGCGGACGGCCTGTTCCAGCGGCACCTCGGTATCGAGATGATCTCGCAGGGGGGCACGCAGATCGGCCATGTCCTCTTGCCCCAGACACATATACAGCTCACCCGTACAGGTCAGGCGGACGCGATTGCAGCTTTCGCAGAAATTATGCGACAGCGGTGTGATAAAGCCGATCTTCTGGCCCGTTTCTTCAAGCCGCGCATATCGCGCGGGTCCACCAGTGCGTTCTGCCAGATCGGACACGGTATAGTGGCTTTCGTATTCCTTGCGGACATCCTTGAGCGACCAGTACTGATCCAGACGGTTCTCGTTCCCGATATCGCCCATCGGCATCACCTCGATCCAGGTCAGATCCATGTCGCGCTCAGCGCACCATTGGGTGATTGTTGGAAGTTCGGCCTCGTTGAACCCCTTCAGGGCCACAGCGTTGATCTTGACCCGCAGGCCAGCCTTTTGGGCAGTATCAATTCCGTTCAGAACCTGTTTCAACCGGCCCCAACGGGTGATCTGGCTGAATTTCTCATCATCCAACGTGTCCAGCGACACATTCACCCGGCGTACGCCCGCCGCATAGAGATCGTCAGCAAAGCGGTGCAGTTGCGAGCCATTGGTTGTCAGCGTCAGCTCTTTCAACGCGCCGCTGTCCAGATGCCGGGTCATGGCATGGAAGAATGACATGATGTTTCGGCGGACCAGCGGCTCGCCCCCGGTGATGCGCAGCTTTTCCACGCCCATCTTCACGAAGGTCGTGCACATACGGTCCAGCTCTTCCAGCGTCAGCAGGTCCTTTTTCGGCAGGAACTTCATGTCTTCGGACATGCAGTAAACACAGCGAAAATCACAGCGATCCGTAACGGAGACGCGGAGATAGGTGATGGCACGTGCGAACGGGTCGATAAGCGGAGCTGTCATGCGTCATACGTAAAGCGGCGACTGGCCTGCGACAAGCCTGAACTGTGCTTTGTGCTGGCACAGTCCTGTGAGGGGGGCTAAGTTCAGGCCATGAAATACGCTCTGCTGACCATTTGTATCCTTGTTGCGGGCTGTGACACTGTCCGCTCGACAACTGATCGGGTTTTCGGTCGCGACAAACCTGCGGCTGAACCAGAGGTTGCCGCGGAAGCAGACGTCACCGAATCCGTTCGGGTCCCCGCAACCGCCGCAGGTTGGGTTGGCGCCAAGACCACCATTGCCAGCTTAGGTGACCCGACAACGCCGGGACGCTGGATGGAAACGCCTTTGGTCGAGACAGAGTTCACGGGTCGCGTTGTCGTGCCCAGAACAGGGGCGCAGGCCTATATCACGCTGGTCCCGGCCCGTGGGCCCCAAGGCAGTGGAAGCAGGCTGTCGCTGGATGCGATGCGGGCGCTGCTTTTGCCTTATGACGAACTTGTCGAGCTGGAAGTTTATTCCAACTGACCTTTCAGATATTTGCCAGCTTCACGCCGAGCAAAGGGCTTCATGGCCGCACTATGGTCGCGCAGAAAGTTAACCACTCGGTCCGCGTCATGTTTCGACAACTCACGCAGCCACCAGGCAACGGCTTTCTGGATGAACCAGTCGCGGTCAGACACATAACCCGCTGCCCAGCCAAGAATACGGTCGCGCCGGTTCAGGTCTTCTGGCTTAGGGTGGTTCTGCTTGGTCCAGGGCAGGGTGGCGACCAGCGCGGCGCGCCGTGTCCACATATGGTCTGACGCTGTCCAGCTTTCGACCTGATCCAACCGCGCCGGGTCCGCAGACAAGCGTTTCTGCATCGCCATACAGGCGTGATCTGCCACCGCCCAGGCATCGAAATCTGGCAACCAGCTTTGCAGCAGGTCCCAAGCAGCCTCATCGGGGCGGATACGGGCTTGGGTCAGCAACTTGGCTGCGGCCAGACGGCCCTCGTGGATATCGGTCTGCCAGAGGGCGTCAGCCAGATCCACCCGCGCAGCAACGTCCAGTTCCTGTCGCCATAGTTTGGTCAGGTCGTTCAGAACCGGATTTGCAACGCCCAGATAGAGGCGTTCGACCTTGTGATAAGCCGCCATCTGCACGGCGCGCTCGGGGTCGGCATGGGCCCGGATCTGGTCAAGATAGGTGACGGGCGTCATTGGTCCGCAGCGCGTGTTGGCTTGCCGTCGATCGTCTGATGGTTCCGCTCAACCCAATAATCGCGGATATCGTCATCGGACTTACCGTCGACCCATTTCTGCATCGTGTCCCTTTCGGACTGGTATTCCATGAACGGTACGGCATACCCGCAAGAGGTCTGAACCATGTCAATCGCAATGTCATAGATCTGGCGGGCGCTGCGGTGGTCGGGAAACAGCCCGGCCAACGCGTCCCAGCCCTCGTCCCCGGCATGCAATGTACGCGCGGTGCCATAGGTCCTCAGGATCAGCGGGCGTGTGGTGAAGGAACACCACATGAGGGTCATGCGATTGACCTCAAGCAAATGCCCGGCGGTTTCATTGCCACTGCCGGTCAGGTTCATCCAGACAATCCGATTGGGCCCCAGTACCCGCAGCGAGTCCATCCCTTTGGGAGAGACATTGACCCGTCCTTCAGGTCCGGCGGTGCCGACGAAGAACAGATGCTGATCCTCGATAAACTTGCGATGGGCGTCATCCAGCGCCGGAAATTGCTTGGACATGCGTCACTCCACCGTTACGGATTTCGCCAGATTGCGCGGCTGGTCCACATCCGTGCCCTTGGCCACCGCCGTATGATAGGCCAGCAGCTGAGCGGGCACCGAATAGAGGATCGGCGCAAGGCTAGGGTGCACATGCGGCATGCGGATCGTGCTCCAGACCCCGTCTTCGGCCTCGGCGATGCCGTCATCATCGGACACCAGGATGACTTTACCCTTGCGTGCCATGACCTCTTGCATATTCGACACGGTTTTGTCGAACACCGTGTCTCGCGGGGCCAGAACCACCACGGGCATGTGTTTGTCGATCAGGGCAATGGGGCCGTGCTTTAGCTCACCCGAAGCATAACCTTCGGCATGGATATAGCTGATTTCCTTGAGTTTCAGCGCCCCTTCCATCGCCAGCGGGTACATCAGGCCGCGTCCCAGAAACAGAACATCGCGCGCCTCGGACAAGCGCTGGGCGGATTTCCTGATGGCCCGGTTCTGATCCAACGCGGTGTTCAGCACCGAAGGCAGCCCGCGCAACGCGGCGGCGTGATCGGCAAGTTCCTCGTCGTTCAACGTGCCACGGTCCGCGGCAGCCTTGAGCGCCAGCATCAGCAACACGCTCAGCTGACAGGTGAAGGCTTTGGTCGAGGCGACGCCTATCTCGACCCCGGCATGGATCGGCAGGGCGATGTCACTTTCACGTGCGATCGAGCTTTCTGGAACATTGACGACTGAGACGACCTTGTCCGCTTTGCCGTCGCAATACCGCAGGGCGGCCAGCGTGTCGGCGGTTTCACCCGATTGGCTAACAAACAGCGCCATAGTGCGTTCCGGGATCGGAGGTTCACGATAGCGAAATTCGCTGGCGATATCGACTTCGACCGGTATTCTGGCAAGTTGCTCGAACCAGTATTTGGCGGTCAAACAGGCGTAGAAAGCAGTCCCGCAAGCGACCATCGTCAGACGGTCCAGCTTGGTGAAATCCAGATCCCCCGGCAGAACGACCTGATCCCCGGCAGAGGGCAGGTAGGACCGGATCGCCTCGGCAACCACAATCGGCTGTTCCGCGATTTCCTTGGCCATGAAATGCTTGTGCCCGGCCTTGTCGGCGCGGCTGTGATCCACTTTGATCTTGCGGGTTTCGCGATTGGCAAGCTCACCTGCTTCGTTGCGGATTTCCAGCGATGTGCGGGTCAGAACCGCACGGTCACCTTCTTCCAGATAGGTGATGCGATCCGTCAGCGGCGCTAGCGCGATGGCGTCCGAGCCGACAAACATCTCTCCGTCCCCGTGCCCGATTGCCAGTGGCGAGCCTTTGCGCGCAGCTACGATCAGGTCATCTTCACCGTCAAACAGAAAGGCCAGGGCAAATGCGCCGACCAGCCGGTCGATGGTTTTATAGGCGGCCTCAACCGGGGGCAGCCCTGATTTGAGGTAATGTTCAGCCATCAGGGCGACGGTTTCCGTATCGGTTTCGGTTTCGAACCCGATCCCGTGTTCCGCCAGCTCTGTCCGCAGCTCCCGATAGTTTTCAACGATGCCGTTGTGAACAACGGCAACCGGCCCGGCCCGGTGGGGATGCGCATTTGAAACTGTCGGCGCGCCATGGGTGGCCCAGCGGGTATGGCCGATACCGGATTTACCCGGAAGCGGGTCATGCACCAGCAGGTCGCTGAGGTTTACCAGCTTGCCTACAGCCCGACGCCGACCCAGGGATCCGCCATTGACCGTAGCAATGCCTGCACTGTCATACCCCCTGTATTCCAGCCGTTTTAGGGCCTCGACCAGGATAGGGGCAGCTTCGTGCTTGCCCAATACGCCTACAATCCCACACATCTGTCAGGCTCCTTTGTCGCGACGAGCCTTCTTCGCCGTCAACATGTCAAACAATTTACGCGCATAACCGGGCTTGTTGTCCTGCTTGGCGCGCGCAACGGCCAAAGCATCCGCTTCCACATCGCGCGTCACCACGGTTCCGGTGGCCGTCATCGCGCCGTCACCAATGGTGACAGGTGCCACCAACATGGTGTTCGATCCGACAAAGACGTTCTGGCCGATGGTCGTTTGGTGCTTCATCACGCCATCATAGTTGCAGGTGATCGTGCCCGCGCCGATATTTGTCGCCGCCCCAACCGTTGCGTCCCCGATATAGCTGAGATGGTTGACCTTGGCGCCTTCGGCGATTTCAGCATTCTTGATTTCAACAAAATTTCCGACGCGGGTGTTTTCTGCCAGCTCAGCGCCGGGGCGCAGGCGGGCATAGGGGCCGACGATGGCGCCGCGGCTGACATGGCAGCCCTCAAGATGCGAAAACGCGCGGATCGTTGCACCGCTTTCCACCGTGACACCGGGGCCAAAGACCACGTTGGGTTCGATCACCGTATCGCGGCCAATGACGGTATCAGCGGCCAGATAGACGGTTTCCGGCGCCATCAGCGTGACCCCCAAATCCAGCAGTTCGGCGCGGGCACGGGCCTGAAAAACCGCATCCGCAGCGGCCAGGTCAACGCGTGAGTTCACACCCAGCGTCTGTGCCTCGTCACAGGCGACTGCGGTGACATTCAGGCCACGGGATCGGGCGATTGCCACGACATCCGGCAGGTAATATTCACCGGCGGCATTGTCATTTCCCACGCTGTCGATCAGCGAAAACAGTAATTCAGCGTCACAGGCCAAAAGACCAGAGTTACAAAGTGTTATATCGCGCTCTTTATCCGAGGCGTCTTTGTATTCGACGATGCGTTCAAGGGCCTGTCCGTTCATAACCAACCGGCCATAGCGTGCAGGATCTGCGGCCTCAAAACCCAGAATAACCAGATCGTTCTTGGCCCGCGCTTCGATCATACGTTCCAACGTATCGGGTTGCAAAAAGGGCGTGTCTCCGTACAGAACAACCACGTCGCCGTTGAAACCCTGCAGCGCTTCGCGCGCCTGTGCGACAGCATGGGCGGTGCCCAGCTGTTCGGCCTGAATGGCGATTTGTGCGGTCTCGTCCTCGGCCAGGGTTGCTTTGGCAACGGCTTCGGACCCGTGCCCGGTGACAATGACGGTCCGCTCGGGCGACAGAACAGCACCAGCGCGCATGGCATGGACCAGCATAGGCGCCTGAGCAATCGGGTGCAGGACTTTCGGGATATCCGAATTCATCCTGGTGCCTTTACCGGCAGCAAGGATGACAAGGGCGATACTCATGAAATCGTTTTCTCTTTGTGTTTTGTTGCAGTCCGTTTTATCCGCTGAGGGTAAAGTCGCAAGCGGTTCAGCCATCAAACTAGATTGCCGTTTGCAACAAGACGTGGCGAAAACCCGCCGAGGCAGGAGGCGTAATGCGAACAGTCATCTTTGATCTGGACGGGACACTGGCGGATACTTCCGGGGATTTGCTGGAGGCCGCAAACCATTGTTTTCGCGATATGGGGCACGGCGATGTGCTGGTCCACGGGCAGGATGCTGGTATCGCTTTGCGTGGTGGGCGGATGATGCTGACCCACGGTTTGAAGCGGGTTGGGGCCTATGACGAGCAGGCTGTTCACGCTTATTACCCGATGCTTTTAGAAGCGTACTCGGAGGCGATTGACACCCATACCCGGTTTTATCCAGGCGCGCTGGACGCGGTTGGAAAGTTGAAAGAGGCCGGCTATGGCGTTGGTATCTGCACTAATAAACCCGAGGCTCTGGCACATCAGCTGCTGACCCAAATGGGTGTGCGCGACCGGTTCGGCTCACTCGTCGGCGCGGATACTTTGCCGGTTCGCAAACCCGATCCGGAGCCCCTGCGTGAAGCTGCCCGCCGGGCCGGCGGACACCCGGATCTGTGCGTTCTGATCGGGGATTCCGACACCGACCGGAATACGGCGCGTGCTGCAGGTGTACCTTCGGTGCTTGTAACATTCGGGCCATCTGGCGACGACATGGCTGCGCTGAAACCCGAAGCGCTGTTGCATCATTTTGATGACCTGCCGAAACTTGTTTTTGATTTGGTCGGAGCTGCAGCCTGACCCCTTGACCCCGGCCCATCGCGGCCTCAAGAGCGAAAAGATGACTGAGAAGTTTACTGGCAATTTCACCCAGCAGGAACCAATCCCGGATGAGGCGATCGAGGCGGCTCTGGCCGTTTTGCGTCATGGCCGGCTGCACAGATATAACGTCTCGCCCGGCGAACTGGCCGAGACCGCCCTGTTAGAACAGGAATTTGCCGCGCAGACCGGCGCAAAATACTGTCTGGCGGTCTCTTCGGGCGGCTATGCACTGGCGACAGCATTGCGCGCGATAGGGGTGCAGCCCGGAGATACCGTTCTGACCAACGCTTTCACCCTGGCGCCGGTGCCGGGGGCGATTGCCTCGATCGGAGCCAAGCCGGTATTTGTCGGTGTGACCGAAGCGCTGACGATTGATCTGGATGATCTCGAAAGCAAACTGGATCAGTCAGATGTGCTGATGCTCAGCCATATGCGCGGGCATCTGTGTGACATGGATCGGTTGATGCAAATCTGCGATGCCGCCGGTGTGGCCGTGATCGAAGATTGCGCGCACACGATGGGCGCCGCATGGCGCGGGCAAAAATCCGGACGGCAGGGCGTTATCGGGTGTTATTCCTGCCAGACCTACAAGCACATAAATTCCGGTGAAGGCGGGTTGTTGATCACCGATGACGAGGAACTGGCTGCCAAGGCGACGGTCCTTTCAGGATCCTATATGCTGTATGAGCGCCACCTTGCAGCGCCGGGCCCAGAGGTGTTCGAGCGGATCAAGTACACCACGCCCAATGTCTCAGGGCGCATGGACAATTTGAGAGCCGCGATCCTTAGGCCGCAACTTCGCAACCTGGAACAACAGATTGACCGGTGGAATGAGCGCTATGTCGAGATCGAAAAAGGGCTGCGCGGCACGCCGGGACTTACCATTGTCGAACGACCCGAGGCGGAAACTTATGTGGGCTCGTCTATTCAGTTCTTGCTGCTGGACTGGTCACCCGAACGGATTGCTCTTGTGATGCAGCGCTGCGCGGCGCGTGGTGTGGATCTGAAATGGTTCGGCGGAGCAGAGCCCACCGGGTTTACCTCGCGCTATGACAGTTGGCGATATGTGGAAAGCGCGCCTCTGCCTGCGAGTGACCGCATTTTGACCGGGATCATGGATATGCGGGTGCCATTGACTTTTTCACTGGATGATTGCCGGTTGATCGCACGGATCATTCGCTCTGAAGTCGGCGCGGTGTTCCAGTCCTGATCACATTGCCTGCGATTCGAGCGGGGATTTTTGGTTCTTCCGCAGCCGCTCGACCAGTCGTTTTTGCAGCCGATTTTCAGGGATCGGATAAGACGGCACCGTATTTTTGGCTTCCAGCAGATTTGGAAAGATCATTTGGATTTCTTCGCGGGCCTGCGCCGTAACGGATGCCAGTGACGTGTCGGTCAGCAACAGGCTTTCGCTCGGGGCGCCATTTGCAAAAACGATTTCATGGTTGTCGAACAGCAGGTGGTAATACACAACCTGATCAAGGCTGTTGTCTATCTCGATCCCCGTCAATTCCGACAGCTTGATGGCCGCGACCAGCACATCCGGCGATCCGAACATGCGCTGCGCCACCGCCGAAGAGATTTGCATTCTGTGCTGCCGGGAAACCAATAGATCCTGTTTCGGCAAACCGTCCCCCAATGCGGATTTCGCGATTCGAACCGGATTCAGGTTTGGATTGATTGCCAGATCGGTTGCCGAAAGATGCCGCTGTCCGATCCATCTGACAGGTTTCAGCCCCGATCGGGTCAGCACAAGATCACCTTCACGCAAGGTTTCAACGGGACGTTCCCCGAGTTCCGTCTCGATCAAGGTGCCCTGACAAAAACACACCAGTAACTCGATGTTATCGACAATGGCGCCAAGGCTATCATTAAGGCCAAGTTCGGTAAGGCGCAGGGTATAGTCACCGGCGGAAGGGAAATCGACCTGCATGGTGAATGTGGAAAAGCTGTTCGCAGTCGGCAGAACAGTCATCGAGGCGATAACGACGCCGTTGCTGTCCAGAATCTCGACGGTAAATCCTTCGCTGCCTGCATTTGAGTTAGATGCCGTCCTAAGTGCGGAATCCAGGCTAAGCTCGCCGGATTTGGGGTCATCCAGCGTAAAGGTTTGCTCCATCACCGTGACTTGGCTTGCGTTGCCATCCATTTCGGCCACACGATTCGATGAACCATTCCCGAGATAGGCACCCTCAGTGTGGTCAGCTTCGATATCCGTACCAGACCAATTTGCGGAACCGCTATTAAAAGTACCATTTACGATGACATTGGTTGGGGCCATTCGCAGAATCCTTGAAGCAAAAACCTTAACGGCTTTGGCGATCTAATCGTCGAGTATGGTGAATTTGTGACGCTCCGGATCGGCTCGCGGGTGAACCTTTTTCGGTCAGCGCTTGACCCGGGTTCATGGTCATGGCAGATTATTTGAACAATCGTTCATTTACTGGGAGAGTTCGATGTTCACGGCGGCCATGCAATTCGATCTGGGTGAAGATGTGAACGCACTGCGTGAAATGGTGCATCGCTGGGCGCAAGAGCGGGTGAAGCCGATGGCCGCGAAGGTCGATGCCTCGAACGCGTTTCCGAATGAACTTTGGCGCGAGATGGGTGAGTTGGGCCTGCTGGGAATTACAGTGCCCGAGGAATATGGTGGCGCGGCCTTGTCCTATCTGGCCCATACCGTCGCGGTCGAAGAAGTGGCCCGGGCCTCTGCCTCAATCTCATTGTCATACGGGGCGCATTCAAACCTGTGCGTCAATCAGATCAAGCTGAACGGCAGCCCAGAGCAAAAGGCGAAATATCTGCCTCGGTTGATTTCCGGCGAACATGTGGGCGCGCTGGCCATGTCTGAGGCGTCCGCCGGATCAGACGTCGTTTCGATGAAGCTGAAGGCGGAAAAGCGCAACGACCACTACCGGCTGAACGGAAGCAAGTACTGGATCACGAACGGGCCGGACGCGGATACTCTGGTCGTTTACGCCAAGACGGATCCTGATGCTGGATCCAAAGGGATCACCGCCTTTCTGGTCGAAAAAGAGATGACGGGCTTTTCCACGTCGCCCCATTTCGACAAGCTGGGCATGCGCGGATCAAACACGGCGGAATTGATTTTTGATGACGTCGAGGTGCCCTTTGAAAATGTTCTGGGCGAAGAGGGTAAGGGTGTCGCGGTTCTGATGTCAGGGCTGGACTACGAACGCGTTGTGCTCGCCGGGATCGGAACCGGAATCATGGCCGCCTGTCTGGACGAAGTCATGCCGTATTTGGCCGAGCGCAAGCAATTCGGCAAACCGATTGGCAGCTTTCAGCTGATGCAAGGCAAGATTGCAGACATGTACACGGCCATGAATTCAGCCCGGGCTTATGTCTACGAGGTCGCCAAGGCCTGTGACCGTGGGGATGTGACCCGGCAAGATGCGGCAGCGTGCTGTCTGTATGCTTCGGAACAGGCCATGACGCAGGCCCATCAGGCAGTTCAGGCTATGGGCGGCGCGGGGTTCCTGTCGGATTCGCCGGTCAGCCGCATATTCCGCGACGCCAAGCTGATGGAAATCGGAGCCGGCACCAGCGAAATCCGCCGGATGCTGATCGGACGGGAACTGATGAACGAAATGCTCTGAGCAAAAAAACGCCCCGCCGACGAGGTAACGGCAGGGCGTTCTGTGTAAAGGATCAGAAGCGGTGAACGTAGGATACGCCGACCAGCCAAGGATCGATTTCAGCGGTGCCGATATCGGCACCGTTCAGTGTGACATCCGAGTCGATATCGAACCAGCGAACGTTCAGACGAACAGCGCCTTTTTCGGTGACCATATAGTCCAGACCGGCCTGCAGTGCGAGGCCGACCGAGTTGTCGAGCTCAAGATCACCCAGAGCCGATTTTTCGTCGAAGAAGATGGTATAGTTGATGCCCGCGCCGACATAGGGTTTCCAGACCGAGTTGGTCGGGAAGTGATAGTTCAGCGACAGTGTGGGCGGCAGGTGTTTGACGGTCCCTGCGTCGAGGCTGCCACCCAGTGTGACCTCATGGCTGAACGGTGTGGCGGCCAGCAGCTCAATACCCAGATTATCCCGAACGAAATACTCGGCAGTAAAGATCGGGCGTGTGTCGGAATCGACATCTGCATCCAGCCCGGCGAGGGACCCATTGTCGGATTTCGGGTCGAGATAGCCGACACCGACACCAACGGTCCAGTCGCCCTGATTTTGGGCGAAAACGGGCGCAGCAAACGCGACGAGCGCGGTCGAAAGGGTCAAAGCGGCGAGTTTCTTGGTCATTTTACGGCCTTTGGATTTGTTGATGACCGGGTTTTGCATGAAGCAAAGCCCGCCGACTCTGATCTGCATCAAATTCCCGTGACCGTCTTTGGTGGCTCGATTCAGAAAAGACCTAGAAAAACAAAGGGTTTCGGCAATGTGTCCCGCTGAAGGCATACCTGGTTTGCATCAGGGTGGGGGCTGGGACCTGCCGGACCGGTTGAACATGGCGCGGCAATGCTTGGAACAGCCCCCAGAGCAGACGGCGATCATCGATCTGACCGGGGGTGAGGGCAAGGTCGTCACGTTTGCACAACTCGGACGCTTGGCCGATGACATCGCACTCGCCTTGCTCGATCGGGTGCGGCCTGGGGATCGCGTTGGAGTACTGCTCAGCCAGTCACCCGGCTGCGCGGCGGCGCATCTTGCGATCTGGAAGATCGGCGCGATTTCGGTGCCTTTGTTTAAATTGTTCAAACATGACGCGCTGGCCTCGCGTGTCGCGGATGCAGGGGCGCAACTGGTGTTGACAGATGCAGAGGGTGCTGCACTGCTGGGGGATTTGGCCGTACCGGTTCGGGTCGATCAGATAGCTCCGTCTGATGATCCGGTGCCCTTTGCGGATACCGGTCCCGAGGATCCGGCAGTTCTGATCTATACTTCCGGCACAACCGGCAGCCCCAAAGGCGCGCTGCATGGGCATCGGGTTTTGACCGGCCATTTGCCGGGGGTCTCGATCAGCCACAACCATCTGCGCGAAGATGACTGTCTGTGGACGCCCGCCGACTGGGCATGGATTGGCGGGTTGTTCGATGTGTTGATGCCAGGGCTGGCGCTGGGCATTCCGGTGGTCGCGGCCCGGCTCGAGAAATTCACCCCCGAGGCCTGTGCGGATGTGATCGCACGTGGCGGGGTACGGAACGTGTTCTTTCCGCCTACCGCATTGCGGATGCTCAAGGCCACGGATCAGGCGATCCCCGGTCTGCGCTCGGTCGCTTCCGGAGGGGAGCCGCTGGGTGCCGAGATGTTGGAATGGGGGAAGCAGGCGTTCGGCCTGACGATCAACGAATTCTACGGTCAGACCGAATGCAACATGGTCGTGTCTTCCTGCGCTGAGGATTTTCCGGTGCGCCCGGGTTGCATCGGTAAACCGGTTCCTGGGCATGAAGTTGCAGTGATCGACCAGGATGGCCAGCCCACAGATCAAGAGGGCGACGTGGCCATCCGCCGAGGCTCGGCCTCGATGCTGCTGGAATACTGGAACCGACCTGAGGCCACGGCCGAGAAGTTCCGCGGCGATTGGCTGATCACCGGAGATCGCGGCATGTGGGAGGGTGAGTACTTACGCTTTGTTGGCCGCGATGACGATGTGATCACTTCCGCCGGGTATCGCATCGGCCCTGCTGAGATCGAGGATTGCCTGTTGACCCATCCGGCGGTGGCGACAGTTGGTGTGGTCGGTAAACCTGATCCTTTGCGGACTGAGATTGTGAAGGCCTATGTCGTGTTGAAACCGGGAGCCACGGTTGCGGAGCGAGAGTTGCAGGATTGGGTCAAGGATCGTCTGGCGCAGTATTCCTATCCGCGCGAAGTGGCGTTTCTGGAAGAATTGCCGATGACGGTGACGGGGAAGGTGATCCGGAAGGATTTGAAGGCGCGTGCGGTGGGTGAGGTAAGGCAATGAGTCGAATGTTAGTCAGCATCGCATTTTTCTTTGCAACATTTCCGTCTTTCGTTGCAGCTGGAGATTTTCGCCTTGCTGATGCGTTGATGAAATCATGCCTTCAAACCTTTTCGGAGGTCCTAATTGAGACACTGGAAAAAGTGACCGATGAAAGCACATTGATTGACGTTCGTGGTGCAGCGTCTCAGGATGTGGCGCTTTGTGCGGGGCTCGCAATCGATGTTTGTTCTGTTGGTATTCTGGAAAGTCAGGACCAGTGCTTTTCTAAACTCGAAATGAGTATCGACGAAATTCGACAAAAAACGATCACGAATCTTCCCGAGACCATCTCTGGCACATTTCGATCCCGAAGTTACCGATTCGCATTTGCCCGCGCAAAAGAACCGGCAATACGCCTTGATCCAAGCCCTACGGTTCCACCGCAACTGACCAGTGTGCTGTCCGAGGCGATGCGCCTCGCAGACGCGCGTACGGCGCAGCGACTCCAGATTTACGCTCAAAGAGAGGTTCAGGAATGAAACTCACATCCAAATCCATGCCCGCCTCCGAGGGTTTCAAAGCAAACCGCGCGGCCCATCTCGACGCGCTGGCGCAAATCTCTGCCGCTGCGGAAGCGGCCCGTCTGGGCGGGGGTGAAAAATCCCGCGCGCGGCATGAATCCCGTGGCAAGATGCTCCCCAGGCGCCGGGTTGCGAACCTGCTGGACCCAGGGTCCCCGTTTCTGGAAATCGGCGCGACGGCGGCGCATGGGATGTATGGCGATGCCGCGCCAAGCGCTGGTGTGATTGCGGGCATTGGCCGGGTGCAGGGGCGCGAGGTCATGGTGGTTTGCAACGACGCCACCGTGAAGGGCGGCACTTATTATCCGATGTCGGTCAAGAAACACCTGCGCGCGCAGGAGATTGCCGAGGAAAGCCAACTCCCCTGTATCTATCTGGTCGACAGCGGCGGGGCGAACCTGCCCAACCAGGATGAGGTCTTTCCCGACCGCGACCACTTTGGCCGCATCTTCTATAATCAGGCCCGGATGAGCGCGAAGGGTATCCCTCAGATCGCGGTGGTCATGGGTTCGTGTACGGCGGGCGGGGCCTATGTGCCCGCGATGTCGGATGTGACGATCATCGTCAAAGATCAGGGCACGATCTTTCTGGCAGGTCCGCCTTTGGTCAAGGCCGCGACCGGGGAGGTTGTCAGCGCCGAGGATCTGGGCGGTGGCGACGTCCATACCCGTCTGTCCGGCGTGGCCGATTACCTGGCTGAGGACGACGCCCACGCGCTGGCCTTGGCGCGGCAGGCGGTGCGTTCTCTGAATCTGCGCAAACCGCAGACCGTGGATTGGGCCAGCCCCGAAGACCCGGCTTATGACCCCGAGGAAATTCTGGGCGTTGTTCCCGCCGACCTGCGCACGCCCTATGATATCCGCGAGGTGATCGCGCGGCTCGTCGATGGCTCTCGGTTCGATGAATTCAAACCGCGCTTTGGTGAGACGCTTGTGACCGGGTTTGCCCATGTCAAAGGCTGCCCCGTTGGGATCATCGCCAACAACGGCGTGCTGTTCTCGGAGGCGGCCCAAAAGGGCGCGCATTTTGTTGAGCTGTGTTCGCAACGCAAAATCCCGCTGGTCTTCCTGCAAAATATCACCGGCTTTATGGTGGGCCGCAAATACGAAAACGAAGGCATCGCGCGGCACGGGGCAAAGATGGTGACAGCCGTTGCCACAACTTCGGTGCCCAAGATCACCATGCTGGTGGGCGGCTCTTTCGGGGCCGGGAACTATGGCATGGCGGGGCGGGCCTATCAGCCCAGGTTCCTGTGGACTTGGCCGAACTCGCGTATTTCCGTAATGGGGGGCGAGCAAGCGGCGGGCGTGCTGGCCACCGTCAAACGAGACGGGATCGAGCGGCAGGGTGGCAGTTGGTCGGCTGAGGAAGAGATCGAATTCAAGCGCCCAACATTGGATATGTTCGAGGAACAATCTCACCCACTCTATGCCTCGGCCCGGCTGTGGGATGACGGCATCATCGACCCGCGCAAAAGTCGCGATGTTCTGGCCTTGTCGCTGAGTGCCGCCCTGAATGCCCCGATTGAAGAGACACGTTTCGGCGTGTTCAGGATGTAGATACGATGAATCTAAAAAAGAAAATTCTTGATACCATGCCTGAGGTCAAAGTGCCGGACCTCACTAAAAGAGCCGAGATTTCTGTTTTTCTGGTGCACAACTCTCGCGATCCGGAGGACTACTTTTTTCTCTTTGATTTCGAGGAATTTGTTGATCGGTCGAATGGCGGCTACTTCGTTCGCCCGGCGTTAAAGATATTCTCTGGGCGAGACGATTTCAGTCGCGTTCGGTTTGCGCGCGAATTTCGCCAGGTTTTTGCGCGTGAATTTGATCGGATGCGTGCAGAACTCGCAGCCGAGAAGGGTAAGCGTGGTTGGTTGAGTTGGAGTTTCGGATTGAACTCGGCTGTGGATATCGTTGGCGGATTGGTCGGTAATTTAATTTTGGCAATCGCCCTATCCGTAGGGAAGAAAGTGTTCGGTGACATCGCTTTGCCACGCATCTTGATGGGTAAAAGCGATGAAGCCAAGCTTGCGGACGAAATTGACAGAACAAAGACTAAGGTCGAAGGCGCGCTGGCTGAGATCGAGATCACTATTCACCCCGAACTTTATCACCACGCATATCGCGATGGTCATCTTGGCAAGATTAGCGGCATGGATCGGGATGCATGGCCGTTGCCGAACTTTGTTCGCGTGCATTTGACAGACGAAAAGAGTGGGTCATGGTGGTAGGAGGCGATCAATGTTCAACAAAATCCTGATTGCTAACCGGGGCGAGATTGCCTGTCGGGTGGTGGAAACGGCTCAGAAAATGGGTGTGTCCTGTGTTGCAGTGTATTCGGACGCGGACGCCTCGGCCAAGCATGTGCAAATGGCGGATGAGGCGGTGCATATCGGTGGAGCGGCCCCGGCGGACAGCTATTTAAAGGGTGATGTGATCATTCAGGCAGCGTTGGATACAGGCGCGCAGGCGATCCACCCCGGCTATGGGTTTCTGTCTGAAAACCCCGGTTTCGTTGACGCGGTTGAGGCTGCGGGTCTGATCTTTATCGGGCCCTCGGCGGATGCGATCCGCAAGATGGGCCTCAAAGACGCGGCAAAAGTGTTGATGGAGCAGGCGGGCGTGCCCGTGGTTCCGGGTTATCACGGCGATAACCAAGACCCTGATCATCTGGCGGGCGCGGCCCAGACTATCGGCTATCCAGTGCTGATCAAAGCCGTTGCGGGGGGCGGCGGCAAGGGGATGCGGCTGGTAGAGCACCCCGAAGACTTTACTGAGGCTCTAGACAGTGCGCGGGGAGAGGCGAAAACCGCCTTTGGCAACGATGCCGTTCTGGTCGAAAAATTCGTTTCCAAGCCCCGGCATATCGAGGTGCAGGTGTTCGGCGATGGCACCCAGGCGGTGCATCTGTTCGAACGCGATTGTTCGCTGCAGCGGCGGCACCAGAAGGTGATCGAAGAAGCACCGGCGCCCGGAATGACGGTTGAAATGCGTGAGGCCATGGGGCAGGCGGGCGTGCGCGCCGCCGAGGCGATTGGCTACAAGGGCGCAGGCACGGTTGAGTTCATCGTCGATGCATCGGACGGGCTGCGCCCGGATCGGTTCTGGTTCATGGAGATGAACACGCGCTTGCAGGTGGAACACCCCGTGACCGAGGCGATTACCGGCGTTGATCTGGTCGAATGGCAGTTGCGAGTCGCTTCGGGTGAAGCGTTGCCAAAAACGCAGGATGACCTGACGATCAACGGGCATGCGTTCGAAGCCCGGCTTTACGCCGAGGACGTGCCCAAAGGGTTTCTGCCCGCAACAGGTACGCTGACACATCTGCGCTTTCCTGCGGAATGCCGCGCCGATAGCGGAGTGCGGTCCGGCGATACAATCAGCCACTGGTACGATCCGATGATTGCCAAGGTCGTGGTGCATGGCCCGACGCGTGCAGTGGCGCTGGAAAACCTGCACCGGGTTCTGCGGCGGACCGAGGTTGCCGGGACGGTCACGAATCTCTCGTTTCTTGGCGCGCTGACCCGGCAACCTGGATTTGCGGCGGGCGATGTCGATACCGGGCTGATCGGTCGGGATATCGACGGGCTGGTCCGAACTTCTGATGCGCGCGCGCGCTTGATTGTTGCAGCAGCCATGACGGCGCTTGATCTGGTCGAGACCGGGCCCGACACGGGTTTCAGCCTGTGGGCGCCGCTGCACCGGGCCGTCCAGTTGAAGTGCGATAGCGAGCTCATTGATCTAGACGTACAGGTCGAAGGACCTGACCGGCAGGTCTGGCAGATCAAGGACACAACGGTTCTGGCGCAACGGCGCAATGGAGGCTGGTACATTGATGACCGCCCGATGCCGCCCGTGGCACTGGCTGGTGCGACAATCACAGTATTCGATGACTATGGGCAAGTGTTTGAGCATGTCGATCCGCTGGATCGCGATGCAAGCGCCTTGGGTGATACCAATGTGGTCGAGGCGCCGATGCCCGGTCTGGTCAAGGCCATGTTCGCCACCGTAGGGCAAGCCGTTTCAGAGGGTGATCGACTGGCCATTCTGGAAGCGATGAAAATGGAACATTCCTTGCTGGCTGCCCGTGATGGCGTGATCGCCGAGGTGCTGGCCGAAACGGGCGCTCAGGTCGAGGCCGGCGCGGCGCTGGTCCGGCTGGAGGAGGAATGATCTGTCCCGCTGCGCCGCAACGTGGCACAGTCGGGACAACACGGCATAACGGGAGGCAAAAACTATGGGTGAACGGGTCGACATTTTTGAAGTAGGGCCACGTGATGGGCTGCAGAACGAACAGCGGGAAATTCCTGTTGCCGAGAAGGTCGCTCTGATCGATTGCCTGAGCAAGGCAGGCTTCAATCGGATCGAAGTTGCCAGTTTTGTGTCTCCGAAATGGGTGCCCCAGATGGCTGGCAGTGCCGATGTTCTGGCCGGGATCCAGCGGGTTGGTAAGGTGCGTTATGCGGCGCTGACGCCGAATATGCGCGGGTACGAGGACGCCTTGTCTGCCAAAGCGGATGAGATTGCCGTATTCGCATCTGCCTCGGAAGGGTTCTCGAAGGCCAATCTCAACGCGACCATCGCCGAATCCATTGAGAGGTTCAAACCGATCCTAGAGGCTGCGCGCCATATTGACCTGCCAGTGCGCGGTTACGTGTCCTGCGTGACCGACTGCCCCTATGATGGTCCGACCCCACCCGAGAAGGTGGCCGAGATTGCGGACACATTATTTGCGCTGGGCTGCTATGAGGTATCGCTGGGGGATACGATCGGGCAGGGAACACCGGACACTATCGCCCATATGCTTCTGGCGGTGCGTGAGACGGTGCCTGTTACCCGCTTGGCGGGACATTTCCACGACACCAATGGTCGGGCCATCGACAATATCGACGCTGCATTGGCGCTGGGCGTGCGGACATTTGACTCAGCAGTCGGGGGGCTGGGCGGTTGCCCCTATGCACCCGGCGCCGCAGGGAACGTGGCCACCGAAGCCGTGGTCGCGCATCTAGAGCGTCTTGGATACGAAACGGGGCTTGATCTGGGGATCGTGGAACAAGCGGCACAAATGGCACTGGCCATGAGGGCGGAGTAGGCGATGTTTGAAACGATCTCGGTCACGGTTGATCCACGTGGCGTTGCAACCCTGACGCTGAACCGCCCGGAGAAGCATAATGCGATGTCCGCGCAGATGATCCGGGAACTGACACAAGCGGCGGTGCAGTTGGGCAGCGATGGCACTGTGCGCGTAGCCGTTCTGACCGGAGCAGGCAAAAGCTTTTGTGCCGGTGGGGATCTGGGCTGGATGCAGGACCAGATGGCAGCGGATCCTCAGACACGCTTTGTCGAAGCACGCAAACTGGCCGAGATGTTGCAGGCGTTGAATGTGATGCCCAAACCGCTGATCGGAGCGTTACAGGGCAACGCCTTTGGTGGCGGTGTGGGCCTTGCCGCCGTCTGCGACGTGGCAATAGGTGTCGAGACCCTAAAAATGGGCCTGACCGAGACGCGACTGGGTCTGATCCCGGCTACCATCGGCCCCTATGTTGTCGCTCGGATGGGGGCGGCACGTGCGCGGCGGGTCTTTATGTCGGCCCGATTGTTTGACGCGGCCGAGGCCGTCGATTTGGGCCTATTGGCAAAAACGGTATCAGCAGAAGATATGGCGGACGCTGTCGAGGCCGAGGTTGAACCCTATTTGTCATGTGCGCCAGGTGCGGTGGCCTCGGCCAAGGCCTTGGTCCATAGTCTGGGGCCGCGTGTTGACGATCCCGTTATCGACCAAACGATCCGGGCGCTGGTTGCGCGCTGGGAAACTGACGAGGCGCATGAGGGAATCAGCGCATTCTTCGACAAGCGAAAACCTGTATGGAATAGTTAGGTTTACGTTCTGTCGGTTTGGGCGTTTCACGGATCGAAGTTCGGCTGGAATGAAACGGAATATTAGGGTGCCATGCGGTTGTGTTTGGTTGACCCTCTGACCCCGCGCGGATAGAGAATGTCCAGTCAACACGCTAATTGACGGCGCTCCCCTACGGGGCACGCGCAGGAAAGGAGCTATTCGTGGAAGACCTGCTGCGGGAGTACCTCCCGATCCTGGTGTTTCTGGTCGTCGCTGCGGGCCTTGGAATCGTCTTGATTCTTGCCGCTGTGGTGCTGGCCGTCCGCAATCCCGACCCTGAAAAGGTCAGCGCTTATGAATGCGGCTTCAACGCCTTCGACGATGCGCGGATGAAATTCGACGTCCGATTCTATCTGGTCGCGATTCTTTTCATCATCTTCGATCTGGAAATTGCGTTCCTGTTCCCTTGGGCCGTGGCTTTCAAAGACATCAGCGATGTCGGATTCTGGTCCATGATGGTGTTCCTGGGCGTTCTGACCATCGGCTTTGCCTATGAATGGAAGAAGGGGGCCCTGGAATGGGAGTGATGACGGGTGCAAACACCGCCGGCGTCGACAAAGAAGTCGCCACCCAGGCCCTGAATGCCGAGCTGCAGGACAAAGGCTTTCTGCTGACCTCGACGGAGGACATCATCAACTGGGCCCGAACCGGGTCGTTGCACTGGATGACCTTCGGGCTGGCCTGTTGCGCAGTTGAGATGATGCACACCTCGATGCCGCGTTATGATGCAGAACGGTTTGGTATCGCGCCACGCGCGTCCCCACGTCAGTCGGATGTGATGATTGTGGCCGGAACGCTTACCAACAAAATGGCGCCTGCGCTGCGTAAGGTCTATGACCAGATGCCCGAGCCGCGCTATGTGATCTCGATGGGCTCCTGCGCCAATGGCGGCGGGTATTACCATTATTCCTATTCTGTTGTGCGCGGCTGTGACCGCATTGTGCCGGTCGATATCTACGTGCCTGGATGCCCTCCGACGGCTGAGGCGCTGTTGTATGGACTGATGCAGCTGCAGCGTAAAATCCGCCGCACCGGCACCATTGTACGCTGAGGAGGAGGCAATGAGCGAAGCACTCAAAGAACTCGGCGCGCAGCTGGAACTCAAACGGACCGATTGCGTTCTGTCCTGGGATGTCACCCATGATGAGTTGAACGTGGACGTGGCCCCGTCGAACCTTGTGGAATTTATCGAATTTCTGAACGGCGATGCCAGTTGCAAGTTCTCGACCCTGGTGGACATCACAGCCGTTGACTATCCCGAGCGGGCCAAGCGGTTCGATGTGGTCTATCACTTCTTGTCGATGTACCAGAACCAGCGTATCCGGCTGCGCGTGTCGATCCGTGAGGATGACATGGTGCCGTCGATTGTCGACGTTCACCCCTCGGCCAACTGGTTCGAGCGCGAGGTGTTCGATATGTTCGGCATCCTTTTCTCGGGCCATCCTGATCTGCGGCGAATCCTGACCGACTATGGCTTTCGTGGCTATCCGCTGCGCAAGGATTTCCCGACCACCGGTTATACCGAAGTCCGTTATGACGAGGCGCAAAAGCGTGTGGTCTATGAGCCGGTCAATCTGGTGCAGGAATACCGTCAGTTTGATTTCATGTCTCCGTGGGAGGGTGCGAATTACATCCTGCCCGGCGATGAGAAACAGGAGAGCGAATAATGGGTGGCATTTGGTGGCTGATCCTATCTGCACTGACCATCATCCCGATGGTGAAGATTTTGCCGTTCTTCGGAATTAACAAATACTGGTGCCTGCTCTGTCTGATCCCCTTTGGCACGATCGCGTTGCTGTGGTGGGTCGGGCTGAAACTGCAAGAGCTGGAGCGCCGCTGAGATGATGATGCTGGGGGAACTGATCGTGCTGGGTGCGCTGGGGGTCCTTCTGGCGGGGGCTGCAGCCAAGGTGGCCGAGGCCGAAAAGGTCCGGGTTCGGGCTGATGCAAAAAAGAATAAGCGGGGGCGTTGATGGACGGCTCAAGATACGATGACGGCAGCACGGACGCGCTGAGCGGAGAACAGAAGATCCGCAATTTCAACATTAACTTTGGTCCGCAACACCCTGCGGCACACGGGGTTTTGCGGCTTGTACTTGAGCTGGACGGCGAGATTGTTGAGCGTTGCGACCCGCACATCGGTTTGCTGCACCGTGGCACCGAAAAGCTAATGGAAAGCCGGACGTATCTGCAGAACCTGCCGTATTTCGACCGTCTGGACTATGTGGCGCCGATGAATCAGGAACATGCCTGGTGTCTGGCCATCGAAAAGCTGACCGGGGTCGAGGTGCCGCGCCGCGGCTCATTGATCCGGGTGCTGTATTCCGAGATCGGGCGCATTCTGAACCACTTGCTGAACGTGACCACGCAGGCGATGGATGTGGGTGCATTGACCCCGCCGCTTTGGGGTTTCGAAGAGCGCGAAAAGCTGATGGTGTTCTATGAACGCGCCTGCGGTGCCCGCCTGCACGCGGCCTATTTTCGCCCCGGCGGTGTGCATCAGGACCTGCCGCCGGAACTGCTGGACGATATCGAGACGTGGAGCCACGAATTCCCCACCATCCTCGACGACATTGATGGTCTGCTGACCGAAAACCGCATCTTCAAACAGCGCAACGCCGATATTGGCGTGGTGACCGAGGACGACATCCAGAAATACGGTTTCTCGGGTGTCATGGTCCGTGGATCGGGTCTGGCCTGGGACCTGCGTCGCGCGCAGCCCTATGAATGCTATGATGAATTCGAGTTCCAGATCCCCGTCGGCAAGAACGGTGACTGCTATGACCGTTATCTTTGCCGCATGGAAGAGATGCGCCAGTCGCTGCACATCATCCGTCAGGCCATCGCCAAAATCCGCGACTGCCCCGGAGATGTTTTGGCGCGCGGCAAGATCACCCCGCCGAAACGCTCGGATATGAAAACCTCGATGGAAAGCCTGATCCATCACTTCAAGCTGTACACCGAAGGCTTCCACGTGCCTGCGGGTGAGGTCTATGCCGCCGTCGAGGCCCCGAAGGGCGAATTCGGCGTCTATCTGGTCGCCGATGGCACCAACAAGCCTTACAGGGCCAAACTGCGCGCGCCGGGTTTCCTGCACCTGCAAGCCATGGACCACATCGCCGGAGGCCACCAACTGGCCGACGTCGCAGCCATCATCGGCACCATGGACGTTGTGTTCGGGGAGATTGATCGGTGAAGAAGCTCTTAGCGTTTACCTTAGCTATCCTTCCTATGGGCCATGCGGTATCGGCGGCGCCTTTGAGTGATTTTTGCCTCTTTTTATCCCCAGACATTCTGGAGAAAGTAGCCGACTGTAGCGCAACGAAAGGTTGTTATCCGGTTGACGAGTTTCCGGAGGTGTTCGAGCACTACAGATCGCTTGAAGAGCGCGCTTCGAACTATGTGTTGAGCAAACTTAGCTCATCAGAAAGCTGCATGGTGTATTCTAGATTGTTGGCGGGGTCAGGCGTTGAGAACTGTCCCGCCGGACAAGAGCCATTTTTGTGGGCCATTTTTGATCTAGTGGACGCCAAAGTGATCTCGTCCAATAATTCAAATGATCCAAATTTATGGAAACTTGGATTGGCAGAAAATGGGGAATGTGCTTAATGCTCCGCCGCCTTCATCCAGAACAACCCGAAAGCTTTGCCTTCACCGCTGCCAACCAGCAATGGGCCGAAGCGCAGATCACCAAATACCCCGAGGGGCGTCAGGCCAGCGCAGTCATCCCACTGCTGTGGCGCGCGCAGGAGCAGGAGGGCTGGCTGAGCCGCCCGGCGATTGAATCCGTCGCCGACATGCTGGGAATGGCCTATATCCGCGTGCTCGAGGTAGCCTCGTTCTACTTCATGTTTCAGCTGCAGCCGGTTGGCTCGGTGGCGCATATTCAGGTCTGCGGGACTACCTCTTGCATGATCTGCGGGGCCGAGGATTTGATTGCGGTCTGCAAGGACAAGATCGCCGCCAAGCCGCATGCTTTGTCCGCCGATGGCAAGCTGAGTTGGGAAGAGGTCGAATGCCTGGGCTCTTGCACCAACGCGCCGATGGCGCAGATCGGCAAGGACTATTACGAAGACCTGACAGCTGAGGGTTTTGGCAAGATCATCGACGATCTGGCCGCTGGCAAAGTGCCGACACCGGGCCCTCAGAACGGGCGCTATGCGGCAGAGCCTCTGAAGGGGCTGACCAGCCTGTCCGAATATGACAGCGGCCGAACCCAGTATAACGCCAGTGTTCAGTTGGCCTCAGATCTGGGGGATACCGTCAAACGCATCGACGGGACCGAAGTTCCGGTCCTGACGCCATGGCTGGGCAAGGATGGCAAGGCGGCGGCGACCAAGGCTGCTCCGAAACCACCCAAGGCGCCCGCACCGGCCAAACCTGCGGTGCAGCAGGCGGCTGAGGCGAAGGCGGTCACGGAAGACCAGCCCGACACGCTTTCGGATGCGCGGGACGGCAAGTCGGACGATCTGAAGCTGCTTAAAGGTGTCGGGCCTAAGCTTGAGAAGACGCTGAACGAGCTGGGCTTCTATCATTATGATCAGATCGCCAAATGGACGCCTGAGCAGGTTGCCTGGGTTGATGCGCGGCTGAAGTTCAAAGGCCGGATCGAGAGAGACGGCTGGATTGATCAGGCCACCAAGCTGGCGGCGGGTGAAGAAACCGAGTTCGCCAAGCGGGCCAAGGACGACGGTACATACGAAGACTAGGATGCGTGCCCGCTCTGGGCATTTAGGACAAGATGGACAAGGACAAGGAACAGGCCATGGCCCGCAAGGGTCGACATATCGGAGTGGTCATCGCCGTGACCATGCTGGTCTGGCTTGCCATGACCATGTTCATTGGCCCTGCGATGGAACTGCCGGGACGCTATGCGCTGCTGTTTGATTTTGCCGCGCTGGCCGGGTTCATCTATGCGGGCGTCAACATTTTTCAACTCTGGCGCATGCGTCAGGACAGCTGAAGGTAACACATGATGCTGAAGGATCAGGACAGGATCTTTACCAACATCTACGGGATGCATGAGCGTACATTGCGCGGTGCACAGGCCCGGGGGCATTGGGACGGCACCGCTGGCCTGATCGGCAACGGGCGCGACTGGATCATCCAGACGATGAAGGATTCAGGGCTGCGCGGCCGGGGCGGCGCGGGTTTTCCAACCGGTCTGAAGTGGTCCTTCATGCCCAAGGAAAGTGACGGTCGCCCGTCCTATCTGGTGGTAAATGCGGATGAATCCGAGCCTGGCACCTGCAAAGACCGTGAAATCATGCGCCACGATCCGCATACGCTGATCGAAGGCTGCCTGATCGCCTCTTTCGCGATGAATGCGCATACTTGCTATATCTACCTGCGCGGTGAATACATCCGCGAGCGTGAGGCGCTGCAGGCCGCGATTGACGAAGCCTATGACGCCGGTTTGTTGGGCAAGAACGCCGCTGGGTCAGGCTGGGACTTCGATCTGTTCCTGCATCACGGGGCGGGTGCCTATATCTGTGGCGAGGAAACTGCCCTGATCGAAAGCCTTGAGGGCAAAAAGGGCATGCCGCGGATGAAGCCACCGTTCCCGGCGGGCGCAGGTCTGTATGGGTGCCCAACCACGGTGAACAATGTGGAATCCATTGCGGTCGTGCCGACGATCTTGCGTCGCGGGGCCGACTGGTTCGCAGGCTTTGGCCGTCAGAACAACGCGGGCACCAAGCTGTTTGCGATCTCGGGCCATGTGAACAATCCTTGCGTCGTTGAAGAGGCGATGTCGATTCCGTTTGAACAGCTGATCGAAACCCATTGCGGCGGCATTCGCGGCGGCTGGGACAATTTGCTGGCGGTTATTCCGGGTGGTTCGTCGGTGCCCTGTGTGCGCGGTGAGAACATGCGCGACGCGATCATGGACTTTGACCACCTGCGCAACGATCTGGGCTCGGGCCTGGGTACGGCTGCGGTGATCGTGATGGATAAATCCACCGATATAATCAAAGCGATCTGGCGATTGTCGAAGTTTTACAAACATGAAAGCTGCGGTCAGTGCACACCGTGTCGTGAAGGCACCGGATGGATGATGCGCGTCATGGATCGCCTTGTGCGCGGTGAGGCCGAGTTGGAAGAGATCGACATGCTGTTTGACGTAACCAAACAGGTGGAAGGCCACACGATCTGTGCCCTCGGTGATGCGGCAGCCTGGCCAATCCAGGGCCTTATCCGCAATTTCCGGGAAGAAATCGAAGACCGCATCAAGGCCCAGAAATCGGGCCGCACGGGTGCGATGGCAGCGGAGTGATTCAAATGGAAGTATTCTCGGACTATGGCCATGCACTTGCATCGGTGATGATCTTCACCCTCGTCGTCCTGTTCCTAGCCCCATTTTCGGCAGTGGCCAAACAGGGTAAGGGGCTGGCGCCAGGCGCCACGCCCGAGCAAGATTATTCAGACAGGGCCTATCGGTTGAACCGTGCTTATCTGAACGGCACTGAAACGCTTCCTGCTTTTGCGGCGGTTACGATCGCGGCAATTTTGGTGGGGGTCAGCCCGTTTTGGGTAAACTTGCTCGCCTCGGTGGCACTGGTTTCGCGTCTGGCAATGCTGTTTGTTCATCTGCGCGGACTGGGTAAGCCGAACTCTGGCTTGCGCTCGGTTCTTTACGTGGTTGCCTGGCTTTGCATGTTCGTGATGGGGATCATGGCATTGGTGGCGGCGTTTTAATGATTGAACGAACTGTTGATCTTGTGACCAGAACCAAGAATGTTTCCTTCATCGGCGCAGTTTTACTGTTGGCGGCGGTTTCGGCCTGCGGGCTGATTAAGCCTTCGGAAGATCGTATTCTATTCGATGGCAAGTCGTTCAGAGCCAAAGCAAAGCACATCAACAAAAAAGCGTCTCCTTCGGATTTCACCGTTGTGATCAAAGGAGTATCTGCCTCATTGGATGGTGCACGCGAGGCCGGCCGTTATGAGGGCACCAAGTTTTGCATCGCGAATTTCGGATCCTCCAGGATCGACTGGAAGGTCGGGCCGGATACCGAACCACAAAACCTTCAGATCAACGATGACAGACTAACCTTTGCCGGGAGCTGCCGCCGTCCATGAAGCGGGTTTTTGCATATCACGCCGTGACAGGCCCATTGCTATTGCATAGCAATGCTGGCCTCCGTCGTCTTGGTCTTTCCAAGACGAAAGGATTTGTCATGTCTGGTATCAAAATGCTTGCCGTTGCAACGGCGCTGACACTGCCTGCGGTTGCTTTGGCTAAACCTCCCTTGCGCGAAGTCAAAGAGATCGACAACGAACTCTATTACATCGCTATCGCGAACGAAATTTCGGAATACTGCCCCTCCATCAGCGGGCGGCGTATGAAGGCGATTGGTGTGATGTGGGGCTTGCGGTCGAAAGCGAACCAGTTGGGCTATTCCGACAGTGAAATCCGCTCCTATGTCGATTCGGATGCAGAAAAAGACCGGATGCGCGCCAAGGGCGAGGCCTATCTGGCCCAAAATGGCGTGTCGTATGGCCGGCCGAATTCTTTCTGTACGCTTGGGCGTGCGGAAATTGAAAGAAACAGCGCCATCGGCGTGTATTTGAGGGCGAATTGAGTATGGGTTTCAGAGCTTTGATGATGGGCTTTGCTGGTGTTTTGCTTTTGGTCTTAGCTGGATGCGAGTCAACATCCAGCCAAGCTTTGGACGCTGACACATCTCGCGCTCAGTTTCGTACACAGGTTCCGCAGAGCCTCTATGATGTGGCCTTTGCCAACGCTATGGCAGAGCAGATTGCAGGCGGTTGTCCGAATTTGTCGCTCAATCGTTCGCAGATCAGGCAAAGCATGAAAACGGTAGCTGACGACCTAGAAGCCAAGGGGTATCGGGAAAGTGATTTTGTCTATCTCGAAAGAAATTTGCCGCGGAAGCGGATACAGGACGACGCTATTCGCTATATCCAAGGAAACGGCATCGTGATTGGCGTTCCAGATACGATGTGCTCGGCAGGGCGAAGCGAAATCGCCAAAAAATCTGCTATCGGCACATTCCTGAAAGGGTAGTTTAAATCATGTCTGACCTCCGCAAAGTTAACATCGACGGACAGGAAATCGAAGTCGATGGTGCGATGACCCTGATTCAGGCCTGCGAACAGGCCGGGGTCGAAGTGCCGCGCTTTTGCTATCACGAGCGTCTGTCGATTGCCGGGAACTGCCGGATGTGTCTGGTCGAAGTTGTTGGGGGGCCGCCTAAACCTGCGGCCTCTTGTGCGATGCAGGTGCGCGATCTTCGTCCGGGGCCGGAAGGGCAAGCACCGGTGGTCAAAACCAACTCGCCCATGGTCAAGAAGGCCCGCGAAGGAGTGATGGAGTTCTTGCTGATCAACCACCCGCTGGATTGCCCGATCTGCGATCAGGGTGGCGAGTGCGATCTGCAGGATCAGGCGATGGCTTATGGCATGTCGGGCACGCGGTTTAAGGAAGCCAAGCGCGCGGTCGATGATCTGGATCTGGGTCCGCTGGTTGGCACCGCGATGACCCGCTGCATCAGTTGCACCCGCTGCGTACGCTTTACAACCGAAGTGGCCGGGATCACTCAGATGGGTCAAACCGGACGGGGCGAAGACGCCGAGATCACGTCATATCTGAACCAGACGCTGGATTCGAATCTGCAAGGTAATATCATCGACTTGTGCCCCGTCGGGGCGCTGACCTCGAAACCCTATGCTTTTACCGCGCGCCCTTGGGAACTGACCAAGACCGAAAGCATCGACGTGATGGATGCATTGGGTTCGAACATTCGTGTGGATACCAAAGGGCGCGAAGTCATGCGCTTTTTGCCGCGCAATCATGATGGCGTGAACGAAGAATGGATCAGTGATAAGACGCGGTTTGTGTGGGACGGCCTGCGTCGTCAGCGGCTGGACAAGCCATACTTGCGTGAAAACGGTAAGCTGCGCCCGGCGACGTGGCCCGAGGCGTTGACCAAAGCGGCCGAGGCGTTGAAAGGGGCTGAAAAGCCCGTCGGTATCGTGGGCGACTTGGCCCCGGTCGAGGCTACGTTTGCTCTGAAGCAGATGATTGAAGGGCAGGGCGGGGTTGTCGAATGCCGTACCGATGGCGCCAAGTTGCCAACGGGCAACCGCGCGGCCTATGCCGGGACCGCCGCGATCGAAGATATCGACTGCGCCGAGCGCATTCTGCTGATCGGAACCAACCCGCGCGATGAGGCGCCGGTGCTGAACGCGCGCATTCGCAAAGCCTGGGCGTATGGGGCCGAGATTGCTGTGGTCGGCCCGGCAGTCGATCTGACCTATGACTACCACCATGTCGGCGATGATCGTGCGGCATTGCAGCAGGTGGTGGATATGGGCGGAGATGATGAGGTCAAGGGCAAACGCTCGTTGGTCATCATTGGTCAGGGTGCATTGCAGGAAGCGGATGGCGCTGCGGTTTTAGGCGCTGCGCAAACCATTGCGGCGAATACCGAAAGCGGTTTGATTGTCCTGCACACAGCCGCCTCACGTGTTGGTTCTATGGATGTCGATGCCACCAACGAAGGTGGCATGGATACAATCAGCGCGGCGGATGTGATCTATAATCTCGGTGCCGATGAAGTTGAAATCGGCGACGGCGCCTTTGTCATCTATCAGGGCAGCCATGGCGATCGAGGTGCGCACCGCGCCGACGTGATCCTGCCGGGCGCAGCCTATACCGAGGAAAACGGCCTGTTCGTGAACACCGAAGGCCGCCCGCAACTGGCGATGCGTGCCGGGTTTGCACCAGGTGAGGCTAAGGAAAACTGGGCGATCCTGCGCGCTTTGTCTGCCGAACTGGGTGCGACGCTGCCTTATGACTCGCTGGCGCAACTGCGCACCGCGCTGATCGAGGCGGTGCCGCATCTGGCCCGTATCGACGAGGTGATCGAAAACGAGGTTCAGGCGCTGAAGTTCGGCCCTCTGGGCAAGGCGAGCTTCCGTCACACCGTCAAGGACTTCTACCTGAGCAACCCGATTGCACGGGCCTCGCAGTTGATGGCTGAGCTATCGGCGCAGACGCAGGCACGCAAAGGCGAAAAGATCGCGGCGGAATGAACCGAAACTCTGTCATATCGCATCTCGACCCTGTGCTGGTCGGACAGGGGCTCGCCCCTGTTTTGCCTATGAAACGGAATAAAAAGGGTGGCGTAGCGGCTGCAGATGCTGTTTACACCAACGCGCCGACCCAGACGCACTTTGCGCAGGCACATGGCCTTAGCATTTCGTGCGGAAAACGGAATACCCACGGTGTGAGGACCAATGGCTGAATTCTTTAACACCCCAGGCGGAATAGCCCTCATCATTCTGGCACAAGTGCTTGCCGTTGTGGCCTTTGTGATGATTTCGCTGTTGTTCCTTGTCTATGGAGACCGCAAGATCTGGGCGGCGGTTCAGATGCGCCGTGGCCCCAATGTGGTGGGCGTCTATGGCCTACTGCAAACGGTGGCCGACGCGCTGAAATATGTGGTTAAAGAGGTGGTTATCCCAGCGGGTGCAGACCGCACCGTCTTTATCCTCGCGCCGTTGACCTCATTTGTTCTGGCGATGATCGCCTGGGCCGTGATTCCGTTCAACGACGGCTGGGTGCTGTCGGATATAAATGTCGCCATCCTGTATGTCTTCGCCGTGTCCTCGTTGGAGGTTTATGGCGTGATCATGGGGGGGTGGGCGTCGAACTCAAAGTACCCTTTCCTTGGCTCATTGCGCTCTGCCGCTCAGATGATTTCCTACGAGGTCTCGATTGGTCTGATCATCATCGGTGTGATCCTGTCGACCGGGTCGATGAACTTCGGTGACATCGTGCATGCGCAAGACGGGCGCTTTGGGTTCTTCAGCTGGTACTGGTTGCCGCATTTCCCAATGGTCTTCCTGTTTTTCATCTCGGCGCTGGCCGAAACCAACCGCCCACCGTTTGACCTGCCAGAGGCGGAATCCGAACTGGTCGCGGGCTATCAGGTCGAATACTCGGCCACGCCTTTCCTGTTGTTCATGGCTGGCGAATATATCGCCATTTTCCTGATGTGCGCGCTAACCACGCTGCTGTTTTTCGGCGGCTGGCTGTCCCCGATCCCGGGCCTGCCCGACGGCGTGTTGTGGATGGTCGCGAAGATGGCGTTCTTCTTCTTCCTCTTCGCAATGGTCAAGGCGATCACGCCGCGCTACCGCTATGACCAGCTGATGCGGCTGGGTTGGAAAGTGTTCCTGCCCTTCTCGCTGGCTTGGGTAGTCTTCGTGGCCTTTGCGGCGAAATTCGACTGGTTCTGGGGCGCGTTTGCGCGTTGGAGCGTAGGAGGCTGATATGACCCAAATCGACTACACCCGTGCCGCCAAGTATTTTCTTCTACAGGATTTCTGGGTCGGCATGAAGTTGGGGCTGAAGTATTTCTTCGCACCGAAGGCCACCCTGAACTACCCGCATGAAAAGGGTCCTCTGTCTCCGCGTTTTCGCGGTGAGCACGCCCTGCGTCGCTATCCCAACGGTGAAGAACGCTGTATTGCCTGCAAACTCTGCGAGGCGATCTGCCCTGCACAGGCCATTACAATCGACGCCGAACCGCGCGAAGATGGCAGCCGCCGTACCACGCGCTATGACATCGACATGACCAAGTGCATCTATTGCGGTTTCTGCCAAGAGGCCTGCCCGGTCGATGCCATCGTCGAAGGTCCGAATTTCGAATTCGCCACGGAAACCCGCGAAGAGTTGTTCTACGACAAGGAAAAACTGCTCGACAACGGCGAGCGCTGGGAAGCCGAGATCGCCCGCAATCTAGAAATGGACGCGCCGTACCGATGACTGACGCCCCGACAAATCCGTTTGAGCTGATGATGAAGCAGGCGCAGGACATGGCCAAGGCGATGAACCCTGCGATGGAGAGCTTCTCGCCCAAAGGGTTCGAAACTCTATGGCCGACCATGCCAAAAGAAGTCATGGAGATGATGTTCGGCAACACCGTCAACAAAGACGGGTTGGATGCCAAAACGCGCCTGTTGCTGACACTGGCCGGGCTGACCTGTCAGGGCGCGCAGGCGGATGCGGCGGTGCGTCAGACCGTGCGCCACGCTGTGGAAGCCGGTGCCAAGAAACAAGAGATCGTGGAAACGATCGGTCAGATGTCGGTCTTTGCCGGCATCCCGGCCATGACCCGCGCGCTGGAATTGGCGCAAGAGGTCATGGGCGATAACGAGGATGAGGATCAATGACCGTCTTTGCCTTCTATCTGTTCGCCATCAGCGCCATCACCGGCGGGCTGTTCACGGTGATCAGCCGCCAGCCGGTGCATTCCGTGCTGTGGTTGATCCTGTCCTTCCTGTCCGCGGCAGGACTGTTTGTGCTGCTGGGGGCTGAGTTCGTGGCGATGCTGCTGATCATCGTCTATGTCGGCGCGGTCGCGGTTTTGTTCTTGTTCGTCGTGATGATGCTGGACGTGGACTTTGCTGAGCTCAAGGCCGAGATGGCGCGCTATATGCCGCTGGCCCTGCTGATCGGTCTGGTTATCCTGATGCAGTTCGTCATGGCCTTCGGGGCCTGGGACAGCGCGCGGGGTGTGGCGGCCAATCTGGCCCAGCCGGTGCCAGTGGATCGCCACAACACCGAGGCACTGGGCGTCATCCTGTACGATCAATACTTCCTTCTGTTCCAGCTGGCGGGCCTGATCCTGCTGGTCGCCATGATCGGCGCCATCGTTCTGACCCTGCGCCACCGTCAGGACATCAAGCGTCAGGACATCATCGGCCAAATGATGCGCGACCCGGCCAAGGCGATGGAGTTGAAAGACGTGAAACCGGGGCAGGGGCTGTGAGAATTTACGCGATCATAGGGCTATCAGCATGGCTTACGATTTCGTCAGGATCGGCCATGGCAGAGTGCCCTATCGGTAGTTGCAGTATGAGCAAGCCGCTTCATCACTTCGACAAGCCCGCCGAAGTTAAAGAGGATTGTAGCTTCTCTGAAGCTGGCGACGGTTGGAGCTCCTTTTTTTCAGGGAACGCTGCAACGGATATTGGTAGTGGTCGGGTAGGCCAGCGTTGGACCCTTACCGGGGAATGTGTTCGCAGCGAAAGTGTGCTGGTCGTGGATTGCAATTCCAAAGAGCTCATCCAAATCCGTGGCGTGTGTGCTCCTCCGGGCTCAGAATATCGGGTTTCTGTGGGTAATTTTTCGGCAGATCTTCTGTACCCACCTCACGGGAAACTGCGTTTGGCGTCTGGGACGACTGTCCAAGACTTGGTGAAATTATCCAAACAGGCTGGTTATGACCACTGGACAACTATCGACGGCTTTTTGAGCAGGGCCAAAAAGAAAAATCGCATCAACCCCTACTGCGGCTGCAAACTCTACTACCCAGACTCGCCAGGAGCGAAGCTATGATCGGACTTGAACACTATCTTACGGTCGCGGCGACGCTGTTCGTCATCGGCATCTTCGGTCTCTTCCTGAACCGCAAGAACGTCATCATCCTGCTGATGAGCATCGAACTGATGCTGCTGGCGGTGAATATCAACCTTGTGGCGTTCTCCAGCTTCCTGGGCGATCTGGTCGGGCAAGTGTTTACGCTGTTTGTGTTGACCGTGGCGGCGGCCGAGGCGGCGATCGGGCTGGCCATTCTGGTCTGTTTCTTCCGCAACCGCGGCTCGATCGCGGTTGAAGATGTCAATATGATGAAGGGGTAAGGGCACATGGAAACCACCATCCTCTTTGCCCCGCTGGTGGGCGCGATCCTGTGCGGGTTCGGCTGGAAGTTCATTGGCGAGAAAGCCGCCATGTGGACCGCCACGGGCCTGCTGTTTCTGGCCTGTCTGCTGTCGTGGATCGTCTTCCTGACGTTCGACGGCCACACCCAGCAGATCGAGATCATGCGCTGGATCGAAAGCGGCTCGCTCTCGACAAGCTGGGCCATTCGTCTGGACCGGTTGACCGCGATCATGCTGATTGTGGTGACGACCGTCTCGGCGCTGGTGCACCTGTATTCCTTTGGCTACATGGATCACGATCCACAATGGCGCGAAGGCGAAAGCTATAAGCCACGCTTCTTTGCATATCTGTCCTTCTTTACCTTTGCCATGCTGATGCTGGTGACGGCGGATAATCTGGTTCAGATGTTCTTTGGCTGGGAAGGTGTGGGCGTCGCGTCCTATCTGCTGATCGGGTTCTATTACCGCAAGCCAAGCGCCAATGCGGCGGCGATGAAGGCGTTTATCGTCAACCGGGTTGGGGACTTTGGCTTTGCGCTTGGAATCTTTGCGCTATTCCTGCTGACCGACAGCATCAATTTCTCGGACATCTTCGCCTCTGCCCCGGCATTGGCCGAAGAGAAGCTGCACTTCCTGTGGGGTGAATGGACCGCGATCGAGGTGATCTGCGTTCTGCTGTTCATCGGTGCGATGGGCAAATCGGCACAGTTGTTCCTGCACACCTGGTTGCCGGATGCGATGGAAGGTCCGACGCCTGTATCAGCCCTGATCCACGCCGCGACCATGGTGACTGCGGGTGTATTCCTGATCTGCCGCATGTCGCCGCTGATGGAGTTTGCGCCGGGTGCCACCGGGTTCATCACCTTCCTCGGCGCTTCGACCGCGTTTTTTGCTGCGACTGTGGGTCTGGTTCAGACCGACATCAAGCGTGTCATTGCGTATTCGACCTGTTCTCAGCTGGGGTACATGTTCGTGGCGGCTGGCGTCGGAATGTACTCGGCTGCGATGTTCCACCTGCTGACACACGCGTTTTTCAAGGCGCTGTTGTTCCTTGGGGCGGGTTCTGTGATCCACGCGATGCATCACGAGCAGGAGATGACGGAATACGGCGGGCTGCGGAAGAAAATCCCCTATACGTTCTGGGCGATGATGATCGGGACGCTGGCCATTACGGGTGTTGGCATTCCGTTGACCCATATCGGGTTTGCCGGGTTCCTGTCCAAAGATGCAATCATCGAAAGCGCCTTTGCCGGCGGAACGGGTTATGCGTTCTGGATGCTGGTGATCGCGGCGGCCTTTACCTCATTCTACAGCTGGCGGCTGATCTTCCTGACCTTCTATGGCGAAGAGCGTGGCGACAAACACACGCATGAGCACGCGCATGAAAGCCCGTTGGTCATGCTGGTTCCGCTGGGCGTTCTGTCGCTGGGTGCGGTTTTCGCCGGGATGATCTGGTATGGCAACTTTTTTGGCCACACCGACAAGGTCGGCCAGTTCTATGGCATTCCGGTTGCAGAGGCTTCGGTGGATGGCCACGCGGCAGAGGGCGCGCATGGGGACGATACCCATGCCGAAGATGATCACGGCGACGATACGCATGCGGATGCTGGTCACGCGGAGGACAGCCATGGTGAGAAGGACGCGCAGGGCGGCGATCACCATTATGCCTTTGTTGGAACGCCCGGAGAAGGCGCGCTCTACATCGCACCGGACAATCATGTGCTGGACGATGCGCATGCTGTTCCGAAATGGGTCAAGGTCTCACCCTTCGTTGCGATGCTGCTTGGTTTCATCGTGGCCTATTGGTTTTATATCGTGAATACGACGTTGCCCGCGCGCTTGGCAGCAAACCAGCGTCCGCTTTATCTGTTCCTGCTGAACAAATGGTACTTTGATGAGATCTATGACGCGATCTTCGTCAAACCTGCCTTGGCACTTGGGCGGTTCCTGTGGAAACGCGGCGACGGCAACACGATTGACGGTTTCCTGAACGGGGTAGCGATGGGCATCGTGCCATTCTTCACCCGCCTCGCAGGCAAGGCGCAGACTGGTTACATATTTACCTATGCCTTCTGGATGGTCCTGGGAATTGCTGCCCTGGTCACCTGGATGTCGATCGGCGGAGGCGCACACTAATGGACAATATCCTCTCGATCGTCACCTTCATCCCCGCAGCGGCGGCCGCCATTCTGGCGCTGTTTCTGCAGGGCGACGACGCAGCCGCGCAACGCAATGCCAAATGGGTGGCCATGGTTGCGACGACGGTGACCTTCCTGGTCTCGATTGGCATCTATACTGGCTTTGATCCTGAAAACACCGGCTTCCAGATGGTGGAAGAGGGCCAGTGGCTGATGGGTCTGAAATACAAGATGGGTGTGGATGGCATCAGCGTCCTGTTCGTGTTGCTGACCACTTTCATTATGCCGCTGACAATTCTGGCCAGCTGGAATGTGACAGACCGCGTCAAGGAATACATGATTGCTTTCCTGCTGCTGGAAACGCTGATGCTTGGCGTGTTCATGGCGCTGGACCTGGTGCTGTTCTACCTGTTCTTCGAAGCGGGTCTGATCCCGATGTTCCTGATCATCGGCATCTGGGGTGGTAAGGAGCGCATCTATGCCAGCTTCAAGTTCTTCCTCTACACGTTCCTTGGCTCTGTGCTGATGCTGGTGGCTATGGTTTCGATGTATGCGGATGCAGGCACGACGGATATCGAAGCGCTGATGGCGCATCATTTCTCGTCCGACAGCTTTACCGTTCTGGGCATCCATATCGTAGGCGGTATGCAGACGCTGATGTTCCTGGCGTTCTTTGCCTCATTTGCGGTGAAGATGCCGATGTGGCCGGTCCACACCTGGCTGCCGGATGCACACGTGCAGGCGCCGACCGCAGGGTCGGT
Organism: Ruegeria sp. CDSA236; assembly: GCF_059611285.1. Taxonomy (NCBI): domain Bacteria; kingdom Pseudomonadati; phylum Pseudomonadota; class Alphaproteobacteria; order Rhodobacterales; family Roseobacteraceae; genus Ruegeria; species Ruegeria sp. CDSA236. The sequence goes on from NZ_JBXWPG010000002.1 coordinate 342,890, forward strand.
CGTGCTGGCGGCGATCCTGCTGAAGATGGGTGGCTATGGCTTCCTGCGGTTCAGCCTGCCGATGTTCCCGGTTGGTTCGGCGGTGATGACTGATCTGGTGCTTTGGATGTCGGCCATCGCGGTGGTCTATACCTCGCTGGTTGCTCTGGTGCAGGAGGATATGAAAAAGCTGATCGCTTATTCCTCGGTCGCACATATGGGCTTTGTCACCATGGGCATCTTTGCGGCAAACCAGCAGGGTGTCGACGGAGCCATCTTCCAGATGCTCAGCCACGGGTTCATCTCGGCAGCGCTCTTCCTGTGTGTCGGCGTGATCTATGACCGGATGCACACCCGCGATATCGAGGCCTATGGCGGTCTGGTGATCCGGATGCCCGCCTATGCGCTGGTCTTCATGCTGTTCACCATGGCCAATGTCGGTCTGCCGGGCACCAGTGGTTTCGTCGGAGAGTTCCTGACCCTGATGGGCGCATTCCAAGTCAATACCTGGGTGACTGCTGTGGCCGCGACTGGTGTTATCTTCTCGGCGGGATATGCTTTGTGGCTGTATCGTCGGGTCGTATTTGGCGATCTTATCAAAGAAAGCCTCAAGGCGATGACTGATATGAGCTCGCGCGAGCGGTTGATATTTGCCCCCCTGATCGTCATGACGATCCTGCTGGGTGTGTATCCATCGCTGGTAACAGATGTGATTGGCAACTCGACTGCCGCGCTGATTTCGAACTATGATACGGCTCTGGCCGCGGCTGAGACCGCGACCCAGACAGCCGCCTCGCATTAAGGAGGCTTTGGAGACATGATCCAGGCTGATCTGACAATTATCCTGCCAGAGATCGTTTTGGCACTATATGCGATGGCGGCATTGCTTGCGGCTGTTTACACCACCAAGGACGGGCTTGCGCCGACATTGGTCTGGGTGACAGCAGGGCTGATGGCGCTGCTGGCGTTCTGGATCGCCACCAATGGCGACGGGACGAACATCGCGTTTAACGGCATGTTCGTTGATGACGGATTTGCGCGCTTTGCCAAAGTGGCGATCCTGCTATCTGCCGCAGCCGTTTTGATGATGAGCCAGGACTATATGACCCGCCGCGGGTTGTTGCGTTTCGAATACCCTTTGCTGGTGGCGCTTGCCGCTGTCGGCATGATGATGATGGTCAGCGCGGGTGACCTGATGTCTCTGTATATGGGGCTCGAGCTGCAGTCGCTGGCACTTTACGTTGTGGCTGCGCTGCGTCGTGACAGCGCCAAATCCACCGAGGCTGGCCTGAAATATTTCGTTCTGGGCGCGCTTAGCTCGGGCTTACTGCTGTATGGGGCTTCGCTTGTCTACGGCTTTACGGGTACCACGTTGTTCTCGGGCATCATTCAGACCGTTCACCACGGCGATGTGACCCTCGGGTTGCTGTTTGGGTTGATCTTCCTGATCTCGGGGCTCGCGTTCAAGGTTTCGGCTGTTCCGTTCCACATGTGGACGCCGGATGTCTATGAAGGATCGCCCACACCAGTCACTGCCTTCTTCGCCACGGCGCCCAAAGTGGCCGCCATGGCCCTGTTTGCCCGCGTGTTGCACGACGCATTTGGAGGTGTCGTAAAGGACTGGCAGCAGGTGATCGTACTCTTGTCTGTTCTGTCTATGCTGCTGGGGGCCGTGGCTGCCATCGGACAACGCGACATTAAACGGCTGATGGCGTTTTCGTCGATTGCCCATATGGGGTATGCGCTGATCGGACTGGCGGCTGGGACCGAGCTGGGTATTAAGGCGATGCTGATGTATCTGGCGATTTACGTGACCATGAATGTCGGAACTTTCGCCTTTATCCTGATGATGGAACGGGACGGTAAACCTGTTACCGACATTGACGCCTTGCGCCAGTATTCCAAACGCGATCCGGGTAAGGCTCTGGCCGTGCTGATCCTGATGTTCAGCCTTGCCGGTGTTCCACCGATGCTTGGGTTCTTTGCGAAATTCGGCGTCTGGCAAGCGGGTATTGAGGCTGGCCTGACCGGTCTGGTTATCATGTCTGCCATCGCCTCGGTGATCGGTGCATTCTATTACCTACGGATCGTATACTATATGTACTTCGGTGCCGAGAATGACGACCCGATCGACGCAAATTCGTCTCCGGTTCTATGGGTTGCTCTGATGGGGTCAGCTGCATTGATGTTGGTTGGCGTATTCTATCAGTTTGGGATTGAGGGCGCAGCGGCAGCTGCAGCGGCGACGCTTGTTAACTGATTTCGACCATTGCCCGCGGCCTATTGTTCTTGTGACATGAGTGATTGGCCGGATGGATATGGCCTGCATGTATTGCAAGAGGTCGATAGCACTCTGAACGAAGCCGCCCGGATCGCGCCGATGGCTCAGGGTCCGGTCTGGATACTGGCGCACCGCCAGACACAGGCGCGCGGTCGGCGCGGACGGGTCTGGACCAACCCCGAGGGAAATCTTGCCGCAACGCTGCTGATGCGGCCCGCAGGACGCCCGGAACAGGCCGCTCTGCGCAGTTTTGTCGCCGCCTTGGCCCTGTTTGATGCATGTGTGGCGGTCACCGGACGCATATCGGGTTTGTCGCTAAAATGGCCCAATGATGTGTTGCTGAACGGTGGCAAGCTTGCGGGGATACTGCTGGAAAGTACCGGGCAGGGGCGGGACGTCTCGCATTTGGCAATCGGCATCGGCGTCAATCTCTCGCAGGCACCGACTGCAGATAAAGTCGAACCAGGTGCGCTAAGGCCGGTTTCGCTGTTGTCCGAGACAGGGGCAGATGTCACCACCGAAGATTTTTTGACCGAGCTTGCATCGGCCTATGCGCGTTTTGAGGCCCAGTTTGTAACCTACGGGTTCGAACCCATCCGCGCTGCTTGGTTGTCCCGCGCAGCTAAGCTGGGCGAGGTCATCACCGCGCGTACTGTCACCACTGAGACGGTCGGGACCTTCGAAACGGTGGACGCAGGCGGTAACCTTGTCCTAAACACCGCGAAGGGCCGCGTCAGCATACCTGCGGCAGACGTATTTTTCTGAAAGGGGCACCAATGCTTCTAGCCATCGACTGCGGCAACACCAATACCGTTTTCTCGATCTGGGACGGTGAGGAATTCGTCTGCACGCTGCGCACGTCTACGCACCATGCCCGTACGGCGGATGCCTATTTCACCTGGTACTCTACGCTGGTCAAACATTATGAGATCCAAGCTGATATCACCGATGTGATTATCGCCTCGACCGTGCCGCGTGTGGTCTTCAATCTGCGCGTCTTTGCGGACCGGTTCTTTGGCTGTCGCCCATTGGTCGTGGGCAAGCCGGAGTGTCTGCTGCCTGTCAGCCCGCGCATAGACGAGGGTACGGTCCCTGGCCCGGATCGCCTGGCCAATGCTGCCGGGGCATTTGAACGGCATGGCGGCGATGTGGTTGTTGTCGATTTTGGAACGGCCACCAACTTTGACGTGGTGTCTTCGGATGGAGCATATGTCGGCGGCATCATCGCTCCAGGTGTAAACCTGAGCCTTGAGGCGTTGCACCAGGGGGCCGCCGCGTTGCCGCATATCGACATCACACGTCCCGAAAAAGTGATTGGAACAAATACGGTTGGCTGCATTCAATCTGGCGTGTATTGGGGCTATTCCGGTCTGATCGAAGGGCTGATTGCCCGGATAAAGGCGGAATATGGCATGCCGATGAAAGTCGTGGGAACCGGGGGGCTTGCGCCTCTGTTCGATCAGGCAGATGTTGGGTTTGACGCTATAGAAGACGATTTGACGATGCACGGACTGACCGTGATCCATCGCTATAACAAGGAAAATGGCTCAACATGAGCAGTGAACGACTGATCTATCTGCCCCTGGGCGGGGCGGGCGAAATTGGCATGAATGCCTATGTCTATGGCTATGGCAAACCGGGGAAGGAACGGCTGATCCTTGTCGATCTTGGCGTGACCTTTCCGGATATGGACACAACACCCGGTGTCGACCTGATCCATGCCGATATCAACTGGCTGAAAGAACGTGCCGACCGGCTTGAGGCGGTTTTTGTCACCCATGCGCACGAAGATCACGTCGGCGCTGTGGCGCATTGCTATGACGACTTGGGCGCCCCGATCTATGCACGCGCCTTCACCGCAAATCTCGCACGTCGCAAGATGGAAGAGAAAGCCCATCCGACAGACGCGGTTCAGACCCTTTCGGCCTGGCCTGAGCAGGTGACGGTTGGTCCGTTCACGGTCGGGTTTTTGCCGGTCTCCCACTCGATCCCCGAAAGTGCAGCACTTGTTATCGACTCGCCTGCGGGGCGGATCGTGCATACAGGGGATTTCAAGCTCGATGCCAACCCTGTGGTCGGCGAACCGTTTGATCAGGACCTGTGGGCCGAGGTTGCCAAGGACGGCGTGAAAGCATTGGTCTGCGACAGCACGAACGTGTTTTCAACGCATGCTGGCCGCTCGGAATCCGAAGTCGGACCCGAGATCACCAAGCTGGTTGAAAACGCCAAATCCATGGTGGTTGCGACGACTTTTGCCTCGAATGTCGCGCGGGTGAAAACGCTGGCTGAGGCTGGCCAGCGCGCCGGGCGCTCGGTCGTTCTGTTGGGCCGCGCGATGCGGCGCATGATCGAGGCCGCGACGGAAACCGGTATTCTCACGGATTTTCCCAAGGTTATCAGCGCCGAAGAGGCCATAGATATCCCGCGCCAGAACCTGATGCTGATCGTAACCGGCAGCCAGGGCGAACGCCGTGCGGCCAGTGCTCAGCTTGCGCGTGGTAAATACCGCGGGATCGAGTTGAAGGAAGGCGATCTGTTCCTGTTCTCGTCGAAGACGATCCCGGGCAATGAGAAGGGCGTGATCTTCATCATGAACCAGCTCAGCGAAAAAGGCGTTGATGTGGTGGATGACAGCTCGGGTCTGTATCACGTCTCTGGCCATGCCAACCGGCCTGATCTGGAAAAAGTGCACGCCATAGTCAACCCACAGATGGTTATTCCCATGCATGGTGAACACCGACATCTGCGCGAACATGCTAAACTGGCCGAAGCGGGTAGTCGTACCGGGGTTGTGGCAGTCAATGGCACGATGCTGGATCTCAGCGGCAATGCCCCCAAGGTCGTCGACTACGTCGAGACAGGCCGAACTTATCTGGATGGATCCGTAAAGGTCGGAGCCTTGGATGGAGTTGTCCGCGACCGCATTCGCATGGCCTTGAACGGGCATGTAACCGTGACGGTTATTTTAGACGAAGAAGACGAACCGTTGGGTGAACCTTGGTGCGATACGATGGGCTTGGCCGAGACCGGAACATCGCGCGCGGCATTGGTCGAAGTTCTGGAGGAGGACTTGAACCAATTCCTCATGCGGGCGGATGCCAAAACCCGGCGCGACGATGACAAGCTCGAAGAGGCTCTGCGCCGGATCGTGCGCCAGACTGCAAAGACCGAGATCGGTAAAAAGCCCGAGGTGACGACGGTCATCAGCCGGATGAAATAGGTCCGGCTAGACGTCCTGTTCGGACATCGGATAGCCTTTGATCTGCAAAAACAGGCTTTGTTCTTCTTTGTTGAGGAAGAACGGAACGCTTTCGGGCGGCTCGGGTCGTGTGACCCGGGCCGCCACTTCGGCCAGAACAACTTCGGTTATGAAGGGAAGATCAAGCTCGCGCGCCTTGTTAAGCGGAACCCATTGCAGGTGCGACAGCTCATCCGATGCGCGGCCAAAGTCATCCAGATCGCCTTGCAGGGCGTCTGCATCTACCAAAAAGAATCGTGCATCGAACCGGCGCGTACGGCCGGGCGGGGTGACGGCGCGAAAAACAAACTGCAATGCCTGTGCAGAGGGCAGAAATCCTGCCTCTGCATAGCTTTGCCAGTCAATCGGCACCTCACCTTTCCAAGCGCCGGGAACTCCAAGCACCAGGCCGGTTTCCTCCCAGAGCTCGCGGATTGCGGCGGCCGCCAAAGCATTCTGCAGCCCGGGCGGAGACTGTTCAGCAAGCCGATCGCGGCAGAGCTGGGACATGTCAGCCGATAGCGGGACCAGAGCGTCCTCTGCGTCTACCGCGCCACCTGGAAACACGAATTTGTTCGGCATAAAAACGGCTTTTGCGCCCCTTTGACCCATCAAAATGGAAGGGTTCGTCATCCGGTCCCGCAACACGATAACTGTTGCAGCGTCCCGTATAGCCGTTTTGTCTGTACTCATCTCAGGGCCGACCCAATCATTCCAGTCATCGGTCCGTTTCGAACCCATGCATCCGTCGTGCCCACTGATAGGCGACAACGGCCCCTTTCATTCGCGGTAGCAGGAACAGTGTCAAGGCTGTACATCCGAATGCAAAAATCAGGAACATGTTCAGCGGGTCAGGGCGCCACTGGACATAAGAGATGTGCAAAGCGGGCGCCAGCAGGTGACCGACCAACAGGATCGTCAGATAGGCTGGACCGTCATCCGCACGGTGATGAAACAGTTCCTGACCACAGCTGCTGCAGCTGTCATTCACCTTCAGGTAGCTGTGCAACAGCTTGCCTTCACCGCATTTTGGGCAGCGGCAGCGGAAGCCTTTGACTAGCGCAGGCCGGGTTGGACGGTCGTTCTCGGATATTGTGTCGATCGTTTGATCTGTCATTTTGAAACTCGCGCATTCAGATTGCCCTGATATTGCGCTTGTTTTGCCCCACAGAAAAGGGGGGTGCGTCGCTTTGTGCCGCGATGAGATGTCCGGAAATTATGTGGTCGATGGCAGTGAGCAACAGAAAAAATTCAAATTGGGCGACGGAAACCGAAAACTGCACCGTTTTAACCTATGTGAGCAGCGACAAACCGGTCGCGAGAAACAAAGGAAAACGATATGAAAAGCGCGAAACTTATCCCGGCCATTCTGGTATCGGCCATTGCATTGACAGGCACAACCGCCTTGGCTGTCGGTCCGAAAGGCCGAGAGGACGTGACCTTTCAAGAGCTGGACCTGAACAATGATGGTCAGGTAACACAGGAAGAAATGCAAACCTATAGGCAACAGCGTTTCACCAATGCCGACACCAATGGCGACGGCATGCTGAGCGTCGACGAGATGCAAGCGGCTAGCCAGAAGAAGGCGAATGAGCGTGTGAATCAAATGTTCGAAAAGCACGACGCCAATCAGGATGGCCTCTTATCCGATGATGAGTTGCCCAAGCCGCGCCGTGCTGGCAAGATGTTTGACCGCATCGACGCGGACAAAAATGGCACGATCTCGGAACAGGAATTTGCCGATGCGAAAAACCGGATGGGCTGGCATCACAAAAAACGTGACAAGGCTGGCACCGACGACAGCTAATGAAGGATGCGGGACCTGAGTACCTCATCAACGGGGGCTCGCAGCCAAAGTCAGGCTGCGGGCGACCCCGGAGACGATGCATTGTTGCGGCGGTTCGCCGAGGGTGACGCTGATGCGGCACGCATTTTGACCGATCGGCTTGGGCCGCGCAGTTTTTCGGTGGCGCTCAGGCTGTTGAACGACCGGGCCGAAGCCGAAGATGTCACACAGGAAGCCATGATGCGCCTATGGAAGATGGCGCCGGATTGGGTTGCTGGACAGGCAAAGGTGTCGACTTGGCTTTACCGGGTCACTCTGAACCTGTGTGTCGATATTCGGCGGAAGAAATCGGCGGACAGTCTTTCTGATGTTGCCGAACCTGAAAGCGATGCGATCAGTGCAACCGAACACCTTCAGGATGCCGCTAGGTTGGACGCACTGCAGTTCGCGTTGGCGCAACTTCCGGATCGGCAACGTCAGGCTGTTGTCTTGCGCCATATCGAAGAGTTGCCCAATCCCGAAATCGCGGGAATCATGGATATTTCCGTCGAAGCTGTAGAGAGTCTGACAGCTCGGGGAAAGCGGGCACTGGCACAGCAGTTAGCCGCAAGAAGAGACGAGTTGGGATATGCCGATGGATGAAAATAGCGACCTGAATCACCTGTTTTTACGTGCTCGTCAAGAAAATGAGCCGTTACCCGATGCACTCGCCCTTCGTATTCTGGCCGATGCGGAAACCGTTCGTTTGCAAAGGCTTCAGAAATCACCCCAAGGGTTCTGGGCACAGGCATTGGATAGTTTCTTTGGCTGGCAGGGGATGGGAGGTCTGGCGGCCGCGGGCATTGCTGGCATCTGGATTGGATTGACTGCCCCGGCCTTTTTGCCCGATCCGGCGACGTTGCTTTATTCGCAATCCTCTGGATTTGAGGTTGCGGATATGGATCTGAATACAATCTTCCTGGAGGAAGGCGAATGAGCGAACAGTCAAAACCTAAACGCCGGTGGATGCCTGTCCTGCTGATCGTGTCCCTTGCTATCAATCTGCTAGTCATCGGTGCGGTTGTTGGCACGGCGCTGCGCGTCAGAAACAATGACCACGTCAAAACCCCTCCGGGATTTGGATCGGCGCTTTATCGCGCGCTTCCCAAGCATGAACGCCAGGCGATGCGGGCCGAGCTTTCGGGCCTGCACCGCCAAGGTGTCGATCATCGGACGGCGGATTTTCAAGCCCTTGGCGACGCACTTCGCGCCGAACCCTTCGCGGCTGACGCTGTAGAGACTTTGTTGGGCCAGCAGGCGCAGGTGATGTCAGAGATGCAGTCTGCTTTGCAGGAACAGTGGCTGATCCGTGTGTCAGCCATGAGCCCGAAAGAACGCGTCGAATACGCTGATCGTCTGGAAGATGTGGTGCACCGAAAATCGAAAGCGGGCAGAAAGCGCGACTGACCCGATCAGGCTGCGTGATTCTGGACCATGACCTGATTGCGTCCCGCCTTTTTCGCAGCATACAGGGCCGTATCCGCAGATTTTATCATGTTGTCCAATGGTGCGGGTGGGATGCCCTGCCGAAACGTGTTGTCATCAGCTGTAATGAGGCCGATGCTGATTGTCACTGCGATTGGTTCGGCGGCCTCGGATAGGTCGAATGGACACTGGCAGATGTCGTTGCAGACGGTTCGTGCGATCCCCAATGCCCGCCGCCCTGTAGTTTCAGGCAGACCGATCAAGAATTCTTCGCCCCCGATCCGGGCCACAAAGCCGTCAGAATCAATGGAATTGCGCATGCGCTTGGCTGTTTCGATCAAGACCTGATCGCCTCCGGCATGGCCAAACTTGTCGTTGATTGATTTGAAATGGTCCAGATCGGCCACCATCACGGTAAAACCGCGCCCGGTCTGCGCAGACTGCCGGGCGATTTGCTTCAATGCTCGCATTGCATAGCGGCGGTTATGCAGGCCGGTCAGTGGATCCACCCAGGATTCCGCGATGCCACGCCGCAAAGAATCCCGCATCTGGTCAATTCGGCTTTTGCGGGCAAGCTGGTTATCAAGCCGCAACAGAGTTTCACGGGGGCAGAACCCCGCCATACAGATGGTATCCGCGCCACGATCCAGCGCTTCGGCAGCCAGAGACGCGTCATCCTTTCTCAAGATGCCGATCAGCACTGTGTGCCGCGTTGCCCCGCGCGATTTCAAATCCGCCAGAATACTCAGGCCTGAAGATTCGCCATCAATTTCGACAATAATCGCGTCCGGGATGGGGCCAGAAAGCAGGCGGTGAAGGTTTGATATCGTGTGAATTGACAGACTGTGATGCGCATGTTCGGACAGCGCCTTCTGCCAAAGCGCCCCGGTTTTAGGGGATTGCGTCAGTAGGGCGGCGCGCGCAGCTTTGGGTGGCGCGGCAAAGGTGCTTGTCGCTTCGGCAAATCCCAAACATGGCGATCCGCTATTGTCTTGCAATTCCTGCGTATCGGCACGTGCCCGTAACAAGCTGCGAACCCGAGCTAGCAACAACGTGTCCTTGAACGGGTGCGCCAATACATCGTCCAACCCATCTGACAATGCCCTCAACCTTGCGGATTTGTCGTTTTGCGGCGCGATAGCGACAATGGGAATATCCGCCAGATCCGGGTCGGCCATTACCACTTTCTTGACATCAGCCGCTGTTCCATCCGGCAATGACTGCGCGGTTAAAATTAAATCGGGGCGCACACGTTTCAGCAGCCCATCAAGACCCCGCAGATTTTCCCCCTGTGCGACGTGATACCAGGCCGCGGTTAGCTGTACTTTCAGCATAATTCGATTGGTTGAGGTCCCGTCCAGGACAAGGATCGTTCCTTGCACCGACATATCAGTCACCGTTGATTGCATGCGTTGCTAAAGTGTTTATGACTCTGGTTAACAAACCCTTTCCAATATCAGATCAGGGGCTTCTTTATGCCAATTTCCGCTCAATCCGCCGAAACGCTGGCGCTGAATGCCCTTGCCTGGCTTGTTGGCAATGATGACCTGCTGCCTGTATTTCTGGGTTCGACGGGGGCTTCGGTGCAGGACATCAAAGACAGGGCGGCAGAGCCGGAGTTTCTGGGCTCAGTTCTGGATTTTCTAATGCTTGACGATTCGTGGGTAGTCGAGTTTTGTGACGTCAATTCTGTGCCGTATGATCAGCCGGGCCAGGCCCGCGCCTTGTTGTCTGGCGGCGCGGAAGTTCATTGGACCTGAAAGCCTACCGGGCAGGAGTTTCACAATGCCAATCCAAGCCATCCTGTTCGACAAAGACGGTACCTTGTTTGATTTCGCGGAAACCTGGGGCACGTTTGGGCGCAATTTTTTACTGCGAGTGACGAACGGAGATCATGCCCGTGCGGCCGAGCTTGGGCAGGTGATCGGCTTTGACCTCGAACAGGTTGCCTATTCTGAGGACAGTGTTGTCATTGCGGGCACCGTCGAAGAAATCGCCGAGGTTCTAGAGCCGCACCTCCCGGAAATGCCGCGCGAAGAGTTGGTGGATCTGTTGAATGCCGAGTCAGCCTCATCTCCGCAAGCCCAGGCCGTTCCGCTTATCCCGTTCCTTGATGGGCTGCGCGAGGCTGGGCTGAAACTGGGTGTTGCGACCAATGACGGAGAGATGCCCGCATCCGAACATCTTTCGTCTGCAGGGATCCGCGAACATTTCGATTTTGTCGCCGGTTATGACAGTGGACACGGATTCAAGCCAGGCCCGGGGCAACTCTTCGCCTTTGCGCAGCATGTGGGGGTAAACCCAGAAAACATAGCAATGGTGGGCGACAGCCTGCACGATCTGCAGGCCGGACGGGCAGCAGGTATGAAGACGATCGGGGTTCTGACGGGTATGGCGCGTGCAGAAACGCTCGAAGCGATGGCGGATGTCGTCTTGCCAAACATCGGACATATACCTGCTTGGTTGTACGAAAAGGCGTGATCGGGCTGTGAATTCGGCGGTTCAGACGTCGAAACCGACATAGCCTGTCGCAGACAGAGCGGCCAACAGTACGCGTTCGGGGCTTGCTTCTAGAAAGCCAAGTTCCGAGGAGTGTCCAATGGCCGACAAGAAAGCACGCAGAGGTCGCAGCGGAGGACGGGCCGGTGCCGCCGAGAGACGGGGCGCAGCGGTTATTGATCAGATGCCGTGGGGCCCTCCGATCAACACCGACAAACCAACCGAACCGTTGGACGAGATCGGCGTCGCGGCGATCCACGAGGGCGCAATGCGGATTCTCGAAGAGATCGGGATCGAGTTCTACAACGAAGAGGCAATCGGAATCCTGCGTGAGGCCGGATGTACGATCAACGGCGACAACGTTCGAATGGGCCGGGACTTTGTCATGGAAATGGTGCGTAAAGCCCCATCCACCTTTACCATCACACCGCGTAATCCCGACCGCGCAATCGAGATCGGGGGAAAAAACCTGCTGTTCGGAAATGTTTCGTCCCCGCCGAACTACTGGGATATGGAGATTGGCACCAAGGTACCGGGAAATCGCGAGATGTGCCGGAACCTGTTGAAGTTGACGCAGTATTTCAACTGTATCCATTTTGCCGGCGGATACCCGGTCGAGCCAGTGGATATACATGCCAGCGTCCGGCATCTGGATGTTCTGTACGACAAGCTGACTCTGACCGATAAGGCGATGCATGCCTATTCGCTGGGCAAGGAACGCGTCGAAGACGTCATGGAAATGGTGCGGATCGCAGGGGGGCTGAGCCATGAAGAATTCGAAGCCAAACCGAGGATGTATACTAACATCAACTCGACCTCGCCGTTGAAGCACGATCAGCCCATGATCGACGGTTGCCTGAGGTTGGCGCGGCGCGGGCAGGCGATTGTTGTGACGCCGTTCACCTTGGCCGGGGCGATGGCCCCCGTCACAATGGCCGGTGCAGTAGCGCAATCCCTGGCCGAGGCGCTGTGCGCGATTGCATTGTTCCAATATGTGAGACCAGGGATTCCTTGTGTCATCGGTACGTTCACCTCGAATGTTGATATGAAATCTGGTGCTCCGGCTTTTGGAACGCCGGAATACATGCGGGCGACACAGATGACCGGCCAGATGGCCCGATTTTATGACCTGCCCCTGCGGTCTTCGGGTGTCTGCGCGGCAAACGTTCCGGATGGCCAATCTGTATGGGAAACCTCGAACTCATTATGGGCGGCGGTGCAATCGGGCACCAACATGGTCTATCACGCTGCAGGTTGGCTTGAGGGTGGCCTGATCGCAAGCCCTGAAAAGTTCATTATGGATTGCGAGATATTGCAGCAAATTCAGCGGTATATGCAGCCGGAATTGACGGCAACCGGCCCTGACGAGATTGCTCTGGATGCGATCCGGTCAGTCGGCAATGACGGGCATTTCTTTGGCATTCAGCACACTCAGGATCGCTATACCACAGCGTTTTATCAGCCGTTTCTGAGTGACTGGAAGAACTATGAGGGTTGGGAAGTCGCAGGAGGCGTCTGGACCGCTGAGCGCGCGCATCACATGTTCAAGGAAATCATCACCAGCTTTGAAGCTCCGGCAATGGATGAGGGCATCCGGGAAGAGCTTGCTGACTTTGTCGCACGACGCAAAACCGAAGGCGGAGCGCCGACAGATTTCTAGCGTAATCTCAGTCACTTCCACTTCGATACTTGCGTGAATTCTATGCGGTGACGCCCGCGTGTTGGGTGTTTGTTAACAAATTTCAGAGCACACTGCGTGAGAAACCAATTTGAGGTCTCTCATGCATGGTCTGATCAACCGGGCGATTCAATCCTTTGTTGCGGTGACCTACGGGCAGCCGTGCTGGATGCGCGTGATGGATTCAGCCGAACTGGGCTTTGCCGAGTTCGAGGCCATGCTTGTTTACGACGATGATATTACCGAGCAGGTATTGGATGAGGTATGCACGGTCCTGAAACGTTCACGCAGTGACGTTCTTGAAGATCTGGGAACGTACCTTGTGTCTCATCCCAACATGGAAGACCTGCGCCGTCTGTTGCGATTTGGCGGTGTCAGCTATCTGGAATTTCTCCATTCGCTTGATGATCTGTCTGACCGGGTCAGATTGGCCGTATCGGATCTGAATCTTCCGGCGCTTGAATTGCACGAGCTTTCACCGACGGAATACAGATTGTCCTGCCATCCAGGTCTGCCTGGGTTTTCAAGCGTCATGGTTGGCGTATTGCGCGCGATGGCTGATGATTACGGGGCTCTAGCCATGTTGTCGCATGAGGGCCAGCAGGGTGAGATCGAGTTTATCTCAATCGTTCTGGTAGAAAGCGCTTTTTCAGAAGGTCGGCATTTTGATTTAGGGGCGCGAAAAGCATGATGAACGCGAATAATCTGGCAGAGCTTTTGCAAACCCTGTGCCCGATGTTTTTGCTGGTGAACGAGGATGGGAAAGTGACCCGCGTCGGATCAACCTTGCAAAAGCTGCGCCCTGAAAAGCCGATGGAAGGTCAGAGCTTTCTGGAAATCTTTGAGCTGCTTCGCCCTAGGGCGGTTACCACGGTTTCAGGCTTGATGTCCCAGGCCGGCACCAAGTTACAGCTCAGGTTCCATGACACCCCGCGCACAGCATTGAAGGGCCTTATCGCTCCGCTGCCCAAAGGTAAGGGGGCGGTCATCAATCTGTCTTTCGGAATATCGATTTTGGATGCGGTCCGGGATTATGCCCTGACCAGTGCGGATTTCTCGGGCACTGATCTGGCGATCGAATTATTGTATCTGGTCGAGGCGAAATCGGCAGCGATGGAGGCGTCCAGATCTCTGAACCTGCGCCTTCAAGGGGCGATGCTTGCCGCCGAACAAAAGGCATTTACAGATACACTGACGGGGCTGAAAAATCGCCGGGCGATGGATGTTCTATTGGATCACATGATCTCGTCCAAATCTCCATTCGCGCTGATGCATCTGGATCTTGATTTTTTCAAATCGGTCAATGACCAATTCGGGCATGCCGCAGGCGACTATGTGTTGCAACAGGCGGCGCGGATCATGGGTGAGGAAACCCGCGGAGACGATACAGTGGCGCGTGTCGGCGGGGACGAATTTGTAATTATATACAAAGGATTGACGGACGAGAGTGTTCTCTCTGCAATCGCCAGCAGGCTGATCGAACGGCTGCGGGAACCGATGATGTTCGACAACGTGTCGTGCCAGGTTTCAGCCAGTATAGGCACGGCGCTTTCGACCCAGTTTCCATCGCTTAAACCCGCTGAGATTTTGCATGCGGCAGACCTTGCCCTGTATGCGGCCAAGCGAAATGGCCGGTCTCGCCACTGTCTATATTCGCAGCTTGTGGATCACTCACACAGATAGGTTTCCCCCTAAAGGAACCGGCAAAGTGTATGTGGTCAGACGACTCTACTTCGATGGAGAAAAAGCTTTGAGAACGGACGCTATGTGTTGCTGCACCAGTGGCAGTTCACCCACAACCGGTAAAACCTGTCCCTTGAACTTGGCCTTGCTTAATTCTTGCGGCACATCCTCAAGAACATGGCCACCCGTGCAGGCAAAAAATGGCAAACACAGGGTTTGGGCGCCGGTTCCTGCGGCGGCCACAGAAATCGAAGGGGCCTCTTCGACAAACCCAAGGCGCAGGGATCCAAGTGGTATCAGTTGCAACAAAGCGTCGCCGAATGCCGTTGCAACGGCGGAAGGGTTTCTGCTGCGGCCCGATCCATGCGCAGCGATCACAAGGTCCGTTTCTTGTGACCGCCAGTCTTTGTCCTGCAGCGTTCCCTCAAGGGTTTGCGCGACCAAATGGGGCAATTTCGGGTCCGCGCCCAAGGGATCCAGAATAGGGTTTCGGCGGTCACCAATACGTTTCGGCAGCACATCTGTGACAAACCACCCTTTGGCCATGAATAGGGGATAGATGACGGCGTCGCCGGGAATCTTGTCCAGTGCGCTGTCAAGTGCCCCAGGGGCTGCCAGCGTTGCAGAATGAACCGAAACACCGGCACACAGGGCATTTACATCGGCTGCATAAGCCGCCAAGACCGCTTCGGCTGGTTCTGGGTCAGAAGGTTGGCCATGGGTAACGATAAGGGCGTGTGTCATAAATCTGTCCTGTCCGCTTTAGCGATAGGTGCGCCGCGTCGTGTAAAAGTCAATCCGCCTGCCGCACCGTCAGCCCAATAGGGTCAGCCAAAACCAGACGCTCAGGATAGATACTGCCGTACCCAACAGAACAGAGGATGCAGCAACCCGTTTGGCGCGGCCATAGATGTTTGCAAAGATATAGGCGTTGAAACCAGGGGCCATGGCGGCTGTCATCACTCCGGACCGGAATAGATCCTGTGGCAGTCCAAGGGTGGATCCGAAAAGCCAGAAAAGGCTCGGGTGCAGCAGCAGAGAAACGCCGCAGACAAAGGCGATCGCCCTTAGGTCACCTTCGGGTCTGTATTTAACCAGAACGCCCCCAAGCGCGAACAGCGCGCCGGGAAGGGCCGCGCGGGTCACCAGGCCAAGGGCATCATCCACAACGGCTGGCACGCCGAGCCCGGACAGATTTACGATGAAACCCAGTGAGATCCCGACAATCAGAGCGTTGCGAAACATCGCGGTCAGGACCGAGCGAACCATTCGCGATCCTCCGTGGCCTCGGTTCCGGATCACCTCCATTACCGTGATGCCTAGGCCGTAACAAAACGGCGAGTGAAAGGCGATGACGGCATAATTGCCCGTAAGGCTTTCAGGGCCATAAGCCCGTTCAGTAATCGGCAATCCCAGCAGGACGGAATTGGAGAACAGGCAGCAAAAACCGATTGCGACGCAATCTTCCCATTCGCGGTTGAAGATCAGTCGCGCGCCGAACAGGCCGGCACAAAAGCAAAGCGCAGCAGCAGAGTAAAAGCTGATCAACAGCTTGGGATCAAAACTGACACTGAGGTCGAGATGTGAAATCGCAAGAAACAGAAGGCAGGGGATTGCAAAACCCTGAGTGAACTTCATCAGGCCATCAATGTGGTTTTCCTTGAAGTATCCAAGAAGAGTGGAGACGTAACCGGCTCCAATAACAAGAAAAACTGGAAGGATGACTTCAATGAGATTTTGCAGCATGTCAGCGTTCCGCAACAGTTATTCGCGCGGGAAAGGATATCTGTATGATCTCGGCCAGGGCCCTACAGAGCCTGATGTATCACCATGCCGTCATAAGCAGGGGTGATGTTGTCTGCGGTTTCTGCGTCGACTGTGGCATAGTCAAGATCGATATGCATGTTGGTCAGAACCGCGGTTTTTGGTTGCAACAGGTCGATCCAGCCAAGGGTCTTTTCCAGATGCGCATGGGTCGGGTGCGGGGACCGGCGCAGCGCGTCGATCACCAGACAGTCCAGACCCTCTAATGTGGTCCAGGCATCGTCATATATCTCTGCCACGTCCGGCAGGTAGGCCAGATTGCCCATTTTGAAACCAAGCGCGTCGATTGATCCGTGGTTCACCTTGAAGGGGTGGAACGGGATAGGGCCTCCGGGGCCAGTGATCTCGAACGGGCCGTCGATTGTCTTGAGGTTGAGGATCGGCGGGTAGGGTGAGTTTTCAGGTTGGATGAAGGCATAGCCAAATCGGCCCAAAAGATCATTCTGGGTGTCGCCATCAGCCCAGACCGGCACCCGTTCGCGCATGTTGAAGACAATCATGCGCAAGTCGTCAATGCCGTGGACGTGGTCGGCATGGGAATGGGTATAGACCACCCCGTCCAACCGCCCGGTGCCGGTGTCCAGCAGCTGGCTGCGCATATCCGGGGTTGTGTCGATCAGAACAGAGGTGGTGCCTTCGGGCCCGTTACGTTCGACCAGCATCGAGCAGCGGCGGCGGATGTTCCTGGGGTTTTCGGGGTCGCAGTCGCCCCAGTGACCGCCAAGACGTGGCACTCCACCTGACGAGCCGCAGCCCAAAATGGTGCAGCGCAGCGTGGTCATGCCGCCGCCTTGTAAGAGGCGACCTTGGTGAAGAGTCTTTCGAAATTGGCCTGGGTCTGCGCCGCGAAATCGGCATAGCCCATGCCAAAGACCTCGGCGCCTTTGCGGGCGGTGTGGGCGGTATAGGCCGGTTCATTCCGTTTGCCGCGAAACGGGGGCGGCGCCAGATAGGGCGCGTCGGTTTCAACCAGGATGCGGTCTACTGGCGCATTTGCGAAAATATCGCGCAATTCCTGGCTTTTGGGAAAAGCGGCGATGCCCGACATGGACAGGTAAAACCCAAGATCCAGGGCGGACTGTGCCAGTTCGGCCGAAGACGAAAAACAATGCATCACACATGAATAGGGGGCATTGCCGTATTCTTCGGCCAGAATGCGGGCCATGTCTTCGTCCGCCGCGCGCGCATGAATGATCAAAGGCAGTCCGGTACGCTGAGCGGCCTCGATATGAACGCGCAGGGATTGCTGCTGAACCTGCGCACTGTCGGCGGTATAGTGATAATCCAGCCCGGTTTCACCGATACCAACAAACTTGGGGTGCTGTGACAGTGCCACCAGCTCGTCCACAGTTGCCATCGGTTCATCGGCTGCACTCATCGGGTGCGTGCCTGCCGCGTAGAATACCGGCGCGTGAGCCTCAGCTATGGCGCGCACAGTGGGTTCGTTCCTCAACCTGGTGCAGATCGTCACCATCCGGGTCACACCGGATTCGGCCGCATTTGCGACGATCAGGTCCAACTGTCCTTCAAAATCGGGGAAGTCCAGATGGCAATGGCTGTCGGTGATTTGGGGGGTGTCGCTCATCTGTTCTGACCGGCGGTTTCCTGTATCTTGAACACCGTATCTAGGACCAGAGCGGCAGGGTCAAGGTTCACCACCTGCCCGTGGCGGGCGCGGGCGGTGATCTGGGCTGCGGTTTCCGCCCAAAGGCGTGCCTGCTCCGGCGATCTGGACAAACGGGACAGGATATCACCTTCGTTTGGCGCGGCCTCTGGCGATGGCGGAGCACCAGTCGCACCGGTCACAGCAAGACGTGACAAGGCAATGTCGATCAGCGTCAACAGCAACTCGAACCGTTCGGCTGCTCCGCGCTGTGCGGCAGCCTCGGCCAGAGCCAGAGCGCGTTGTCTGTCCAGCCGGGGCAGGGTGCCCAGGATCGCGATGAGCTCGGCATATATTTCGAGTCCGCTCAGATTTATCAGGCGGACGGCGTCCCCAACGGACCCGCTGGCCAGAGCGGCCAGATGATCGGGGTTTCCAGTCAGCTCAACCCCGGTCTGGGTCAGTGCGGCGTTCATATCTTCCGCGTTCAGCGGCGAAAGGCGCAAGGTACGGCACCGGGATCGGATCGTGGGCAAAAGGCGGGACGGTTGATGCGATATCAACAGCAGCGTTGTCCGCGCAGGCGGTTCTTCGAGCATTTTCAGCAATGCGTTGGCGGCGCTGATGTTCATTTCATCCGCAGAATCTACGATGACGACACGGCGGCCCCCATCGGCCGAGGACAGGCCGAAGAACTTCCCAAGTTTGCGAATGTCGTCCACAACGATTTCATTTCGCAACCTGCCCTGATCGTTCACGGATCGTTTGATGGCGGCCAGGCCAGGCTCGGCACCAGCCAGAATTCGATGAACAACCGGGTGATCTGGTGGAATCTCAAGCGTTTCAGGGGGAGGTGGCGCGCCAAACAGCCCGTCCTCTTCGACAGCCGGGGTCGCCAACAGAAACCGCGCGATCCGCCAGGCCAGCGTCGCCTTGCCCACACCTCGGGGGCCGGTCAGCAGCCAGCCATGGTGCAGGCGATCTGAAGCATAAGCGCTAAGAAAGGCCTGCTCGGCCTCTGCCTGCCCAAACAGATGTGGTGTTTCGCGCGGATGAAGGGCACCGGGTGCCTGATCCGGGATCGGGATGTCGTTGTTCATCAATCGTCCGTCACAAGGCTTGCATGACGATATCTGTCACATCGCGGGCAACGCTGTCCATGTCCCTATTGCCATCGACCAGGCGAAACCGGTCGGAAAATTCATCCGCCAGTTCAAGAAAACCGGCCCGCATCTTCTGTTGTAGGTGAATGCCGAAATCCTCGAACCGTTCTTCGGTGCCCTGTCGCCCCTTGGCCCGAGACAGGCCGGTTTCAGGGTCCATGTCGATCAACACGGTCAGGTCCGGTTCACGTTTGATCATCAGCCTATGCAACTGATCGACCAATCCCCGCAAGTCGCCGCGCGACAGGCCCTGATACATGCGGGTGCTATCGGCAAACCGGTCACAGATCACGATCTTGCCCGCCGCCAGAGCGGGTTCGATGGTGCGTTCCAGATGGTCGCGGCGTGCAGCGGTGAACAGCAGGATTTCCGTCTCAGCTGACCAGCGATCGGGATCGCCTTCAAGCACCAGCCTGCGGATTTCCTCGGCCCCGTCAGAGCCGCCAGGTTCACGCGTGAGAACGACATCATGCCCGAGCCCGCGCAAATGCTCGGCCAGCATACGCGCTTGCGAGGATTTGCCTGATCCGTCGATGCCTTCGAAGGTAAGAAATAACCCGCCTGCCGTCACATCGCGCCCAACGGGTTACCAATGATATCTTTCGCGACAATGCCGCCAACTGTCAAAATCCGCACGAAGAAGCCGCCCTTTTCGACGCTTTCCGCTGCAACCAGGGGTCTGCGTATCTCGGGCAGGCCATCGGGCTTGATGACAAGCTCAGCGATTTCCTGTCCTTTGGCGATGGGGGCCTCAAGCGGACCGTCATAGACGATTTCTGCCTCAACATTCTTATCCCCGAGAACAGGCAGCAGCAGTGTCAAATCCTCTTGCGGGACAAGATCAACCGTTTTCGAAGTGCCTATCCAGATATCGGCTTGTCCTATCGGTTTTTCTGCTTCGGCAAGCTGCCTCTCGACAAAATTGCGAAACGACCAGTTAACGACGGCCTCAGCCTCCTCTGCGCGGCGGGCGACGCTGTCGAGCCCCGACAAAACGAAAATGACCCTGCGATCCCCCTGCTGTGCCGATCCTACAAGGCCATAGCCCGCTTCTTGCGTGTGGCCAGTCTTTAGCCCATCCGCACCAATCCCAAGTTTCAGTAAGGGATTCCGGTTACGCGAATTTGACGGCACCCGGTTGTCGAATTCGAACTCTTCCTCGGCGAACAGAGGGTAATATTCGGGAAAGTCGCTAATCAGATGGTCGGCCAGAATGGCGAGGTCATGCACAGACATCATGTGGCCTGCGGCTGGCCATCCGTTCGAATTCGCAAAGTTCGAATTATTCATGCCCAGCTGTTGCGCGCGTTGGGTCATGAACCGGGCAAACCCAGCTTCGGTTCCGTCCGGGCTGAGGGCTTCGGCGATAACAACACATGCGTCATTTCCTGACAGGACTATGATCCCGCGCAGCAGGTCTTCGACCCGGACACGGTCCTGCGTGTTCAGGAACATACTTGAGCCCTTATAGCTGGTCGCATGTTCGGAAACCGGAAGTTCCTCATTCAGTTCCAGGCGACCGTCCCGCAGCGCTTCGAATGCTACAAACAGGGTCATGAGTTTGGACATGGACGCGGGCGGCAACGGCTGGTCTGCGTCTTTGGACAAAAGAACGGTTCCTGTCGTTTGGTCCATGACATAGGCAGCACGGGCTTGCGTATCGAAAGCTTGTGCGGGCAGGGCAAACATAGCCAAACCGAGGGTCAGTACAGATGATCGAAATGAGGACAGCACGAGGGGGACCTCCTTTTGCTTAATTCTTCACGGTATAGGCGTCAGAAAAGCCCAGATCTTTGACGTCGCTTTGCATTGCGTTTCGTTCCGCCCGCGTCAAAGCAGGACCAACGATCACCCTCCAAACAGTTTTGCCATTGGCTTCGAGTTTTTGAACTTTCGCAGGCAACCCGTTTCGCCGAATTTTCTCGGCAGCACCTTCGGCATTTTCTTCAACTGTGAAGGTGCCCACCTGAATAAACGGTTTTGAAAGCGATGAAACGGAGGTTGCCTCAGTGCTGGCTGCGGTTGCTGCCGGGGTAGGGGCGGCCTCTTCGATGGCCGCTGCAGCGCCCTCAATCGGGTCCAGAGGTGTTTCGGTGATTTCGTCGGCAGGCTTCTTTTGCCACCATTTCCGCTTCGGTGCAGCCTCGGTTGGCGGCGTGACAGTGGGATCGGTCAGATTTGCGGTTGGTGCTGGCTCAGGCGCCGCCTCGATAATCTCTGTTGCCACCTCATCGGTCTTTTCTGCGGTTTCAGCCACGGCTGAAGCTGTCGCAGCACCAGCTGCAGCAACTGGAGCCTTCTTTTGCCACCATTTACGCTTGGCTGGTTTATCAACGTCTTCGGACACATCTGCTGTGGTCTGGCTATCGGTTTTCTTGTCCTGAGGTTCAACCGCCTCAGCCGTTGGGGTCTCTTCGGGTTCAGCGACCTCTTCGGGCTCAGGAGCTTTTTCTTCTACTTTCTCGGCAGGCTTGCGCCGCAGGGCAACAACTTCAACCCGAGTCGGTGCGCCTGCGAGGATACCCAGTTTCGCGGCGGCAGTCGAAGACAGTTGCAGCGCAGGGCCCGGCAAGTTGCGTTCGCGGCGGAAAAGTGCGCCGGTTACGGATTTGTTGTTCTTTGTATTCGTTATCCGAACACGTTCAGGCTGTGTAACGTCCGGGTGCGCGACCCAGATTCCGCCCAACGAGGGGCGCCCATCCCACAAACCGGCTTCGGTGACCTTGAAGACATCAGGAGCTTCAACATCATCACGCGCGTTCCCTGTCGTTTTGGGAAACAGCTCTAATTTGCCGTCGTCCTGCACGCTTTCGTCCGCCTGCTCGGTGGATGTTCCACCCGATGTCAGGGCCTCGTCGCACCCTGACAGAGCAGCAACTGTTATTACCAGAACCGCCAGTGCCCGCGGTTTTGCGCGTGTCGTGGTCGCTCGATCCATATTTGCAATCCCTTGCCTGTAAGGGGCCTCTTTCATCGTACCCCGCCGCCGATCGCTGGTTCTGAACTGCCAGCCTGTCACGGTCTTTCACGCAAAGCATAGCCTGCACGTTCGGCCATGGAAAGTCTGCTGCACAGGCTTCGGCAAGATTTCCCTATTTGGTCTTGCCACCGTTTAAAGATAGCCTTAGACCCGGCCCCACGCGGGGAGGTGGCAGAGTGGTCGAATGCGGCGGTCTTGAAAACCGTTGGGCGTGAGAGCGTCCCCAGGGTTCGAATCCCTGTCTCCCCGCCACTCATACCTGTCTCACTTCAGTTGTGTTTTCTGATCCGGAATTGCGCCGCAATTCCCGCGAGTTGGCGCATGCGCTTTCAATCAGAGACGGAGCAAACCGTACACTCAGAACGCAATTCAGGCCTCAGTCTCAGTGGCGCATTTTGGCGGGGTCGCTTTGGGAGGGATTTCCCTGATACCCGGCAATTTACTGGGAATTTTCGTGAGATGGGTCTGGAACCCAGAGTTTCTCCTCTCAGAAATTTATTCTTTTCAGAGGCTTATGTTGCAAATTCCCTAAAAGGTGGAGCAGGGAATTGTTCCCACGGATCAAGGAGGGCGAACCCTGTATCAGGGAGGCCGGTTCTTGAGGTGTCAAAAGTCGAACAGACATTCCTGTTCGGCCCAATCAAGTGCGTGGGTAACGCTGACCAGACGCTTGAGTGTGAGTTCGGGCGGCCGGGTGCCGTCGAGAATCGCGACCTGAATCTTCGGTGAGAGAAAGGCAGTCAGGTCGCAACTCCCGATGAAGCGAGAGAAATCCTGGGCTTGAAGGGAGGGGACCGCGTCGCGTTTTGAGGATAGGATGACTGACATCAACTCCCATCGAGCAACATATTTTTTGGATTTCTGAAAACCCTAAGGAGATCGAACCATGCGATTGAGTGTTTTGACATTCAGCGCGCTTCTTACAGGATTTACTGCCGTTCAAGCTCATGCTCAGAACGCGGCTGAGGACATCACCAATCTTTTGCTCAGCAACCGGTCTGGAGACTGCGCGGACAATGCTGGAGTATATTCTGCTTCAGTGGAAGACGTCACGCGACAACATTAATTTAGGCCCATTGATTTCCGTTTGGCTGCGTGATTCATCGCGTTCAAAATGAGCGGTGCACATGTCTGACCGGGCGCACCAAGGGCGGCATGAACACAAAGTTGCATGCGGTTTGTGACAGATGAGCCCTTTTGCGCTATTGGTTAAAGCACAATGGCGAATGAAACCCCTGGGATCTGTCTGTCACTGCCGGTTAGTTCAGCAACTACATTAGCGCGAGGGCATTGGTCAGCAGCCCGCCAAATGTCGAATGGTTGCTGGGTGAGCGCGGATATGATGCCGATTGGTTTAGAGAAGCGTTGAAAGACAAAGGGATACGCGCGTGCATCCCAGGCCGCAAACAGCGCAAGACAACTGTCCGATACGACAAGTGCCGCTACAAACGCCGCAATCGGATTGAGATCATGTTTGGCAGATTGAAGGACTGGCGACGCGGTTCGACAGGTGTCCCAAAGTCTTCCTCTCAGAAATCGCTCTCGCCGCTTTGGTCATCTATTCGCTATGTGTCCTGAGCCTAATGCTTCCTATCTCGACCTCCCTTTTGCGTTTAGACGAAGCAACCGCGGCGAGAACGATGGCCAATGATTTTAGGTTGGTTCTTGCAGATGTTGAGGGCTCTCGGTCGTCTTCAATTGAACAAAGAAGCTCCCCCATGGCGCCACGAAACCCGTCGTTGAACCATTGTCCTTCGAGTGCAGGCCGCGCAATGCCATGCGCTGTCTCAAGTGTCACAGATTGCGTCGACAGATCCGGTCCAACTGATGTCAGGCTACCGGTCGTACCTGCAACGTATGTTGTATCGCGAGGCCCATAGGGAACGCCCCCGTCAAAAACCAGGCTTGCTTGGCCTTGGTCCAAACGAACCAGAGCCTGCGACATCAGAGGCACTTTGTTGGACTGGCCGCGTGCAGATGTAGTGGTTGCAAAAACGCTTTCTGCCCGGTCCCCAACAAGAGACGCAAGAAAGTCGAACCAATGCACGCCGAAATCGTAGAGTATCAGGTGGTCGACCTCGTCAAACGGGGTACCTGCCGTCCAACTGTGATCCCAGTGAATCGAGATATGGGCTGACAGAACATTACCGATAAATCCGGCTGAAACCGCCTCACGCATCCAGGACAGGTGCGGGGCCCAACGACCGTTCTGGTTTACCGCTAGTTTAACGCCCTGATCATCTGCCAGCTTCACAAGGTCATCACCCAGATCAAGGTCGGTAACAAAAGGCTTCTGGCTGAGCACGTGTTTGCCCGCTTGCAAGGCAGCTTTGATAATTGGCACACGATGTTCGGGGTGCAGCGTGACATCGACAACGTCGATCTCGCTATCGGCAAGAAGCGCCTCCCAGTCATCTTCGATGCGGGCAGAGGGGCAGTAAACAGCAGCTTTCTCTTCAGCCTTTGCGCGCGTACGGTTCCAGATTGCGGCGACGTCCCAGCCTGCTGTTCGGTAGGCATCAAGATGGCTTGCAGAAATCCCACCCGTACCAATAACCCCGATCCGGGGTTCATAGCGTCGAGGCATTGGTGGAAGATACTGCAGATCCGGCGCATCGATTTCGTGCAGATGAGCAGATTTTAGTGCGTACTGGTCTGTATTGGCACTGTCTGAGGTCATGCGAGTAACCGAAGTGTTCGTTTTTCATATGCCGAGCGGAGCGCTGTATCGACGATCCGTTGCGCTGTCAGGCAAAGTGCTGGATCCAGTGGCCCTTTGACCGGGATTTCTCTGGATATACAGTCAAGGACGTACTCAATCGCATTTCGTTCACCTAACGGTAGCGGAGTCACTGGTATCTCGTGCCGGTCAGGTCGTGTGCGGGTTTGAACCGTTATGTGATCGGCATAATCGGGCGATGAAATGGTGCCGTCTGTGCCCACAAAGACGAATCCGCAAGTTGGTTGAGGTTGCGTTGTCCACGGGTCGGTGAAGGTGCCCCAGCGCGTTTCCATTTTTGAGAGCCCGGTTTCATAACGGCAAACGGCAATGGCGTGTTGATCGACCTCAATCCCCGGTGTCTCATCGACTGTGCATGTCACCTCGATCGGCTCCTTTCCACCTAAATACCAGGTTCCAAGCGTCGCACCGTAGCCAAGGTAATCCAACAGCGACCCACCGCCCGATGCCCGCTTATACCACCATGAGTTCGGTTTCTGACGCTCAACCTCGTCCGGGGTGACTTCGACCTTGTCGGCCAGATGGTATAGGGGGCCGCGATTTCCGTCGTAGAAATGCACTTCGCGCAGGTTGCCGATCATCCCCTCATCAATCAACCGTTTGGCCGTGACGTGGCTTTCGACCCATCGTAATGGCCAGTTGATGATCAACTGTTTGTCGGTCCTATCCATTGCAGCCATCATACGGCGCGCATCATCAGAAGATGCGGCAAAGGGCTTTTCGACAAAAACATGCAGGTCGTAAGAGGCCAGACGTTCGGTATATTCCGCATGCTGAGCCGTTGCCACACAAAGAATTGCCATGTCGTAGGGTCCCGCAGCCATGCATGTGTCGAAGTCGGTAAAGATCCGATCTTCGGGAACGCTGAATGCCGTTGCCGCTGCCTTCATCTTGTCCCAATCAGGATCGAATATACCGGCGATTTCAGCGTCAGGGTGATCGTGCACCATCCGAAGCAAGTCACCCATATGCATGTGATCGAAACTGATGCCGACGATCCGGAATTTGGCCATTGGAAACTCCCTTTAGCGCGTGCCGGTGATCCTGACGTAGAGTGCGGTAACTGCAAGAATGATCAGCCCAAACAGGGCCGTGCGCGCACCTTCCGGCATTTGCATCAATGTTAGCATAGTATCCAGCACACGCAGAATAAGTGCGCCCACAATCGCACCTGCGAAACTGCCACGACCTCCGAAGATTGATGTGCCGCCAATCACCGCCGCAGCGACAGAGGGTAACAATAAGGGGTTGGCAAGGCTCAGCGAAGTTTGACGGATCATGCCGAGATAGAGCAAGCCAGCCAGCGCAGCGATCAAACTTGAAAGCACGTAGAGCCCCAGATAGACCTGCCATGCTCGGACCCCGGACAGCTTAGCGGCCTGCTCATTGGAGCCTAGGGCGAACAGCAGCCGACCAAATCCTGTGTAGCGCATCAGCCACAGGATAAAGAGCGCAAACGGGATGAATACAAAAAGGCCGTTCGGCATTCCAGCGGTGCGGCCGGTTCCGAGCCAGGCAAGGAAGGCGGGAATTTCGGTGCCAGCATTGATAACGAGGCGTTGATAGACCTGCAGACATCCGGTGGCGATTAACCCCGATCCCAGTGTCATGATCAATGGATGGACCCGGACCAATCCCACACCGATGCCATTTACAACGCCCACAACTAGGCCAGCTGACAGCGCGATCAATACTGCAGGTGTCACGCCCCAAATCGCACTAAGTGTTGCGCAAACGAAGGCTGACACGGTGGCAACTACCCCGACCGAGAGATCAATTCCTGCGGTTAGCATTGTCAGCACCTGACAAGCCGCAAGCATCGCCAATGGAATTGCGAACTTGATCAGGTTGCCAACCCAAAAGGTTGAAATCAGCCCATCCCGACCTGCTCGGACCGGGGTAACGATACCTGGCCGCAATACTTCCAGCACAGCGATCATCAGGACAAGGAAGACCAATAGCGGGATGATCGGGTTGTCGCGCAGATAACGGCCAAAGCGGACCATCGGTGGATCTATGGTGTCCATGCTCATCGGCGGGATCCCTTTAGTGAAGCCGCCGTGCCCAACATAACGACGAGAACCATAATTGTGCCTTCGATAATTGTGGTCACGTTTGGATCGACGGCCATCAATGTCAGGATCGTTCGAATGATCCGCAAAATGAACACCGCGATGATCGGCCCAAGCAGACTGCCTTTGCCTCCGCCCAGTACGACGCCGCCCAGAACCACGGCCGCGACCGAGGCCATAAGATATGGCCCCGGAACCGGCTCTCCAATCCCTGTTAGCGCAGCGAGGCTTAGACCGCCCATGGCGCAAAACAACCCGCATAGCGCATAGGCCGCTATCTTTGTTCTTCCCACTGAAACACCAGAGCGGAAGGCGGCAAGCTCGTCTGATCCGGTGGCGTAAATCGAGAGCCCGAGTTTGGAGCGCCGGATTGGCAACCAGACAACAGCGATGCCCAAGGCAATGACAAGCAATGCCTTAGGCAGCCCGTCGAATAGAAACTGACCGCGTATTGCCTGTTCCAGCCAATCTGCGGTCGCGCCGCCCGGTGTCTCAAGGATCAACAGCGCGACGCCTTCCCACACAAACAGCATGGCGAGTGTCACAACGATATCGGGCACGCGCGTTACAACGATCAAAAAACCATTGATCAACCCCATCAAAAACCCGACCCCCAACACGATAAACAAGGCCGGTGCACCGGCCATGCGCTCCATCAGAACGGCTGCAGTCACAGCACAGACCGCCATCATAGACGCAACAGACAGGTCGATACCGCCGACGATTACGACGATGGCCATACCGGCGGTTGCGAAAGCAAAGGGCAGGGCGGCGCGGGCAATACTCTCCAGTCCTGACGCACCGAAAGTTGGTTGTATCAATTTTGTGATGGTCAAAAGGATCATAAGAAGAACCGCTAACCCCATGACCCATGCGTGTCTTCGGATGGCCACGCTCACGCCGCGCCCTCCGTCTCGGTCAGGCCATAGGCCGCACGCATCAGTGTTTGTTCATCCGCGTCGGCCGCATCTATCACGTCAACCACGCGACCGTTGAAGATTACGACCGCGCGGTCACAGGCAAGTGGGATTTCTTCCAACTCGGACGTATAGAATAGAACCGCCGCTCCTTGATCTGCCAACTCACGGACAAGCGGGTAAATCTGGCGTTTTGTGCGCACATCGATGCCACGGGTCGGATCGAATAGAAGCAGGGTTTCGACACCTGTCGCGAGCCAGCGACCAATGGTGACTTTCTGTTGGTTGCCACCTGAAAGCCTTTGCACCTCGCCTTGCGCGCGTGTGTCGATCTGAAGTTTCTCAACCGCATAAGCGACCCGATCGCGCTCATGCCGCAATTTTATTGGTCCCCAGTTCTTGAGCCGGGCTGAAAATGGCAGAGCGATGTTTTCTTTAACTGACCTTTGCGCCAGCAGAGCGTCTGAACGATCGCCCGGAACGAAAGTTATCCCGACGGCAATGGCGTCGGCGGGGTGGGCGAAGTTTACGGGCTTTCCATCAACTTCCATCGATCCTGAAGACGGGCGATCAAAGCCCGCCAGAACCTCAAACAGTTCATCCTGCCCCTGACCCTCAAGCGCGACCACCCCTAGGACCTCGCCGGGGAATAAGTCGAACGAAACATCCGAGAAACTGGGCTCAAAAGCCAGTGACTTAATGCCTAGGCGCGGTGTCTTAGCCTGTGGTTCATTTGCTCGAAGGATCTGACGTGTTCCAATGTCAATCTTCTGACCCAGCATCAATTCGACCACGCGTTCTTCTACGCCGGGTTCAATGTCGAGATCTCCGACAGACATGCCATCCCGCAACACAGTGGCCCGATCGCACAGTTCCGAAATCTCGGTGAAACGGTGAGAAACATAGATCACACCCATCCCGTCATTTGCTTTGCGCCTTACGGTCTTCAATACGCGTTCAACCAGATCCGTCGGCAGCGCCGCGGTCATTTCGTCCAGCAAGAGGACATCTGGTTCAACTGCCAGCGCGCGTGCCAGATCGAGGATGCGCAGCGTAGCAAGTGGCAGGTCGCCAATCATTGCCGATAGTTTCAGGCCTTCGATGCCAAGTTCTGTAACCCAGTTTTGAAACTGATCGACAGGTGTGTCTGTCAGCCGAAGATTGTCGGATACGTCGAGATCAGGAATGAGTGAGGGTTCTTGATAAACCGGCACCAAACCGGAACGGCGCGCCTCGGCGGGGCTTCCGACAAACGCTTGTTTGCCTCTGATCAATACCTGACCAGCGTCGGGTTTAAGGGCACCAGTAATGATCTTGACGAAAGTGGACTTGCCAGCGCCATTTGCGCCCATCAAGGCAACGATCTCGCCTTCGGCAACCGTGAGGTGCGCATTGGTCAACGCCCGTACGGCGCCAAAACTTTTGGCCACGTCAGACGCGTCGAGAAGTGGTGTGCTGCTCATGGAAGTCCTTGAATGCCGAGTGGGTTGGATTTGCCTTCCGCCCAGCTAAAGGCGGAAGGCCAGTCAATTCGGATCAGCCCTCGCCGGGTCCCTTACAGTCGATGATTTGTTCCATCGTGTAATCGGTCCAGCCGGGAACGGTCACTGATACGGGCCACTCTGGGTCAAGGTTAGGATTCTGAGCCGCTGTGATCGTTTCACGGCCTGCGTCCGTCGCATTCTCCCAAAGCACAGGATCTACAAGAACGGTTTTGTTCTCAGGTGCCTTGCCGTTCAGAATGTCGACAGCCAAAGCAATGCCTGCGCCGCCGACTGAGCCAGGATTTGTCACTGCCGCGCCGTTCAATCCCTCAACCTCGGTCAGATATTGAACAAATCCTGCGTTGTCTGCGCCAACGATCGGAACCAGGGGAGCGCCGGATTCAGTGAAAGCGTCGACGATTACATTGTCGATGCCGCTGGTCCAGACACCGTCAAACGGGATGCCGGTGGCCAGGTAATCAAAGATCTGTTGCTTGCCCTGATCTTGCTGCCAGCCGGTGAAAACCTCGTGCACCACATTGACATCGGGGTGTTCTGCCAACGCGCGTTTAAAGCCGTTGTCGCGGTCAGTATCCGCCGAAACCCCAGCAATGCCACGCATATAGACAACGTCACCTTTGCCACCAAGCTGTTCAAACAACCACTTGGCGCCAAGATAGGCGTATTCTTCTTGATTGTTCGAAAGAATGTAGGCGCCTTCAGCCGAAACGCCGGCATCCACGGCAACAACTACGATGTCCTGAGATATCGCCTTTTCCAGTGCCGAGTTTAAAGCATCGGGGTTGGATGGGTTCAGCACGATGGCGTCTACACCCGCTTCAATGAGGTTGTTGATGTCTTCCAGTTGCCCGGCTGAATCGGTGTTGCGATGCGCAACGATTAGGTTCGTCACATCGGCTTCGACCAGAGCTTGCGCACGCATGGCGCAGATCATCTGTTCGCGCCAACCATTACCTTGAACGGTGTTGGACACTCCGATTGTGTATTGCTTGTGCCCGTCAGCCAACGCCACAGTTGAAAGAGACGCTGAAACTGCAAGAGCAGCAACACCATAAAGTAGGTTCTTCATTTTAGTTTCCTCCCAGTTTTAGTCATTTCAAATTTGATAATTTCTTCACTTGATGAATGGTGACAGGACATCCCGGGCCAGCAGAAAACCCCGCTTGACCTTTTCGTCAGTCCCTTCGAACAATCTGTCTTCATGTTCGATAATGATCGGACCGTCGTATCCGGCGCGATACAGGCCGGAAAAGAAACCGGACCAGTCCACATCGCCCAGCCCGCATAGCCGTGGGATTTGCCATCCCATGCCGGTAGACATCACACCGTTCTCATAAAGCCCGTCCTCATCAACCATCACGTCTTTGGCATGGACATGAGCCATGTGAGGACCGAACTCCTTGATGAACCGTGTCTGATCGATGAACTGCCAGATCAGATGTGAAGGATCGAAGTTCATGCCAACCGCATCGCCCCATTCTTCAAAAATCCGCCGCCAGATTCTTGGCGAGTAAGCAATGTTGTGACCCCCGGGCCATTCGTCATAGCTGAAGATCATCGGGCAGTTCTCAAAGCACAGACGCACACCAGAGTTTTGTGCATGCCTCACGATCGGATCGAAAATTTCGGTGGCACGCTCCCAGTTCGCGTCTAGATGCAGAGTGCGATCTCCGCCGACGAATGTGTTGACAACTTTGATGCCCATAACACCGGCGGCGGTGATTACTTTGTTAAGATGTCCAATAACTTCAACCCGATGCTCTTCATCGGCGTGGAGCGGGTTGGGATAGTACCCCAGACCCGAAATCTCGATCCCCTGATCGCCGAGTTGCCCGACAATTTCATTGCCCTGATCCGCGGAAAGGCCATCTACGTTGATGTGGCTGGTTCCCGCATAGCGCCGTTGTTCGCCACCTGACGATGGCCAGCAGGCGACCTCCATCGCCGAAAACCCATTGGAACCGGCCCAGGCCGCCACCTCAGTCAATTGAGAGTTTTCGAATGGTGCAGTCAGTAAGCCCAGTTTCATGTCATCGCCCTCAAATCTCGCTCAAATCGACCCAGCGGCTCTCACTCGCCGACTTGACGACGGCTTCGCAGAACTGCATCTCGTAGTGGCCGTCCTCAAATGTGGCCCATGTGCTGCCTTGTTGCCGCCCGCCCGCGATGACGTCGGCATAGACCGCCCGGAAAAAGTTGAAGAATGAATCTGCGAACCCTTCGACATGCCCGGGCGGCAAGGTGGCGGCTGCGATCCCCGGACCGTTCATCAAGGTGAAGTCACGCATCAGGGTTTGGTTGGGCGCGTCACGATGCCCAATGAACAGATGATCAGGAGTTTCACTGTCCCAAGCCGCACTGGCATTTGCTCCGGCGATGTCCCATTGCAATGAGTTCTTTCGCCCCATATTCACTTGGGATGTGCTCATCACGCCGCGTGCTCCGTTTTCGTAACGGATTAGGATCATAGCAGCATCATCGGTATCGATATGCACATTTTCGGTTTCGCCGGTTCCGCTGGCAAACGTCTCAACCGAGCCGAGAGGTTTCTGGCGTTCCGGGATAAAAGTAGCCAGTTCCGCCATGACCGATGCCGCTTTCAAGCCAGTGACAAAGCTCGTCAGGTCAACCCAGTGCGTTCCAATGTCACCGACCGAACGCAACACACCACCCATTTCGCTTTCCAACCGCCAATTCCAGTCGTTGGGCTTGGCAAGCCAGTCCTGATGGTAGTGCCCGGTAACAAAACGGATATCACCCAGATCCCCGGCCATTACCATGCCGTGGGCTTGTTGGTTCAGCGGATAAAAGCGAATGTTGTAACAAACCGCTGCAACCTTGCCAGAAGCCTTGGCTAGGTCGACCATCTCGGCGCTTTCTACGGACGTCATGGCAAGTGGTTTCTCGCAGATGACGTGTTTGCCCGCAGCTAGGATCGATTTCACTTGCGGATAGTGTGCGTGGTTAGGGGTCGTTACGTGCACTATATCGATGTTTTCATCCGCCAACAGATCCTCCAGAGAGTCATAAGCCCGGGCTACGCTCATTGCCCGCGCTCGTTCCCTTCCGCGCTCTGGCGATGACCCAAGAACACCTCTTACGTCCACGCCCAGACGCCGAAGCGCCTGAACGTGCACTGTTCCTATGAAGCCGGTCCCGATCACCGCAGCGCGGATTTTTGCGAAGTCACTCATCGTGCGCTCCTGTCAAACAACCGAATACCCTCCGTCCACGATCACGCAGGTACCGGTCACAAAGGCTGCCGCATCGGATGCGAGAAACAAGGCTGTTCCAGCGATATCTTCTGGGTGACCCCAGCGTGCCAAGGGTGTGCGTGCTTCTACAGCTGTTGAGAAACTGGCGTCTTTTCGGGCTTTCGCCGATTGCTCGGTCACGATGAACCCGGGCGCGATCGCGTTCACCCGAATACCGTCTTTGGCCCACGCAATCGCCAGTGATTTTGTTAGTTGTTCCACGCCGGCTTTTGACGCGCCATAGGCTGGGTTGAGCGGTGAACCAAAGCGCGCATACATGGAGGCCACATTTATGACGCGCCCTTTCGCGACCGAAAGGGCAGGGTGCAGCGCTTCGGCGCAGCGAAAAGACCCGGTCAGATTTACGTCCAGCACGTGGGAAAAGAACTCAGGTGCCATTTCTTCACCGCGTCGAGTCACCGCCGCACAGTTTACCAAGACGTCAATATGGTCCCGCTCACCTGCAAAATTGTAGACTTCCTCGGTGTTGGTTACATCCAGTTGAATGTAGTCAAACCGGGCGGCGTCCTCTTCGACGCATTGCGGTTCCACACCGGTAATCTCCACTGTGGCACCCGAGTCCTGGAATTCTCTTGCAATAGCGGCACCAATGCCGGCTCGGCTGGCACCGATCACCAGGACCTTTGCCCCGGCAAAGTCGAATGTCACCTTCGAAACCATCAAAGAACCCGGCTTTTGTTGCGTTTGAATTCGGATGCCATCAGGTTCCCTCGTTTGGAGAAATCGTTACTGCAAACGATTACATTTGGAAAATACCTACTTTCCAAATTGTGTAATCGATTACATAATCGGCATCACATGAGATTCGAGTCAAGCCAGAAATCGACTGCCAAGCAATGAGCAAGATACCCAAACCCGCCACAATACAGGACGTCGCACGTGTTTCGCAGGTGTCGACAGCCACTGTCAGTCGAGCTCTGTCCAATCCCGATCTGGTGTCAAAATCAACACGTGTTGCTGTTTTGGAAGCTATTCGCGAGACGGGATATCGCGTTAATCAGGCAGCCCGAAACCTGCGGATGAAAAGGGCGGGGGCCGTACTGATCCTTGTTCCCAACCTCGGCAAACCTTTCTATTCGGGCATACTTGCCGGTATCAGCGAGGGGTTTGCGGGCTCGGACTATGCAGTTCTGATTGCCGATACCGAAAGTAATCCGCTGCAGGAAGAAACTCTTGCCGGGTACTTTCGAGACGGCCGGATAGATGGCGCAATCTCTTTGGATGGTGGCATTCCTTCGACCGCACTTCAGCAATGCGTCACATACGGCGCCGGCGACCGCATAGTATTTTTGTGTGAATGGGTGGAAGGCGAGGCCTTTCCGGTGATTTCCAGCGACAACGCCGAAGGTGCGCGATTGGCGATCAGGCACCTGCATGATTTGGGCCACAAAAAAATCGCGCATGTTACCGGTCCCGACGGGAATGTTCTGACGACCGCTCGGCGTAAGGGCGTGGTCGAAGAACGGACACGCTTGGGGCTTCCAGCGCGGCCCGAGTGGATTATCAGGGGAGACTTCTCGCTGGAATCCGGACATGAGGCCGCCAGACGAATACTTGCGATGGATGAGCGCCCAACAGCGGTGTTCTGCGCTGCGGATATGGTTGCCTTTGGGTTGATTTCTGGGCTGGTCGCGGGTGGGTTGAAGGTGCCCGGTGACATTTCGGTTGTTGGTTTCGACGATATCGAAATGTCAGGATCTTATGTTCCGGCTCTGACAACAATCCGACAGGACCGACACCAACTGGGACGCCGTGCGGCAGAGGTTTTGCTGGGCCAGTTGGCGAACACTGGCAAAGCGCTTCCAATGAAATCAGCGCTCCCCGTAGAGCTTGTAACACGGGCGAGCTCTGCGCCGCCCAATTAGCGAAGTCAAAATTCAGGCGCCTTTGCTATAGTCAACGAAGAAGCGGGTGGCGCTGTGAGCGATGGAGAAAGGGGAAATGAGTAAGTCGACCATACCCATTGGCTCTGAACTCACTGTTCGGGATTATTCCCTGACTGGTGCGAATACGCGTCAAGCGATAGAAAACGGTCTGTCGGCCGCAGAGTGGTACCACAGCGATGTTCCTCGTAAGAAGCTGAAATCGCTTATGAAGCGCAGGGATGCGCCGGCCATTCGTGACACAGTGATCTGGATCGCTTTGCACTTTGTATTTGCGGCTAGCGGGCTGTACTTCTGGGGTAGCTGGCTTTGCGTGCCTTTCTGGTTTGCATACGGTGTCGTGTATGGTTCGGCCTGCGACAGCCGTTGGCACGAATGCGGACACGGAACGGCGTTTCGAACCCGCTGGATGAACGACGTCGTGTACCACATCGCGTCCTTCCAGATTATGCGAAACCCGGTCAACTGGCGCTGGAGCCACGCGCGGCATCACACCGATACACTCATTGTTGGCCGCGATCCGGAAATAGCGTGGATGCACCCGATCAGCCTCGTCCTGAAAGCGCTTGCGTTTGTGGGGATTGTTGAAACGTGGACCTCGCTCAAAGTTCTGACGCGAAATGCGATGGAAAACTTGTCGCAAGAAGAGCGGGATTACATTCCGGAAAGCCAATGGCCCAAAGCGGTCCTTTGGGCGCGGATTCACATTGCAATCTACGTTGCCGTCTTGTTGATTTCATTTGTTTTGCTTGTCTCCGGGGCCGCATGGAAATCCCTGATCCCCATACTCTTAATCGGAGGTCCTCGGGTCTATGGGTGTTGGCATTTTGTAATGACGGGGTTGCTTCAGCATGGAGGGCTTGCGGAGAACGTTCTTGATCACCGTTTAAATTCACGTACACTTTATATGAACCCGATAAGCCGTTGGGTTTACTGGAACATGAATTACCATATTGAGCATCACATGTTCCCGATGGTTCCGTATTACTCTCTTCCAGTGCTTCATGATCTGATCAAGGATGATCTGCCGCCGCCGAATACTTCGATTTGGGACGGCTACAAAGAAATGATGGGTTCCGTCATGAAGCAGCGTGTTGACCCGAGTTACGCCATACGAAAGTCTCTCCCTCCGACGGCCCGCCCATATCGGGAACATTTTCACTTGGCAGTTCCAGAGAGAAACACGGGGTTAGAAATCGGTGATCGAGGAGGAACGTAATGCCTTGGGTTGACGCATGCGCCGTAGACGATGTTGAGGAAGAAGATCTCATTCGTTGGGACCACGACGGTAGAACCTACTTGATTGTTCGCAGTTTGGACAATGAGTTCTATTGCACCGACGGCCTCTGTACACACGAACAAGTGCACTTATCGGACGGTCTGGTGATGGACAATGAGATAGAGTGCCCCAAGCATAATGGGCTATTCGACTATCGCACTGGCAAAGCTTTGAGGGCACCCGTATGCGAAGATCTTCGCACCTACGAAACCAGAGTAGGAAATGGTCGCGTCATGGTATTGGTGGAATGATTTTTTGGGCTAGGAGTGGTTTGTGATCGAGCTGTCCGCAACAGGCATCCGGCTTTCATTCGATTTGCAGTTGGGGTTGATCGAGAGTTTCAGTGTGTACGACGGTAACGCTGAAATTTCACCACTACATCGCGCACCTTGGGTCGGCACAGACGAAGTTATGCCCGAAGGTATAGCACCTCATTTGGAAAAACTCGGCGGTGATTTCTTCTGCGCCCCATTCGGGTCAACTGAGGGGACATCGCCGCTGCATGGGTGGCCAGCTAACTCTCGTTGGAGACTAGAAGAAAAGACCGACAGCTATTTGCGCGCTGAGCTCGACAGAACGGTCTATGGAGCTAGGCTGCAAAAAGAGATTACACTGCATCCTGAGCATCCATTCGTCTACCAGCGTCACACTTTCATTGGTGGCGACGGCACGATGCCGGTTGCAAATCACGCAAATGTATCCTTGCCCAATGGTGGGATCATTCAAACCTCTCGAAAGCAGTGTTGGAGAACGCCTAAGGTTGAACAGGAAGTTGATCCGGCCTTAGGCTATTCAGCGCTTAGATATCCGGCTGAAAGCCAAACGTTGGCGTCTTTTCCCGGGAAAGACCGCGAAGTGAATCTGTCAAACTACCCATGGTCTCCACAGAGTGAAGACTTTGTTGTTGGATTGGATTCGCCTGATGAGAAATTGGGTTGGACCGCGGTAACTCGCCCCGTGGAGGGCGACATGTTCCTGTCGCTTAAATCGGCTCAGGCTTTGCCGATGACGATGTTGTGGCATTCGAACGGTGGTCGATATTATGCTCCTTGGTCGAGCCGCCACTTCGCCTGCCTTGGGGTTGAGGAGGGGGCCGCTTCGCCCATCCTGGGAAAGGTCGAAAACAGTTTCCCGAACGATCACGGCGTCATTCATCTAAACCCCGATCGCCAAGTTGAGGTTACACATGTCATCGGGGCGCTTCGTTGGCGTAGTGGAGCCAGGGTGATTGCAGTTGAAACTCTGGGAAACCAACTTTTGATCCGAGGTACAGAAAATCAGGAGATTCTTGTGCCATTCGATCCGCAAGCCCTGAACATTTGAACGGGTGGTGTAGGGGAAATTGGTTTGAGACAGGCAGGGCAGTTTCGTAGCTTCGCTTGATGACAAAAACGCTCACTTTTTTGCTGCTTCAAAACCAACCCTGAGATCATTCGTCTAGCAGTGATCGTGTACGTTCGATTCTGGTTGAATAGGTTTGGCCCTATCTGTGCTGCAGAAATTAGCCGAAAACACATAAATCGGATGCGATGTTCCGCGAACTGTTAGCGGCATCTCAAAAAGGTTATTATTGAAGATCAACGGCAAGCAATATTACCTGTGACGGGCAGCCGACCATGAAGGCGAGGTCTTGGAAAGCTATGTCACGAACCGCCGGGATCGTGTTGCGGCCCTCGAAGAAAGCGATGAAACGATACGGCCAGCCAGGTTTCGTCGTCACTGACAAATTGCACTCTTACGACGCGGCGATGAAAGTCATAGGGAATGCGTTAGGACAAGAAACTGGCCGTAGGAAGAACAATCTTGCTGAGTATTCACATCTTCCGTCGGCGAAAAGAACGTGCGATGCTCTGCCTCCGGCAAATGTGATGTTTGCAAAATTTTGCCGCAGACGACACTTCCGTCCATAGTCACTTCAATCATGAACGGCAGCTTTACTCACGCGACAAGTTCAAGCTCAGTTGAACTGCCGCTCTTTCGGCGTGGAGCCAGTTTAGTTTCGCCTAATTTTCAGCTTTCTGAGCTAGACTGAGACTGGTTCGAATTTGCCTGACAGCACCGCCACTCAGCCTATTTCACCAAGCAACCTGCTATTTCTTTCTTCTGCAAACGCGGATTGGCTTCGCTGCAAGAATGTGCGTCGCGCTGCAGATCCTTCGAGAATATTTCCCACGAATAAGGGTCAGTTGCCCTGATTGCGGGCTTCCAACCGTTCAAGGTTCACAACGGTCGACAACATCAACCTGTCATGGCTCCAGTCGTCTACAGGCTGCAATGACGCAGCGCCTAACGCCAATGTCACAGCAAAAGCTGCGCTTAAGGCAAAGAACAGAGGAGGCATTGTGGGTTGGATTGCAGGGGCATCTGCCAGGGCAATCACACGTTGACGCAAGACGCGTTTGGCCTTGCCCCCTTTAACCAAAGCCACATTCAATACACGCGGGCTGCCGCGCATTACTGTATTGGAGCAATAGTTCAGCAGGCAGGAGGTGTATTCGACCGCGTTGATTCCACGGCGCGAAACGACGGATTGATCACAGGCCAGCTCGCGCAGCCGATCGAATTGAAACTTGAGAATCAGATATGCCGGGTTCCAGAACAGGAACGGCCGCAAAAGCTCGAACCCCAGTTCCCATTCAACATCGGCAGCCCTGACATGTTGCAGCTCGTGTGCAAGGGCAAACCGCATATCGCTGGGGGTGTTGAGCAGATGGCTGGGCAATACCACATGCCTGCGCCACAAACCGCGAACGGCGAAGGGGACTGTGACCCGGTCGGACAGGCGGATATCGACCTTTTCCGAGCTTCGCCACAGGTAGCTGGAGCGAACAATGCCTCGGATTGCCAACCCGTCACGGATAATGCGCAGGATGCAGACCGCAGAATAGAGCGCCATTACCACCAAGATTGCCGACATAATCGGGTTTTCGCCTGAAAGGGTCTGTTCGATCCACCTTTGCCGGGTATTGAGCAGGGCCTCGAACTGGGTGGCGGGCATGGCGATATCGCCACGCAGATAGGCGGCAACCGCAAGATCCCCAATGGCGACCCCGCCTTCAACGGAATACATCGCCATGACCAAACCAGCCCCGATTGCCAAAAGGGGGCTGAGCAGGACGCAAAGACACAGAATTTTCAATGCGCGTAGCTGTGCAACAAACCCGTGTCGCATCTGCGTCATTGAAACCACGTATCTTGCCGCGATCCATACAATAGCCGCTAGGGCAAGAACCAGATTCAGTTCGAGAAATGCGTCGAGAACCGGTTTAACCGCTGTCATTTTGCAGTCTCCTCTCTACCAGTGCCCGAATATCCTCAAGATCTGCCTCGCTCAGACCGGCGTCATCTACCAACCGTGCAACCAGCGTGGCTGGTGTGTCATCGAACAGGGTTCGTGACAGGTTCTGCAGTGAACGCGCCTGATACCTATCCTTTTCCAGAAGCGGCGTATAACTTAAGGTCTTGCCGTTTTTGCGACTTTCTACAAAGCCTTTTTCGTCAAGAATGCGAAGGATTGTGGCCCCTGACGTATAGGCCAGGTTCCGATCTGGTGGCAGCCGGTCCAGTACATCACGCACCGAGCCCTGACCCAGAGCCCAGAGTTCGTTCATGAACTCCAGTTCGACCTCGGTCAGCAGGTTTGTCGTCTTTTTCTTTCGCATTGATCCCAGTGCCGTCATTTTACCTGTGCCTGACAGACAAGCATCCTTTGATGGTTTCGCAAAGCTTAAACTTTCCAGAACACGAAAACGCCCCAGCCGATGGACAGGAACAGCGGTGTCCAGACCGGTTGCCCGACTAGCCCTAACCAGGCCAGAAAAATGTAAGCTGCCCCAAGCAATGTGATGAACAGACGGTCGCCCAATGTGGTGGTCAAGCCCAGAACGCCGCGCCGTTCAATCCCGTCGCGGTATTTGAACCCTTCCAGCAGACCGATCAGCGCGATGGCTGAAAAGATGCCGACAAATACGGCCAGGGTCGCCGGTGTCCACGCCATCCAGAAATCCGGCCACAAGGGCGCAGTCCAGGAAAACTCTTTTTCTTCGGGCTGACCCACACTTCCCCACCCGGCCTGTGCTTGCGCCAAGGCCGAACCGGGGATCAGAAAGGGGATCAAAAGCAGTTTACGCATATCGAACCTCATACACGCCCCATCGCGAAACCACGCGCGATGTAGTTGCGGACAAACCAGATGACGATGGCGCCGGGGATGATGGTCAGCGTCCCGGCGGCGGCCAGCAGGCCCAATTCGTACCCGGCGCTGGACGCGGTTCGGGTCATTACGGCCGCGATGGGTTTGGCCTCGACCGCTGTCAGAGTCTTGGCCAACAGCATTTCGACCCATGAGAACATGAAGCAGAAGAATGCCGCGACGCCTACGCCCGCTTTGATATTTGGCAGGAATATCGTGACGAAAAAGCGCGGAAAGGAATACCCGTCCACATAAGCGGTTTCGTCCAACTCCTTCGGGATGCCACGCATGAACCCTTCCAAAATCCACACCGCTAGCGGCACGTTAAACAGCGTATGCGCCAGCGCCACCGCCAGATAGGTGTCAAACAACTGGATTGACGAATAGAGCTGAAAGAACGGTAAGGCGAACACCGCAGCCGGTGCCATCCGGTTGGTCAGCAGCCAGAAGAACAACTGCTTGTCCCCTAGGAACCGATAGCGTGAGAACGCATAGGCCGCTGGCAGGGCGACACAGACGGAAAGTACCGTGTTCAGCGTCACATAGGTGATCGAGTTGATGTAGCCCCAATACCACGTCGGGTCTGTGAAGATCGTGATGTAATTTTCCAGCGTAAAGGTCTGCGGGAACAGAGAAAAGCCCGACAGGATCTCGTTCGTGGTCTTGAAGGACATCGCCACCAGCCAATAGATCGGCAACATCAGGAACGCGATATAGAGGATCGGGATGAGGGAGCGCTTTTTCATTCGGCGTCATCCTTTGTCATCAGAGTGTAGAAGACCCATGAGACCAGCAGTGTGATGGCGAAATAGATCAAGCTCATCGCAGCCGCAGGGCCAAGGTCGAACTGTCCCAGCGCGATCTTTACAAGATCAATCGACAGTAAGGTGGTCGAGTTTCCGGGACCCCCGCCAGTCAAAACGAAGGGTTCGGTGTAGATGTTGAAACTGTCCATGAACCGCAGCAGGATGGCGATTGTCAGAACCGTCTTCATCTTGGGTAACTGGATATACCGGAACACTGACCACGGGCTTGCACCGTCGATCTTGGCCGCCTGATAATAGGCGTCCGGGATCGAAACCAGGCCCGCGTAGCACAGTAGAACCACCAGCGAAGTCCAGTGCCAGACATCCATGATGATGACAGTGATCCAGGCCGACAATGGTTGCTGTGTCATGTCATAATTGATGCCCAGCACGTCATTCAGAAAATACCCCAGCAGGCCGATTTTTGGCAGGGTAAAGATGTTCCACATCGAGCCGACTACGTTCCAGGGGATGAGCATCGGCAGAGCCATCAGCACCAGACAGACCGGCACCCAAAAGCCTTTGCGCGGCATCGACAGGGCGACAATGATGCCCAGCGGCACCTCGATGATCAGGATCATGAAGGTAAACAGGAACTGTCGCCCCAAAGCGGCCTGAAAACGGTCGGAGCGCAGGATTTGTTCGAACCATCCCAGCCCTTCCCAGAAGAACTGGTTATTGCCGAAGGTCTCCTGCACCGAGTAGTTGACCACTGTCATCATTGGCACCAGCGCGTTGAACGCGACCAGTGCCAGAACCGGCAGGACAAAGAACCATGCTCTTTGGTTTATTGTTCTCATTGGGCCCGCTCCTGCGTTGCGATCCAGCCGTCGCGATAGACGCGGGACTGCTCGGGTTTGAATTGCAGAAAGACCATCGAGCCTTGTTCGGGGGCATTGTGTTCGGTGACGGCCTTGATCGGCGTGTTCCCAACCATGGCACTGACCACGTAATGGCGCCCGATATCGGCCACTTTGGTGACATGTGCCGGTATGCCGGATTGGCCGAAGCCTACATATTCCGGGCGTATTCCCAGATCGGTGCGACCACCTTCACCATGGGTCGGACCTTCCAAGGCCACCTCATGCCCTTCGAAAATAGCGCGATCGCCCTTGGTATCGCAGGGCAACACATTCATGCCGGGCGAGCCGATAAAGTGACCAACGAATGTATGCTGAGGCCGCTCGAACAGTTCAACCGGCGTACCGATCTGAACCACTTCTCCATCCTGCATGACCACGACTTCATCAGCAAAAGTCAACGCCTCGGTCTGGTCGTGGGTGACGTAGATCATTGTGGCTTTTACGCGCTGGTGCAGCTCTTTCAACTTGGACCGCAGTTTCCATTTCAGATGCGGGTCGATCACGGTCAGCGGCTCATCAAACATCACCGCATTCACGTCATCGCGCACTAGTCCGCGCCCCATCGAGATTTTTTGCTTGTTGTCCGGGCTCAGGCCAGAGGCTTTGGTGCCCAGCATATCCGTGACATCCAGCATTTCGGCAATCTCATCAACACGCCGCTTAATGGTTGCCGCGTCAACGCCCCGGTTTTTCAGAGGAAAGGCTAGGTTCTCGCCTACGGTCATCGTGTCGTAGATCACTGGAAACTGAAAAACCTGCGCAATGTTGCGCTGATCAGGGGGCAGGGCGGTCACGTCGCGGTCATCAAACAGGATCTGCCCCTCAGAGGGTGTCAGCAGGCCCGAGATGATGTTCAGCAGTGTAGACTTGCCGCAGCCCGATGGCCCCAGCAGCGCATAGGCCCCACCATCGCGCCAAGTGACGTCGATTTCCTTCAGCGCATAATCTTCGGGGCCTTGCGGCGATGGCATATAGCTGTGTCGAAGGTTTGAAAGCTTGATCTGTGCCATGTCAGGCCACCCTTTTGCCGTCTTGGCCGAAATACCGGCAATGGGCCGGATTCATATAGAAACTATGGTCTTCGCCAACCTGATAGGGATGTACGCCCGCCGCCAATGAGACCCATGCGTCGTTCCCATGTTGGAAATGCGCACTGGAGTCAGATCCGGATAGCTCGGTCACGATCACACGCCCGGTCAGCTCTACATCTGCGTCCGATGTGCGGAATGGCGTCACGCGATGCGGGCGTACCGCTACTGTGTATTCACCGTCTGCGATGCCGGTGACGGCCCATCCACCGCCCCCTGCAAGTTGCGCCTGCGCACCCGAGACGGTGATATGCGCGACGTTGATGGGCGGATCCGAGAACACACGTGCGGCAGCGATGTTTTCCGGATTGCGGTAGATATCAGCGGTTGGCCCAAATTGGGTGACCCGGCCGTCTGCCATCAGAGCGGTATGACCACCGAGCAGCAATGCTTCTTCCGGTTCTGATGTCGCATAGACCACAACGGCCCCGCGTCCGGCAAAAAGATCAGGAAGTTGCTCGCGTAGCTCTTCGCGCAGTTTGTAGTCCAGATTGGCAAGGGGTTCATCAAGGAACACGGCCCGGCTTTCCTTGGCAATCGCGCGGGCCAAAGCGGTGCGTTGTTGTTGCCCACCCGACAGCTCGTGCGGGCGGCGCTGCAGCATCGGACGCAGTTGCAGCAGATCAGCGGCCTCTTCCACGCGGCCTTCGATTTCGCTTTTCGCCATGCCTGCCACGCGCAGGGGCGAGGCAATGTTGTCGAAAACGCTCATATGGGGGTAATTGACGAAAAACTGGTGCACCAGACTGATCTTACGCTTCTGCGTATTCAGCCGAGTCACGTCCTGACCGTCCATCAGGACTTTGCCTGTGGCGATCGGATCCAGTCCAGCCATCATCTTGATCAGTGATGTTTTCCCGGAACCGGTGGCACCCAGTAACACATTGAAATGGCCTGTTTGCAGCGTCAGATTCGTGGGTTTGATATGGATGACGTTGCCGACCCGTTTGGTCGCGTCTTGAAGTTCGATCATCTGGTGTTCTCTGGGGGTATTTGGGGGTAGGCCGGGTCTGAGCCCGGCCTACGAGTTTACGCTTACTGGGACTGCCAGCGCTGAACCAGTTCGTCATAGTTGACGGTCTGGCCTTGCGGCTTTTCGTTCTCCAGCTTGGCTTTTGGCGAACCCGGCTTTTCCAGCCAGAAGGACGCATCCTGCGGCTCGTTCAAGCGCGGACCACAACCGCCGTAGACACCGGCGCTTTCATCCGCGGCCTGCATCCGGCCCATTGTGATGTCCATCTCTTCGGCCAGACGATCCATCGCTTCTTGCGGAGTGAAGGCACCCGAGTTCACGTCACCGATCTGCTGCCACCAGATCTGGGCCAGCTTTGGATAATCCGGCACGTTGATGCCGGTCGGCGACCATGCCACGCGGTCAGGTGAGCGATAGAACTCGACCAGACCACCCAGCTTGGGCGCGCGTTCGGTGAACGACTCGTGGTTGACCGAGCTGTCGCGAATGAAAGTCAGACCCACATGGGACTTCTTCACGTCGACCGTCTTGGATGTCACGAACTGGGCATACAGCCAAGCCGCCTGAGCACGATCCGCAGGGGTCGACTTCAGGAAAGTCCAGGATCCCACGTCCTGATACCCAACCTTCTGACCATCTTCCCAATAGGGGCCATGCGGGCTCGGCGCCATCCGCCAAAGCGGTGTGCCTTCGTCGTCGACGGTGTTGTTGCCTTCGGACTTCGGCTTCACCATGTCGGCGGTAAAGGCGGTGTACCAGAAGATTTGCTGGGCCACGTTGCCTTGGCTAAGCGCCGGCAGCGACTGGTAGAAGTCATAAGACGCGGCACCTGGAGGCGCATAGTTGCGCAGCCATTCGTCCCATTTGCGGATCGCATAGACCGCAGCCGGACCGTTTGCAGCACCACCGCGCGACACAGATGCGCCAACAGGGTTACAGGTGCCCGCTTCCATGCGGATGCCCCATTCGTCAACGGGGATGCCGTTCGGCTCACCCTTGTCGCCAGCACCAGCCATCGACAGCCACGCGTCGGTCATACGCC
Organism: Ruegeria sp. CDSA236; assembly: GCF_059611285.1. Lineage (NCBI taxonomy): Bacteria > Pseudomonadati > Pseudomonadota > Alphaproteobacteria > Rhodobacterales > Roseobacteraceae > Ruegeria > Ruegeria sp. CDSA236. The sequence goes on from NZ_JBXWPG010000002.1 coordinate 387,703, forward strand.
AACCCAGGTCAGGTGCGCGCTTGCCGTAATCCATGTGGCCATAGATCGCGGTACCGTCGACTTCTTTCACATCGTTGGTAAAGAAATCGGCGATGTCTTCGTAAGCGGACCAGTTGACCGGAACGCCCAGATCATAGCCGTACTTCTCTTTGAACGCGGCTTTGTTTGCCTCATCGTCGAACCAGTCCTTGCGGAACCAGTAGAGGTTCGCAAACTGCTGATCAGGCAGCTGATACAGCTTGCCATCCGGACCGGTGGTGAACTGAATGCCCATGAAGTCATCCAGATCCAGCGTCGGGGAGGTCGTGCCCGCCCAGTCGCCACCCATCATGTCGGTCAGCGGATACGCCAACTGCAGACGCGAGTGGGTGCCGATCAGGTCACTGTCGTTCACGTAGCCGTCATACAGATTCCGACCTGTTTGCAGCTGGGTTTGAACGGCTTGAACTACTTCGCCTTCACCCAGAATCTGGTGATTGACCTTGATGCCGGTAATTTCTTCGAACGCCTTGGTCAGAACCTCAGATTCGTAAGAGTGCGTAGGGATGCCTTCGGACAGGACGTTGATTTCCATGCCATTGTAAGGCTGTGCAGCTTCGATGAACCATTGCATCTCGGCCATCTGTTCGTCTTTCGACAGGGTTGATGGCTGGAATTCGTCGTCGATCCAACGTTGTGCTGCGGCTTCGTCGGCCCAAACGGGACCGTGCCCCGCAATGACGGCAGCCGCCGCCACTGCGGAAAGTAGATGTCTCCGCATCTGTTTCCTCCCAAAGATAATGTGATCCGGCGCAGACCGGATGACGATCAGCATCAGCGATTTGCCTCCTGCGTGTCAAACTAAATTTTTAGTAATTGAGGTGATAGCCGGGATAAATTTCTGAAAATGAATTGATTTATATCATGTTTTAAAGCACCATTTGCCCATTAATTTCAGTTCGCAGACCCCTTGAATGCAGGGTCGCGCGCATGGTTTTTCGGCAGACGCTGTGATGCGGGTCGATTTGAAAAGCAGACTTGTGTGACCGTTTGCTGCACGATTTGAGTTCAATCAAGTTTTCAGGCTATGAGGATCAGAAATGTCCCGAAGTCTTCTGAAATTTACCCGCGTTCTCGAGATCGTGGGGGATACGCTAAAGATAAAAGTTCCGAGTGACGGGTCCGCTGACGCGACGGTGCGTTTCAACGATCTGGCCGTGATCGAAACTGTCGATGGGCACAGAACGCTGGCGCAAGTCATCTTCATCGACCGCGATGTGATAACCTTGCAAGTGTTCTCGGGTACCAAAGGGATTTCGACCGAGGCGACAGCAACGTTCCTTGGTCATCCGATGCAAACCCCGTATTCGGCCAATATTCTGGGCCGGGTGTTTGACGGCGCAGGCGAGGCGATTGACGGCGGTCCGGACTTGTCTGCCGAACCGCGCATCGACATTGGGGGACCAACGGTGAATCCGGTTGAGCGGTCGGTTCCCAACAAGATGATTCGCACGGATGTGCCGATGATCGACGTGTTCAATACGCTGGTCGAAAGCCAGAAGATCCCAATATTTTCGGTATCCGGCGAGCCGTTCAACGCGTTTCTCAGCCGCATCGGCATTCAGGCGGATGCGGATATTGTTGTGTTTGGCGGGCTAGGGCTGATTTTTGACGACTTCCACACGTTCAGAACCTCGTTCGAGGATGCGGGCGTGTTCTCGCGGACCGTGATGTTCGTCAATCAGGCCATGGACCCGTTGGTCGAACGCCTGCTGGTGCCGGATATGGCGCTGGCCGTTGCCGAGAAATTCGCTGTGGAAGAGGGCAAGCGTGTTCTGGTCCTGCTGACGGATATGACCGCCTATGCCGATGCGATGAAAGAGGTTGGGATCAGTCAGGAACGCGTCCCATCGCAGCGTGGATATATGGGCGATCTCTACTCGCAACTGGCACGACGGTATGAGAAAGCTTGCGACTATGCCAAGGGTGGATCGGTTACTGTGCTGACTGTCACAACCATGCCCGGGAATGACGTGACGCATCCGGTGCCGGACAACACCGGGTATATCACTGAAGGCCAGTTTTACCTGCATTCCGGGGTGATCGACCCGTTCGGCAGTTTGTCACGCCTCAAGCAGAATGTAATCGGCAAGACCACGCGCGAAGACCACGGCCAGATCATGAACACGATGATCCGGTTCTATTCCGAAAGCCGAGATGCCGCGCAGAAACAGGCCATGGCGTTTGACCTATCGGATTATGACACCCAGTTGCTGAAATTCGGCGCCTTGTTCCGCAAACGCTTTATGGACATCAACGTCTCGATCCCGCTGGAGGATGCGCTAGATCTGGGATGGAAGACACTAGCTGAATGCTTTGCCCCCGAGCAGTTGCTGATGAAGCAGGATCTGATCGACAAATACTTCCCAAAGGATGCACATGGCGCGGTTGCAGCTGAATAAATCGTCGCTTGCACGCGAGCAGACGCAGCTGAAAAGCTATGAGCGGTTCTTGCCGTCTCTGGACCTGAAGCGTCAGCAACTGATGGCTGAACGGGCCAAGGCACGTAAAAATGTGCAGCACCTGCAGGAGGAGGTGGCGCGCTTGGCACAGCAGGTCGGGGAAAAGCTGCCCATGCTGGCGCAACAAGGTGTCGACCTGGAAGGGTTGGTCGAACTAAAGGATTACCGGCTGAAGAAGGTCAACGTGGTTGGCGTTACCATGCCCGATCTGGACCGAATCGAGGTCGCGGTACGTCCGTATTCCCTTTTGGCCAAGCCACATTGGGTGGATGCCGTGGCGCGTCTGTTGCATGACATGATCGAAGCCCGATTGCGCGTGAAAGTGGCCGAAGAAAGGGTCAGGATTTTTGACAAATCAGTCGCCACGATCACGCAGCGCGTCAATCTGTTCGAGAAGGTGTTGATCCCGCGCGCCAGAGCCAACATCAAGAAAATCCGCATCTATCTGAGCGATGAACAGATGCAATCCGTTGTGCGCTCGAAAATCTCCAAACGCAAACATGCGAAGGAGGTTGCGGGATGAGTGTTGCAAGGCTGAAAAAACTGTCTTTGGTCGGCCGCGCCGCGAACAAGGGGGACACTCTGGGCGCGCTGCAGACATTGGGATGCATGCATGTTTTACCTTTGGCACCGCCGCCGGCAGAGCCAGAGCGGATCAACGAGCGTGGAGCCCGAGATGCGTATAAAGCATTGCGGTTCTTGAAAGAATCGTCGGAAACGCGCCGTCAGGTTCGGCGCGATTCTGGTTTTGATATGGACCAGTTCGTCGGTGAAGTCCTGGACTTGATGCAGCGCATACGGGATATGACCGACCACCGGGATTTTTTGGCCCACCGGATCGCTCAGGTGCGCCCGTGGGGAGATCTGGATTTTCCGCCGAGTGATGTGTTGGCAGGCAACCGGCTTTGGTTCTATCAACTGCCGCTAAAGCACCGTGAGGCACTGGCGGAGCTTCAGTTGCCCTGGGCCATCCTGCAAGAGGATCACCGGTTTCTCTACGCCGTTCTGATCGCCCCGGAAGATCCCGAAGACGACATCCTTCCAGTGCCGCGCACCCATACGGGTTCGTTGCCCATTCACGAGCTTGAAGCTCAGCTGGAAGAGGCCGAAATCGCCATTGAGGCGCTGGAAGCCGAGCGTATCGGGCAGACCCGTTTTCTGACGTTGATGCGGCGTAATCTTGCCGCCGCCGAAAGCGCAGCAGAACTGGCTCATGCCACGCAAAAGGTCCGCGACGAAGGCGAAGTGTTTGCCCTGCAGGGTTGGGTGCCCAGCGATCAGGTCGAGGCTGTCCTGGACATGGCCAATTCGCAGAACGCCGCTGTTTTGATCGAAGACCCGGGCCCGAACGAGATGCCTCCGACGCTGCTTGAGCAGCCGGAAAATCGCAGTGCAGCAGTAGACCTTGCCCTGTTCTATCAGGTTCCTGGGTACCGAGAATGGGACCCCAGCATAATCGTGTCCGTCTCGTTCGCGATCTTCTTTGCGATGATCGTTGCGGATGCCGGCTATGGCCTGGTTATCCTGCTGGGGCTGTTGGCCTTCTGGAAACGTCTCGACAATACACCGGCGAAAAGATCGTGGCGGCTTTATGGTTTGATCATCTCGGGCGCGACGGTCCTGTACGGGATTTTGGTTGGAAGCTATTTTGGCGCTTCCCCGGCCTCGGGCACGATCTGGGGGAAACTCAAGCTGTTGGACCTGAACAATTTCGACTCGATGATGATGATTTCAATCGTGGTCGGTGTTCTGCACCTGATATTGGCGAATGCGCTTGCAGCACGCGCGTCTTGGGGGCGGCGCAGTTCCGTTGCCAATCTTGGCTGGATCGCGGTGTTGATCGGCGGGTTTATACTGTGGCTGAGCTATATGAAAGGCGGACCAACTGCACCGGGGGCCGCGATCATGATCGCTGGGGCCTTGGCGATCCTTCTGTTCACCAGCGAGCGCGAGATTGCCAAACCCTCTGACTGGCTGTGGCGCCTGATAGAGGGCGTGCAGGGGTTGGCCGGGGCGATGGGGGCCTTTGGCGATGTGCTTAGCTATATGCGCCTGTTTGCGCTGGGGCTGGCCTCGGCTTCGCTGGCGATCACGTTCAACGATCTGGCGGTCTCGGTGATGCAGTCCCTGAAAGGGCTGGGCCTTCTGTTCGGAGTGTTGATCCTGATCGCCGGGCACATCCTCAATTTCGCGCTCGCCATGATGAGCGGCGTCGTTCACGGATTACGTCTCAATTACATCGAATTCTTTAAATGGGGTCTGCCGGATGAAGGCATCGTCTTTCGCCCGTTCGCCCGCAAGGAGGTTCAGGAATGAATGAGCTTGTACTTACATTGGGCTGGTTGGGAATCTATGCCCCCATGGCGCTGGGCGCCGCAGCAAGCGCGATTGGCTGTTCCATTGCTGGACAGGCCAGTATCGGAGCGATGACGGAAACCGAAGGCGGGTATGGCCGGTTTATCGGCGTGTCGGCCTTTCCATCGACGATGGTGATCTACGGCATCGTCATCATGTTCACGCTGAACCGCGATGTGACGCCTGAAAATGCAGGCGGGCTGTTCGGGATCGGTATCCTGTCGGGCATCGCCCTGATGTATTGCGGCATCTGGCAGGGAAGGGCCTGTGCTGCAGCGATTAACGCAACCAAGGAAAAGCCCGAGATTTTTGGCCTGGCACTTGCGCCGGCTGCAATCATCGAGGGCTTTGGCGTATTTGCCTTTGTCTTTGCTTTGGTCATCAGCGCGGGGATTAGCTGATGGCACAGGACGGGATGATTTCGCATGGGGTGGATGCGCTGATCGACAAGCTGCGCAGCGATGGTGTGGCTGCCGGTCAGGCCGATGCAGACAAGCTGCGCGCTGATGCCAAAGCCGAGGCGGCCAAAATTCTTGCCGATGCCAAGCGCGACGTAGATGAGTATCGGAAAAAGGCCCGTGCCGAGGCGGATAATTATCGCACAGCCGGAGAAGAGGCGCTGAACACAGCGATGCGTGATGCGGTGCTTACAATGAAGGCCGGTCTGACAGATCGATTTCGCAAGGATGTTGAACGGCTGGTCACCCAAGAAATGACTGATCCTGAACTGCTGAAACAAATGATCCTTGAGGTCGTCGGTCGCGCCGCGTCAGACGCCAGACTGGAAGGGCCCGCGCAGGTCATACTGCCCCCCAGGGTCGCCACTCAGGATGACATCAAACAGAACGCCGATGATATTCAGTCGGGAAAGCTGACGCGTTACGTTCTGGGACTGACGGCTGAAATGCTGAAGGAACAGGTTGAGCTGCACAGCGCGGATGACACCCAGAATGGCATCCGCATCCGGGCTGATGAACAGGGGGTTGTTCTGGATCTGACCGATAAGGCCGTCGCCTCGTTGTTAATGGAACATTTGCAGCCGCGCTTTCGTGCTGTTTTGGAAGGTGTGATCCGGTAACATGTCGGACCCTGACGCCTATATCGCGCTGATCAGCAGCCTGCCGGGCTCGGAACGGTTGTTCATCGCCAAACAACCTCCACTGTCGCGGCTCAGGCTGGACCGGCGCTTGCGGGCGCTGACACCAGCGGATGCGCGGGTTCTGGAGGTAATGGAACACGCTCTGAACTGGAACAACTATGATATGAACACCACGGATGCACAGACCATTGAGCGATGCAAAGAAGCGCTCCGGCACATTTCACAACCGACCTTGCGCAAGCTGTTCATGGAACGGATGGATTTGAGGACGGCGGTTGCCGCGCTGCGCCTGCGCAAACAGGGGGGTGCTGCACCTAGTGGCGTCTATGGCATTGGACGCTGGAGCCGACACATTCCAGCCAACTGGGGCGACCCTGCCTTTCGGCTGGAAACCCCAATGCCCTGGATCAAAGAAGCCAAACACTTGCTGGATGTCGATGACCCCCTGGGGCTTGAACGGTTGCTTTTGTCGGTCAGCCATAAGCAACTGAAACGCTACGCCGCGCGCCATCTGTTCGATTTCGAAGCCGTGGCGATTTATGTTCTGATCTGGAATATTTTTGATCGCTGGGCGCAAAGCAATGCGCGTGACGCGGCAACGCGCTTTGAGAAACTGGCGCAACACGCCATGGCAAGTGCGATCGACTTGGATTTCGAGGGAGTAAGCGCATGACAGCCCCAACCTCCGCCACGCAGACCTCTACTGCCCGCGTCGTCTCGGTACAGGAAGGGCTGGTACAAATTCAGGCGAACCCTGATGCCACAGGCCATCCCGGACAGCTGGTCAAGAATGAGGTCGTTTTCATTCTGCCCACGCGGCCCGGCCCCGGTGGACGTCAGGAACGTCTGAAAGCCGAAGTGTTACGGGTGCGGGGCGACACTGCCGATGTGCAGGTTTACGAAAGCACTGATGGCGTCGCCGTGGGCGACCCGGTCGAACAATCCGGGCAGCTGCTCTCGGTCGAACTTGGTCCTGGGCTGTTGGGGCAGGTGTTTGACGGCTTGCAGTCGCCTTTGGCCAAGGTGGCGGCAGAATTCGGAACCTTTCTGCCGCGTGGGGCGGACGTGGCGCCGCTGGACACTCAGGCAAAGTGGTCGTTTACCCCATCGGTCAAGGTGGGCGACACGGTCACTGCAGGCGACAGCATCGGGGCGGTGCCCGAGGGGCATTTTACCCATAAGATCATGCTGCCCTTTAACTGGGTTGGGGATTACAAAGTCATTTGGGTTCAGAAGGGTGCGGCCATGATCCATGATATCGTGGCGCGGCTTGAAGATGCACAGGGGGGTGAGCACACGCTGACCCTGTCGCAGAAATGGCCGGTACGGCGGGCTTTGCCGGAAAACGTTCTGAAACGCACCTTGTCCGAGCGGCTCTATCCGACCGAACCTGTCCTGACCTCTCAACGCCTGATCGACACGTTCTTTCCGATTGCCCGCGGTGGGACGGCCTGTATTCCTGGTCCGTTCGGCGCAGGCAAGACGGTGCTGCAGAACCTGATTGCACGCAACGCCAAGGTGGACATCGTGATCGTGGTGGCCTGTGGTGAACGCGCGGGTGAGGTTGTCGAGACGATTGCGGAATTCCCGAAGATGACCGACCCGACCACTGGCGGCAGTCTGATGGACCGGACGATCATCATCTGCAACACCTCCTCGATGCCCGTAGCTGCACGCGAGGCGTCGATCTTCACCGGGATCACTCTGGGTGAGTATTACCGCCAGATGGGGTATGATGTGCTGCTGATCGCGGACAGTACCAGTCGCTGGGCTCAGGCCATGCGCGAGACCTCCGGCAAGCTCGAAGAAATTCCGGGGGAAGAGGGCTTTCCCGCCTATCTCGAAAGCTCGATCAAGGGGTTGTACGAACGCGCCGGAGCGATGAAGACCAATGATGGGGACACCGGCAGCCTGACCCTGATCGGGACCGTGTCACCGGCAGGTGGGAACTTTGATGAACCGGTCACGCAATCGACGCTGTCCACGGTGAAGTGTTTCCTCGGCCTGTCGTCCGAACGCGCCTATAAGCGGTTCTATCCTGCGGTCGATCCGATGCTCAGCTGGTCGCGTTATCTGGAACAGCTCTCAGACTGGTACGACACCAACGCCGAGGCCGGATGGACGGGCAAAGTGCGCGACTTGCTGGCATTGATCGAAAGGGGCGAACAGGTTGACCAGATGATGCAGGTGACCGGCGAGGAAGGGGTCACGATCGAGGATTTTGTGACTCAGCAAAAGGCGCTGTTTGTCGACATGGTCTATCTGCAGCAGGATGCCTTTGACCCGGTGGATGCGTCGGTGCCGCTAGAGCGTCAGAAGATGACGTTCAAACTGGTCTATGGCGTCACTCAATCCACCGCGCAGTTCGCCGACAAGGCCGAGGTACGCCAGGTCTTCACTCAGCTTACGGGATTGATGAAGAACTTCCACTATGCCGCCGAAAACACGCCGGAATTCAAATCCGTCTGGGCGCAAGTACAGGCCCTGTGTCAGGAAAAGTTCGGAGTGTGATGAAGTGGTAGCCCGTAGGGGAATCGAACCCCTCTTTCCAGGTTGAAAACCTGGCGTCCTAACCGATAGACGAACGGGCCAC